>JACIWQ010000036.1 GCA_014360895.1 Thermoflexales bacterium | reverse complement strand
CTTCCCATAGCCCGCCGCAAACCCTTTCCCCTCCCCTCGCCCCCGGGGGGAGAGGGGAGGGGCCTGGGGTGGGGTGCGGGGAGGCCCTCCCCAATCATCGGATTCTGTGGTATAATGGGGAGTGAACGTTTGTTCTCTGATAAAGAACCCCCATCATGGACCCGATAGAGAAACTGCGGCTGTTGGGACCGGCGACCTGCTACGAGCCGGCGGAAGAGGTCAATGCGGCAGGGCAATCTCCGTCCGGTCCCGCCGGGCTTCCTCCCGACCTCTCCAGCTTCATTCACTACGCGGCGATGCCCGGCGGCCAACGCATCGCGCTGCTAAAGACCCTCCTCACCTCGGCCTGCGAGCGGGATTGCTTTTACTGCGCGTTCCGCGCCGGGCGGGATTGCCCCCGCGCCACCTTCACGCCCGACGAACTGGCCCGCCTGTTCCTGCAACTCCACCAGCGCGGCATCGCCGAGGGGCTCTTCCTGAGTTCGTCTGTCCTGGGCGGAGGGCCGCATACCCAAGACCGGCTCATTGCCACGGCGGAGATTCTCCGCCACCGCTACGGATTTCAGGGCTACATCCACCTGAAGATTATGCCCGGCGCGGAGCGGGACCAGGTGGCGGCGGCGATGCGGCTGGCCAACCGCGTCTCGGTCAATCTGGAGGCCCCCAACGACCGCCGTCTGGCCGCGCTGGCCCCCCACAAGCAGTTCACCGACGAACTTCTCCGCCGACTGCGCTGGATAGAGGAACTCCGCCGGGAGATGCCCGGACCAGCTCCCAGTTCCACCACCCAGTTCGTCGTCGGCGCGGCGGGAGAGAGCGACCTGGAACTGTTGCACGTGACCGCGTTCCTCTACCGCCACCTGGGGCTGGCCCGGGCCTACTTCCAGGCATTCCGTCCTGTCCCCGGGACGCCGCTGGAAGCCCATCCGCCGACCTCGCCGCAGCGGGAGCATCGCCTCTATCAGGCCTCCTTCCTGCTGCGGGATTACGGCTTCAGTGTGGAAGAACTCCCCTTCCGCCCGGACGGCAATCTTCCGCTGGAGACGGACCCGAAACTGGCCTGGGCGCGGGAGCATCTGGCGGAGGCGCCGGTGGAGGTGAATCGGGCAGGGCGGGAGACCCTGCTGCGGGTGCCGGGCATCGGCCCTCAGGGCGCCGACCGGCTCATCGCCGCGCGCCGCCGGGGGCGGATCAAGGATCTCCAGGACCTGCGCGCGCTGGGCATCGCCGCCGACCGGGCCGCACCGTTTATCCTGCTGGACGGCCGTCGCCCGGCCCGCCAACTCTCGCTGTTCTGACCGAACCGCAGAGACGCGGAGGCGCTATCATCCTCCCCGCGCTCTTTGCGCCTCTTCAGGGGAAACCTCACCTCCCCGCGCGGCGACGGCCCGCCGGACTGTCTCCACATCCGGGCGGTAGAGGGCGCCCGGTGGAGCAGGCCGGTCCCCGACGGCGATCAGCACCGTCCCCTCCCGGCACGGAATCGCCAGGTCCACCACGTACTCGGCCCCGCCCTCGCGGATGGGATACTCCCGCTCCGGCTGGAATCCCGCCTCTTTCAGGGTGACAAACAGCCCGTCGGCGCCGGAGGCAAAGAGGTCGTTGATTTCCTGTGCCGCCACAAAGCGGTCCCACGTCGTCTCAATGAACGTGATTCGCCGCCAGCGGAGGCTGGGGATGGGCCGCTCCAGGTGGACCAGGGGGCCCAGTTGCAGTTGATAATAGAGGTCATCGGCGCGGGGGTGGTGGGGCTCCTCAGGCAGGAGGTCCCGACGGCGGGCCAGTTCGTGCCCTCGGACCGGGGCATACCAGTGGATGGCCCAGCCTTCTTCGCCGAAGGCGCGGGTGAAGTAGAAGGCCAGTACGGTGGTCTCGGCGGTGCTGGGCGGGGCATGCCGCACGGGGATGCGGTACCAGCCCCGGTCGCGGGCAATCTCAAAGTCCCGCCGGTTGTTCATCACGGCAACCAGGACGCGGTCTTCAGGGTGGAACATCGCAACACTCCGCATCCCTCGCGAACCCCCACCGTCAACCGAGACATCCCGCCTCCCTTGCATGGCGTCCACATTCTACTATAAAAGAGCACAAACGGCAAAGGAGGACATTGCGCCGAATCCGGCCCGTTCACCTTTCGGAAGATAACCCCCTTGTGTTTTCTCCCAGGGCGTGTTACAATTCCACCGCCCATCACGCATCACGTATCACGCATCACGCATCACGCATCACAATGAGACGATTCCTGACAGGGGTCTTCCTGATTGCCTTGCTTGTGGGAAGCCTGGCGCCGGTGGCCGCCCAGCAGCCGATGGACCCGGCCGTCGCCCTGCTATCCCGCATGCCGCCTGCCGCGCGCGTCGGGCAACTGTTCATCGCGACCTTCCCCGGCACCGACACGACGGAGACCTCCGCCATCTATGACCTGATTGTCAACGAGCGCATCGGCGGGGTGTTGCTCAGCCCGGAGAACGGCAACATTCTCAACGAGGGGGATACTCCCGCTCAGGTCGCGACACTCACCAGCCAGTTACAGCATCTGGCTTGGGACGCGGCGCAGATTCCCCTCCCTATTGCTGAGGGCAAGACCGCCCTCAGCCCCTTTGTTCCCCTGTTTATCGCCGTCCGCCAGGGGGAGCGGATGGGTCTACCGGTCCTGCCCATCAGCGGCACAACCCCTCTGCCGTCCCCGATGGCGATCGGCGCCACCTGGAATCCGACCAACGCCGAGGTGGCCGGACAAATCGCCGGGGCCGAACTGGACGCGCTGGGGATTAACCTCCTGCTGGGCCCGATGTTGGACGTACTGGACACTCCCCGGCCGGGCAGTGCGGCCGACCTGGGCACCTCCTCTTTCGGCGGCGACCCCTTCTGGGTCGGACAGATGGGGCGAGCCTATATCCGGGGCGTCCACACAGGGAGCGAGGGCCGGGTGGCCGTTGTCCCGGGCCACTTCCCCGGCCTGGGCGCGGCCGACCGCCCGCTCTCCGAGGAAGTCTCCACCGTCCAGAAGTCCCTGGAGCAACTCAAGCAGATAGAACTGGCCCCCTTCCTGGCCGCGACGGGCAGCGGCGAAGCCCTGGAGCATCCGGATGGACTCCTGGTCGCTCCGATCCGGTACCGGGGGTTTCTGGGGAACCTCTACGCCTCCACCAAGCCGGTCACCTTTGACCCTCAGGCGTTGCAGTCGCTGCTGGCGCTGCCGGAGGTTGCCCCCTGGCGGGAATCCGGCGGGATCGCCGTGGCCGACGAACTGGGTGTGCGCGCCGTCCGTCGCTTCTACGACCCCTCGGAGCAGAGATTCAACCACCTGCGGGTGGCCCAGGAAGCGTTCCTGGCGGGCAATGACATGCTCATTCTCTCCCATTTCGCCACCGGAGACGACTGGGAATCCCACATGGCCAACGTGAAGGCAACGTTGGCCTTCTTTCGGGAAAAGTACGCCTCCGATCCCTCGTTCCAGGCGCGGGTGGACGAGGCCGTACTGCGCATCCTCCGGCTGAAATTGCGGCTATACGGCTCCCGCTTCACCCTCAACGCCACCCAGCGGGATGCGGACGTCGTGGCTCAGCAAGTTGGCCGCTCCGGAGAAGCAGTCGCTTCCATCGCCCGCGCGGCCGTCACCCTGCTCTCGCCGCCCTCGCCGGACCTGCTCCCCGACCCCCCGACGCCGGAGGAGCGCATCGTTATCTTCACTGACGACCGGCAGATGATACCGTGCGCGAACTGCGCGCCGGTCCCCGTTCTCTCTCCCACCGCGCTGGCCGATACCATGGTCCGCCTGTATGGCCCCCAGGCTACAGGGCAGGTTTCTCCCCAGCGGGTCCAGAGTTTCACCTTCAGCGAACTGCTGGACATGCTCAACCGTCCACCCGCGACTCCAGTCCCGGAATCTACGCCCGTCCCCCAACCGGTCGCCACCGCGCTGGAGCGGGCGGACTGGGTGATCTTCGCCATGCTGGATGCGGGAGACCGCGCGTCTCCCTCCGGAGCAGTCCGCCGGTTCCTCTCCGAGCGGGCCGATGCCCTGCGGGGGAAAAAGGTCGTCGTCTTCGCCTTCGGCGCCCCCTACTATCTGGATACCACCGAAATCGCCAAACTCTCTGCCTACTTCGGCATCTACAGCCCGATGCCGCCGTTTGTGGAGGCCGCTGTCCGGGCCCTCTTTGCCGAGTTCCCTTTCACGGGTGCACCACCGGTGACCGTCTCCGGCATCAACTACAACCTCACCCAGCAAACTCAGCCGGACCCCGGCCAGACCATCCCGGTCTTCATTGGCGGCGAGGAGACGAGCGGGACGCCGGAACCGCCGACCATCTATCAGGGGGATAACCTCCGCCTGCGGACCGGAGTGATTGTGGACCGGAACGGCCATCCCGTGCCGGACGGGACCCTGGTGGAGTTCATCTTCACGTACCCGCAGGAAGGGCTGGAGCGGACGGTACAGGCAACGACCCGGGGCGGGGTGGCTGAGGCGACGGTGACGTTGGACCGG
This sequence comes from Thermoflexales bacterium, assembly GCA_014360895.1. Taxonomy (GTDB): domain Bacteria; phylum Chloroflexota; class Anaerolineae; order B4-G1; family DUEL01; genus SpSt-77. The sequence goes on along the minus strand of JACIWQ010000036.1, from coordinate 24,477 downwards.
ACGGGGCAGTTGCAGATTTCCGTCCGCGCGGAGCCGGTGCCGCGCGCGGTGCGGCTGGAGATGGACATCCGCCCCGGAGAGCCGGCAGTCATCATCCCCATTACGCCGACGCCCAGCCCGGAGCCGCCGCCGACGCCCAGCCCGGCCCCGTCGCCCACGCCGGAGATAGAACCGACCCCGGAGCCGGCGGCGTCGGAGCGCCCTCCTGACCGGGCGCGCGGTGCGGATTTGATGCAGGGCCTGATGATTGCGCTGGTCGGGGCGGTGGCCGGTTATGCAAGCCTCTGGAAGCGCGGGCAGAGCCTCTCCCGTGCTATGAAAGGGGGTCTCCAGGCACTCATCGGGGGACTGGTGGGCTATCTTCTCTTCCTGGCTCTCGTTGGCCTCGGGCAACTCCGGCCCTTCGGGGATGTGGGGGCGGCCATCCTGACCGCTGTGGGGACGGCGGTCCCGCTGGCCGTTTTGCTTCTCCAGCGGGAGAGGACACGATAAGGCTTCACCTGGCTACCCGACACTTTTCCTTCGCACTTCCCGCATACCTCTTTGGGGAGTCATTGCGAGCCCCCGAAGGGGGCGAAGGGCCACGGCCCGAGGGGCCTCGCCCCGTGGGGCCACGCCGAGGTCGCTTCGCTCCGCTCGCGATGACATTGCTCGCCCGAGGCGCAATCTCCAGAAGCCCGTTGGGAGATTGCCTCGGCCACGCCGCGAGCGGCTCGCCGCGTGGCGGGCACTGCGCGCCCTCGCAAAGAAAAAATCCGCGTTCGTCCGCGTGAATCCGCGTCTCGTTTTCTATAGCACCAGCGTCAGGAGAACCACCAGCAGCAGGAGCCCCGCGGCCAGCAGCACCCACCCCCGATTCTCCTCCACCGCCTGCTCCCACTCCCGACCGGGAGGCACCCAGACGGCCAGCGCGTCGGAAAGAGAGGTATCGGTCAGCATCTGCCGGAACGCTTCCATATTGGGGGGGCGGTCGTCGGGGTGCATGGCCATCGCCGCCAGAATGGCCCGCTCCGTGGTCGGGGATATGCGCGGATTCAGGGTCCGGGGCGGAATCAGCGACTCCGGCCGGAGGAACCGCTCCCGGGCATCGGCCGGGGGCTGGCCGGTCAGGAGGTGATAGAGCGTTGCCCCCAGCGCGTAGATGTCGGACCGGGGGTCCGTGTGGCCCGTATCGCCGCCGTATTGCTCCAGGGGCGTGTAGGCCACCGTTCCCCTGCCCTGGAGCACCGTGATGGTCCGGGCGTCATCGGGGGTGAGCAACTTCACCAGCCCGAAATCCACCAGTTTGATGAAGCCCCCGGCTGTCTCTTTGATATTGGACGGTTTAATATCCCGGTGGAGAATCGGGGGGTCCTGACTGTGGAGGTAGGAGAGGGCATCGCACAACTGCATGGCCCATCCCAGAACCCGATCCTCCTCCAGCATCTGGCCGGCGCGGCGCGCCTCCTCCAGGACCTGCCGGAGGTCGGGCCCGGCGACGTAGTCCATCACCAGATACTCCCGCCCCTCCTCGGTAAAGTAATCGGAGACTTTGGGCAGGTTGGGGTGGTCCAGCCGGGCCAGAATGCTGGCCTCGCGATAGAACTGTTGCTGGGCCTGGGCCTGCAGGTCGGGGGAGAGGTCGGGGTCAGTGAGAATCTCTTTGACCGCGCAGATGCGGCCTTCCAGCCGCAGGTCGGCGGCGCGATAAACGGCTCCCATCCCCCCCTGCCCGATGGGGGCGAGAATGCGGTAGCGCGCGTGCAGGACCGTCCCGGGAGCCAGCAGCCTCGGCACTCTCTTCTCCTCCGGCAGAGCATGATAAACGAGATTGGGTTTCTGTCAAGCCTCAACGGGCCCGAAATTCCGCGCATCTTTTCCCGCCAGCCGGTGTTATCTCTATAGAGAACGTGTCACCAGCCAGGGAGGTCCACAAAGATGAACGCTAAACCCATTGCCATTGTCACCGATAGCACTGCCTATTTACCTCCGGATGTACGGGAGCGACTGGGCATCCCGGTCATCCCTCTCAACGTTCTCTGGGGGGGAGAAGTCTTGAAGGACGGGGTGGACATTGACCCGCCCACCTTCTACCAGCGCCTCCAGACGGCCAAAGTCATGCCCACCACCTCCCAGCCCTCGGCTGGCGAGTTTGTGGAATTCTTCCGTCGGGTGGCGGAGGAGAAGGGGACGGACACCATCGTGGGGGCGTACATCTCCGCCCAACTGAGCGGGACGGTTGCCTCGGCGGAAGCGGCAAAGGAATTACTTCCCGACCTGCGGATAGAAGTGATTGACTCTCGCTCCACGTCTATGGGGCTGGGCTTTCAGGTTATGGCAGCGGCGGAAGCCGCCCAGGCCGGCGCTTCGGTGGAAGATGTCATCGCGGCGGCCGCCCGGGTCCGGGAACACCTGCACATCCTGTTTATGGTGGACACGCTGGAGTTCCTCCACCGGGGCGGGCGCATCGGTGGGGGCAAACGGTTCTTGGGGACGGCCCTTCAGATCAAGCCGCTCCTGGGGTTGGACGGCGTGATTGAAGGCGTGGAGCAGGTCCGAACGAAGAAAAAGGCGCTGGCCCGCATGCTGGAAATCCTGCGGGAGCGGGCCGGGGCCTCTCCGGTCTTCCGGGCCGCCGTCGTCCATGCCAACGCGCTGGAGGACGCTCAGGCGCTGGCGGAGGACGTGAGAGCTCAGTTGGGGCCGGAGGAACTCTATCTGGCGGAGGTCAGCCCGGTGATCGGCACGCATACGGGACCGGGGACGCTGGGGATTTGTATTGTGACCCGGTAAGGGCCTGGACGCCGCACGGGCTTTCCTCGGCAGGCGCCCCCTCTCCTCCAGGGGCGCCTGCTTTATTTTGGAAAACCGCTGGAAAACCACGAAGACACAAAGACACAAAGAAAAATAATTTTTTACTTCGTGTCTTCGTGCCTTTGTGGTAAAGTGGAAAACCACGAAGACACAAACGACTTTATGGGATCAACCCGCTTTTCATCCTCTCCGAAATCGGGTATACTTCTCCTGCGACCCCATTCAGGAGAATTGCCGTGCCCTTCACACACGCCGTCTTTGACCTGGACGAAACTCTCTATCCGACCAGTATCGGGCTGATGCAGGACGTGGCCCGAAAAATCACCGACTGGCTTCAGCGTCACCTGGGCCTGGGCCCCGAGGACGCGGCCCACCTGCGGGAAGTCTACATTCATCGCTACGGCACCACCCTGGCCGGTCTGCTGGCGGAACACCGGGAGAAAGTGGACGTGGAGGACTACCTGGCCTACGTCCACGATGTCCCCGTGGAGGTTTACCTCCGGCCCGACCCGGCCCTGAGAGCTATGCTGACGGGGATCCCTCTCCGCCGCGTGGTCTTCACCAATTCCTCGGCCGAGCATGCCGTCCGGGTGCTGAACGCCCTGGGCATCGCCGACCTCTTTGAGCGGGTGGTAGACATCCGGACTCTGGACTTCATCCACAAGCCCCGACAGGAGGCGTACGAGCATCTGCTGGCCCTGCTGGGCGTCCCCGGAACGGCCTGCATTCTGATAGACGACCGCGTCGTCAACCTCCAGCCCGCCAAAGCTATGGGGATGACGACGGTTCTGGTGAACGGCCTGCCTCAGGACGGAGTGGATTTCGCCGTGGGGAGTGTGCTGGAGGTCGGCCCGCTGATCCAGCGTCTCCTGGCGCGGGAGGAATCAAAGCGTCCGTAACCAGCCACGGGGCGACGAATTCTCTGACCTGCTCTCACCCAACCTCAACGTCCACTCGTACTTCCTTCGTCTCCGGCGGCGGTAAGGGTACAACATCCCCCTCCACCGGACGACCGTCCACCCGGAGGGAGACCCGGTTCCCCGGCCCGACCCGCCGTACCCCGATGTGATACACCACGCCGCGAAAGGCCCTGCGGGCCGTAAACCCTGACCAACCGGCCGGGATGACCGGGGCGATTCGTAGCCCCTGAAGGGTGGGGCGGATGCCCAGAATGTGCTGGGTAATGGCGACGTAGTTCCAGGCCGCCGTGCCGGTCAGCCAGGAGTTCTTCGCTTCCCCAAACGTGGGCGCGTCCCGCCCGGCAATCATCTGGGCATACACGTACGGCTCACAGCGGTGGACCTCGCTGATTTCTTCTCGCACCGACGGGTTGATGCGGAGATAGTAGTCGTGGGCCCGGTCGCCATGCCCCAACACCGTCTCCGCAATCATCACCCAGGGGTTGGTGTGGCAGAAGATGGAGCCGTTCTCCTTGTAGCCGGGCGGGTAGGAGGAAATCTCTCCCAGGTGGACGTAGTAGCGAGTATAGGCGGGTTGGTGCAGGAGGATGCCATGGGGCGTGCTTAACCGCTCCCGGACCGACTCCAGGGCTCGCCCGGCCCGTCCGTCCTCCAGGCCAATGCCGGCCATCACGCACATCCCCTGGGGCTCAATAAAAATCTGCCCCTCGGCGCACTCCCGTGAGCCCACCCTTCCCCCAAAGGCATCGTACGCGCGCAGGAACCACTCCCCATCCCAGCCGTGTTCCAGCACCCGGCGGGCCATCTCGTCGGCGGCGGCTTCGTAACGGCGCGCCTCCTCTTCCCAGCCGCACCAGCGGGCAATTCCGGCCATCTCCCGGGCGGCCAGCACAAACAATCCGCCGATGAACACCGATTCCGCCACCGTCCCGTCCCGCTTCAGCGGCGCCGTCTGGAACGATTCCCCCGGCTCCTCCGAGAAGATGTTCAGGTTCAGGCAGTCGTTCCAGTCGGCGCGGCCGATGAGGGGAAGCCCGTGCGGCCCCAGCCGCTCCATCGTGTAGCGGATGCTCCGCTCCAGATGCCCGTAGAGCGGCTCCTCCGTGCCCGACCGGTTGTCATAGGGGACAGGCTCGTCCAGAATACTCTTGTCCCCGGTCTCCTTCAGGTATGCGGCGGTGCTCAACACCAGCCAGAGCGGGTCGTCGTTGAACCCGCTGCCGATGGCGTCGTTCCCCCGTTTCGTCAGCGGCTGATACTGGTGGTATGCCCCGCCTGTCTCCAACTGGGTCGCGGCCAGGTCCAGGATACGCTGCCGGGCCCGCTCTGGCACCATATGCACAAACCCCAGCAAGTCCTGGTTGGAGTCCCGAAAGCCGATCCCCCGCCCAATGCCCGACTCAAACAACGAGGCGGACCGGGAAAGATTGAAGGTCACCATACACTGGTACGGGTTCCAGATGTTGACCATGCGGTTCGTGTGGACATCGGGAGTCTCCACCTGCAGGTACCCCAGCAGCCGGTCCCAGTAGGCCCGCAGCGCCTCAAAGGCCCCGTCCACGCTCGCCGGGTCCAGGTACCGCCGGATGACAGGGAGCACTGTCCGCTTGTTGATTCGCAGCGAGTCCGGCGGGTCAAACTTCTCCTGGGGTGGATTCTCGTGATAGCCCAGCAGGAAGATGACCTGCCGGCTCTCCCCCGGTGCCAGCGTGAGGCGGACATGGTGGGAGCCCATGGGGGCCCAGCCGTGGGCAATGGAGTTGAAGGACCGGCCTCGCTCCACCGCCAGGGGGCGGTCCCAGCCCCGGTACGGCCCCAGGAAGATGTCCCGGTCGGTGTCGTGCCCGGCCAGCGGTTCCGAGCAGGCGAAGAAAGCAAAGTGGTTGCGCCGTTCCCGGTACTCCGTCTTGTGGTAGATGACCCGGCCCTCCACCTCTACTTCGCCGGTGCTGAAGTTGCGCTGGAAGTTAGTGGCGTCGTCCTGGGCATCCCAGAGGCAGAACTCCACTGCTGAGAAGACGGAAAGGGCCAGCGGCCGCTCGCGCTGGTTGGTCACCGTCAACTGCCAGATTTCCAGATGGGCCCCCAGGGGGACGAAGTAGCGGGTCTGGGCGGCCACTCCCTGATAAGTGGAGCTGATGACCGTATAACCCAGGCCGTGCCGACAGACGTAGTTCTCCACCGGATGTCGGGTCGGCTGCCAGGAGGGAGACCAGAAGATGCCGGTCTCGTCGTCCCGCAGGTAGATGTAGCGCCCGCCGAAGTCCAGGGGGACGTTATTGTAGCGGTAGCGGGTGAGGCGGCGCAGGCGGGCATCCCGATAGAAGCAATAACCGCCCGCCGTGTTGGAGATGATCCCAAAGAAGTCCTCGCAGCCCAGGTAGTTGATCCAGGGAAGCGGGGTATCCGGGCGGGTGATGACATATTCGCGATGCTCATCATCAAAGTAGCCGAACCGCACGTTTTCGCCTCCAGCCGAAGGGATGAAGGAGGAAGGGGCATCGGCCGTCTCTTCCCCTTTGGGAGCGCTCCCAAATTGAGGGATTGATTTTGCCGCCCCGGCGCGCCGAAGCGGCAAACCTCTATGCGAAAACTCACCGCAGAGAACGCGGAGAGCGCGAAGAATCGGTGAACCTAAAGAATCTCTGCGCCCTCCGCGGTAAAAACTTACCTCACGCTTCACCCTTCACGTTTCACTTTTCACAACGAATTCCCCCTCACAAACTCCACCACCTCGTGCAGATACCCGAAGGCCAGGCAGGTGACCGTATCCGCGCCGCCGTAGTAGATGGCCATCCGACCCGTCGGCGGGTCCACCAGCGCCGCGCAGGGGAAGACGACGTTGGGCACGTCTCCCACGCACTCGTAGTACTCCCGGGGGTTTAGGAGATAGGGTCGGGTGCGATAGATGACCTTCCAGGGTTTCTCCAGGTCCAGCAGCGCGGCGCCGAAACTGTAGACGAAGCCGTTGCATGAGGTCAGGACGCCGTGGTAGATGAGGAGCCATCCCTCGGGCGTCTCAATCGGTGTGGGGCCGGCGCCGACTTTGGTGGATTGCCACCCGCCCACCGGGGCCATCACGAACCGATGGTGACCCCAGTGAATCATATCCGGGCTCTCGCTGTAGAAAATGTCTCCGAAAGGCGTATGTCCCCGGTCGCTGGGGCGGCTCAGCATCGCGTACTTCCCGTTGATCCGGCGGGGGAAGAGGACGCCGTTGCGGTTGTAGGGGAGAAACGCATTCTCCAACTGGTAAAACGTCCGGAAGTCATACGTGTAGGCCACGCCGATGGTCGGGCCGTAGTACCCGTTGCACCAGGTGACCCAGTACCGGTCCTCTATCCAGCAGACGCGCGGGTCGTAGCCGTAGACAAACTGCCCGATTTCCGGGTCCTCACAGACGAACTGGATGCGCTGCGGCTCTATCTGCCAGTGGACCCCGTCATCGCTGAATCCGGCGTGAATCTGCATGTCCCGGGCGGTGTTGTCGCAGCGGAAGACCCCAGCGAATTTGCCGTTGAAGGGGACCACCGCGCTGTTGAAGATGCTATTGGCCCCGGGGACGGCGTCCCGGGTGATGATGGGGTTCTTGCTGTAGCGCCAGACGACGTCGGAGCATCCTGGAGGGCGCTCCTCCCAGGGGATGTTGGGGAGAGCGGGGCCGATGGCCTGAATCATGCTCAGCACCTCCCTACAGTGTGCCAGGCACTTCCGAAGTGCCTGGCACATTAGGTTTACTTTGCCCAGCAGGCCACAAAGTGGCCCGTCTCTGCTTCCCTCAGTTCCGGCTCCTGCTGAGTGCAGATGTCCATCGCCTTCGGGCATCGGCCGGCGTACACGCATCCGGCCACGGCCGAAATCGCCGCGTCTCCCTCCCGTTCCACGCGAATCTCTTCCTCCCACTTCCGGTCCAGCCGGGGAACCGACTCCATCAGCATCTCGGTGTAGGGGTGAAGAGGACGGTTATAGACCCTTTCTGTCGGGCCCATTTCGGCGATGCGGCCCCGGTAGAGGATGATGGCCCGGTCGCTGATGTAGTAGCCCAGGGAGAGGTCGTGGGTGATGAAGAGGATGGAGAGCCCCCGCGCCCGCAGGTCCGCCAGCAGGTTGAGCACGTCCACCCGGGTGGAGGCGTCCAGCATGCTGATAATCTCGTCGGCGACCAGCAGCCGGATGTCCAGCAGGAGCGCGCGGGCGACCAGGAAGCGCTGCAACTGCCCGCCGCTCAACTGGTGGGGAAACTTGTTCAGCACGTCCGGGGGGTTCAGGCCCACCGCGCGCAGGGCGCCCTCCACTTTCTCGGACCATTCCCGGGCGCCCATCTTCGGGTAGAACTCGTCGTGGACCATCCGGAAAATCCGATCGGCCTTGAAGATGGGGTTGAAGGACGCGAAGGGGTCCTGAAAGACGCCCTGGACCTTACGGTAGTAATCTTTGAGACACCGACTATTCATGGCGGAGATGTCCATCCCCTCAAAGCGGATGGTGCCGGAAGTAAGGGGGATCAGGCGGAGGATGAGTTTCCCGATGGTGCTCTTGCCGCTCCCGCTCTCGCCGATGAGGGAGACAATTTCCCGCTCACCAATTTCAAAACTGACGTCGCGGACAGCGACCAGTTTCTTCAGACCGAAGGCGCCGAGCCGGTAGATTTTGGTGACCCGTTCCAGACTGAGCATCTCAGTACGCCCTCCAGCAGGCCACGAAGTGGCCCGGTGAGATTTCCAGGAATGGGGGGACTTCCACACAACGGTCAAAGGCGACGGGGCACCGATCCCGGAACCGGCACCCCGGCGGCGGGTCCAGAAGTTGGGGCGGGGAGCCCGGGATTCCCCGCAGCCGCTCCTCCTGATAGCGCACACCCACTTTGGGCAGGGAGCCGATGAGCATCTGCGTGTAGGGATGGCGCGCGTCCCGGAAAATCGTCTCCGTCGGCGCCTTCTCCGAAAGTTGGCCCGCGTACATCACCAGGATGGAATCGGCAATCTGGTAGAGGATGGAGATGTCGTGGGTGATGATGATGGTGCTCTTCACAAAACCCCGGTCCCGGAACTCCACCAGCATCTCGCAGACCGCCTTCTGGGTGGAGACATCCAGCGCGGAGGTGATTTCGTCCGCAATCAGCAGAGAGGGATTCAACAGTGTGGAGACCACCATCACCGTCCGTTGTTTCATCCCGCCCGATAACTCTATCGGGTACATCTTCAGCACATCGTGGGACAACTGGACCAGGTCCAACCGCCGTTTCAGTTCCGGTAGAATCTCATCGTAATTCATCTCCCGGCTTTCCAGAAGTTCGGCGATCATCTTCCCGATTTTGCGGGTTGGGTTGAGGGCGTTCATCGCGTACTGGGGGATGAGGGAGACGTGCCGGTAGCGAAACTCCCGCATCCGCTCCATATCCCAGATCGGGAGTTCCTGCCCGTCCAGGACGACGCGGCCCTCTATGTAGTTCATCGGGGGGCGCAGGTAGATGATGCTGTGGCCGAGGGTTGTCTTGCCGCAGCCGGACTCGCCCGCCAGCCCCATAATTTCGCCGTCGGCGACGGTGAACGTTGCCCGCTCCAGGGCGCGTACATATCCCCGGAGGGTTTTGTAGTAGACAGTGAGATTTTCCACCTGGAGCACGGTCACATCTCCCGCAGTTTGGGGTTGAACACTTCATCCAGGCCAACGTTGGTCACGTACAAAGCACCCACGATAGCCGTAATCGCGAGCCCCGGAGGGACAAACCACCACCATATTCCCAGGGGAAGTGCCGCCCAGAGAAGGGCATAGTTCATCATCAGGCCTAGAGAAATGGTATTGGTCGGGCCGAGACCGATGAAATCCAGCGCGGCCGCATTGAGCACCGCTCCACCGAACTGGAGGATGTACACCAGCAGGAGGTAGGACATCATATTCGGCGCAATCTCACCGAATATAATCTTCATAGAGCCCACTCCGGACATCCGGGCCAGGTCCACGTAATCCCGGACGCGTAGCGAGAAGGTCTGCGCCCGGATTGCCCGGGCGGCCCAGGGCCATGCGGTCAGTCCGATCAGGACGCTTTCCGTCAGGATGCCCCGCACGGTCAGATAGGCGGCAATAATGATGAGCACAGCCAGAGTGGGAATAATCAGCACAATATTGGTGACCATATTGAGGACCTCATCCACCATCCCCCCCCGGTACCCGGCCGTGAAGCCGATCAGGATACCGAGAAAGGTGCCGATGGTGCCGCCGATCAGACCCACCACAAAGGTCGCTTTCAGGCCATGGACAAACTGGGAGAAGACGTCCTGACCAAAGATCGTTGTCCCGAACCAGTGCTCCTTGGAAGGAGGAAACGCGGCGGCCTCCACGTATTCGTTAGGGGGATATTTGGTTAGAAAGGGGCCCACGATTGCCAGGATCACGAAGAAGATGACAATGGAAACCCCAATCCGCAGTTTTCTGTTCCGCCAGGCGAAGAAGAGGAATTCGCTCCGTTTCAGACCCATTATGCGGCCTCCCCTGTCATTCCTAATCGCGTGCGAGGGTCTACAATGACATAGGCAATGTCAATGAGCAAATTGGCCAGCAAGACGCCCAGGATGATGAACAGGAAACAGCCCTGAATCAGGAAATAGTCCTGGTTCTGGATGGCCTGCACGATCAGGTTGCCGATGCCGGGGTATGCAAAGACCACTTCCGTCGCCACTGCGCCCGCCACAATGGTCCCTAACTGGAGGGCCAGACCGGTGATCTGGGGAAGGAGTGCATTACGAAACGCATAACGGCGGATCAGGCCCTGGGGAGCCCCCAGTGCTTCCAGGTAGCGGGAGTAGTCCGCTTCCAGTTCGTAGATAATCATATTCCGCATGCCGATGGCCCAGCCGCCGAACATCACCATGAACAGGGAAAGGAAGGGGAGGAACCAGTGCAAAAGGAGGTCTTGAATGAATCGCCAGGAGAGGTGAGGGCGCAAGTCAAAACTATAGGCCCCGGCAATCGGGAATATCCCAGCGACAATTCCCAGCGCCCAGGCCAGCAGAAGGGCAAGCCACATATACGGAGTGGCCGTGAGGATATACCCCAGGGGGAGAACGGTATTATCCAACCAGCGGCGTCGGGCCGCCAGAGCCCCAAAATTGTTCCCGGCAAACCAACTCAACAGAATGGCCGGTAAGAGAAGCAAAATGTCATAAGGCACCGATGCCTTAATAATGTCCAGCACCGGACGCGGGAAGAAAAGGGTACTCCTTCCCAAATCGCCCCGGAAGACCGACTTCCAGAAGTTGATGTACTGTTGCCACATTGGGACATCCAGGGCGAAGATTTTGAGATAATATTCCCGCAGCAACTGCACCTCTTGCGGGTTCCGGGGCCCGAGACGGCTGATCATCACGTTGATGGGGTCGCCGGGCATCAGACGCGGGATCAACCAGTCTATGGTGACCGCCAGGAAGAAGGTCAGAAGGTAAATGAGCAGTTTTCTCCCCAAATACCGAGACACAATCCCTCCTGAATCTCTTGCGAGTTATCTCTCTACCTTCGGGGGCTCGCAATGACATCCCCAGAGAGGCATGCGGGACGCGCGAAGGAAAAGTGTCGGGTAGCCAGGCGAATTATCGCTGACTATGGGATGACTGTATTATAGCACTGAGTGGATGCGTTGTACAAACCCCTCGCGCAGTGTGCATTTACAAAAGCCGCCCCTCCCTGAGGGGGAGGGGCGGCTGCCGCAATGGTTTCTTACTGGGCCGGCTTCAGTTCGGTGAGCATGAGGATGGCGGTCATGTTGAAGTAGCCGTTCCAGGTGCACGGGAGGTACTTGGGCGCCCCCTCTGCGGCGGACGGCCAGTTGGTCCAGTAGGTCTCGTTCCACTGGGCCCACAGACCGTTGTACCACAGCGGGATCGCGGGCATCTCGGTCAACTGGATGCGTTGAATCTGGGACATCACCGCCTTCATGCCCTCAATATCCTCCACCGGCACCCGGTCCAACTGGTCCACCAGACCGAACACCTCCTCGTTCTCGTAGCGGCCGAAGTTCCCGCTGAACATCGTGTCCTGAATGGGATGGTAGAAGACCCAGTTGTAGAAGGTCCAGGGGGTGCTGCTCAGGTTGGAGCCGAAGTTGTTGATGGCCATATCAAAGGTGCCGCCCGGGACCATCTCCCAGTAGGAGGGGAAGTCCGGGAAGTCCGGCTGGAGATTGATGCCCACCGCCTGAGCGCCGTTGGCGATGACCTTGATAGACTCCATCCAGTCGGTCCACCCGAAGGGCACGATGACCTTCAGTTCAATCTTGGAGCCATCGGGGGCTTCGCGGAAGCCATCGCCATCCACGTCCTTATAACCGGCCTGGTCCAGAATCCTCTTGGCCTGGTCCGGGTTGTAGGAGAAGCCCAGTTCGTCCACCACCGCCTGGTCCACGTACTGCTCCCAGACCGGCAGCAGGCCGGTGGGGTTGGCCTTCTGGACGATGTTGCCGTACACCTTGGTGACGATTTCGTCCACATTGATGGCGTAGGCCATCGCCTTGCGGAACGCCGGGTCATCCATGGGCTTCTTCTTGGTGTTCATGAACAGGAAGGCGGTGTTGGCGGAGAGCATATACGGCGGGTCGTCGTACCAAGTCTTCACGCCGTAGCCGCCCTCCACCAGGGTGGCGATACCAGGCAGGAAGTTGTTGCTCAGGTCCATTTCGCCCTTGAGGAACAGACCCAGCGCCACGTTGTTGCTGGGGTTGACAATATCCACGATGTACTTCGGCCCCACGGACAGCCCCAGCAATTTCGTCCCCCACCAGTTCTCGTTCCGCTTCCAGACCATGCGGTCTTCGGAGTGGGTTTCATAGACGTAGGCGCCCGAGCAGGTCGGCGGTACCCCTGGAGTGGTGGGAACATCCGCTTCCGGCACCCCTTCCCAGACATGCTGGGCGACGATGGCCAGCGAGTAGAGGACATAACCCCATTCCTGGTAGCGCGGGTCCTTGAAGGTGAAGCGGACGGTGTAGTCGTCCACAGCCTCTACTTTCTCCAGCCAGTCCCAGATATAACTGAACGAGGCGCCGGTGATCTTGCGGACCTCAAAGGAGAAGACGACGTCCTTCGCAGTGAGGGGCTGGCCGTCCTGCCACTGGATGCCCTGGCGGATTTTGACTTCATAGACGTTGTCGCTGACCCACTTACCGCTCTCGGCCAGCCAGGGGATGAACTCGTTCTTCAGGGGGTCATAGATAAAGAGTGTCTCGTGGCAGAGGCCCACGACCCCCATGGCGATATCCCCACCGGTAAGCGGGTTCCAGGACGTGGGCGGGCCCCACTGCTTCCCGCTGGTATAGAGGGTCTCGTTGCGCGGGTAGACCACCGGAGAGGGGCCCGGCGTGGGCGTGATGACCACGGGCACCGTCTCTTTGACCGGGACCGTCTGGACCACGGTCACCGTTACTGTCTGCGGCTGACAGGCTGTCAGCAGCAGACTGCCCACAACGAGGGCGCTCAGAATAACGAAGGTCAGTTTCCGGGACATTTTTCTCCTCCTGACTGAATTTGGGGATAAACGGTACTATGTGGATATGGACTGGTGGTTAGATACTTTCCCTGCACTACCCTCCTTTCTTGTGGAACGGAATGCTCACAATGCTCGGACCCGGACCCCGCAGGAGGCCCGGATGACCAGTTCGGTCGGCAATACCACCCGGTGAACCCCCCCTGCTTGGGGGCTCTCCAGCATGCCGATTAGCAATTCCACCGCCATGCTGCCCAGTTGTTCTATGGGCTGGCGGACGGTCGTGAGGGGCGGGTCCACCATAGAGGCCAGCGGTATATCGTCAAAGCCAACCACTGCCACATCTTCCGGAACCTGCAGGCCGGCCTCCCGTAGGACTTTGATCGCGCCGACGGCCATCATGTCGCTGGCGGCAAACACGGCTGTGGGCTGATAGGGAAGGAGCCGCTGCATAGCCGTCCGCCCCCCCTGTTCGGTGAAGTCCCCCTCCGCGATGAGGTGCTCATCCACGGGAATCCCCCGGGCGGCCAGGGCCTGCCGGTACCCTTCCAATCGGTCCTGGGCCGCGAACATGTTCAGGGGACCGGTGATCGTCGCGATCCGCTCGTGGCCCAGGCGCAGCAGATGCTCCACCGCCATCCGCGCCCCGACCACGTTGTCCACGTCCACGTAATTGGCCCGCTCGTGAGGATACCGGCCCACGATGACAAACGGCACCCCGTCTTCCAGGAGACGGGGGAAGATGGGGTCATCCAGTGGCGCCGAGGAGACGACCACTCCGTCCAGGTAACGGCCGCGCAGCACCTGCTGGTACAAAAGGTCCTGCTGAGTGCGGGAATTGTGAACCCGGCGCTGACTGAACAGGGAGAGCATCAGGTGGTAGTTGTGGGCGTTGCAGGCATCGGCGACACCACGCATCAGGATGGGAAAATAGGGGTCGGTGAAGAGGGTGGTGACCGCCTGGGGGATAATCAGGCCGATAACCCGGGTTCGCCGGGTCGCCAGACTGCGGGCCGCCGCATGGGGCTGATAGCCGGTCTGCCGGATGACTTCCCAGACCCGCTCCCTCACCTCGGGGCGCACATTGGGGTGCTGGTTGACCACCCGGGAGACGGTGGACCGGGATACCCCCGCCAGTTTGGCGACCTCTTCCAGGGTTGGAGGCATGGTCGGCCTTTCTGGGAGCGCTCTCACCAATAACCTTTAAAAAAAGCCAATTGCTCCGCTTTGGGACGAAAAAGAACCACTTTTATGGGAGCGCTCCCAAATTATTGTACCACAGAATCGTTCGTTTGTCAATACCGCAAATATCTGAATTATTCGCATCTCCCCTATTGCCGGAATAATTTATCCAGTTGCAAAAGGCCGAAGGAGTGTGCCCCAAATGTGTCGGGCCTGTGTCGCTGGAGCGCCGGCTGCCCGGCCTGTCTGGGTACAGGCGCACAGCCTGCGCTACAGCGGAAGGGTCATTGCGAGGCGGCGAAGCCGCCGAAAGCCTGCCACGAGCAGAGCGTGGTGGCAATCTCCAGAAGCGATGAGGAGATCGCTTCGCCCTTTGGGTTCGCGATGACCCTTGCTTCGCCGCCTTCGGTGGCTCGCGATGACCCTTCGCCCCTTGCAGGGGCTCGCAATGACCTTCGCAGAGGGGTTGCAGGGAAAACGTCGGCCCCTTCCCGACGAGGCGGGATGCACCCGGCCGAAGTGGGAACTTGACGCGCCCAAACAGTTAGAGTAGTATTTCCGTAAACTGTTCAGATTGTCATCGCGAGCCGACGGCTCGCAATGACCGGGAGGGGCCTCTTTTGGCCCTTATTACCCTATCCAGGCGGGTGGCCGGGTAGTTATGCAGTCCAAAGAGGTTTATGAACAGACCACAGCGAATTCGGCTGGACCGGTTGCTGGTGGAGCGCGGACTGGTTGAGAGCCGCGCGGAAGCCCAACGGTGGATCCGTGCGGGCGAGGTGCGCGTCGCCGACCGGGTGGTAGATCAGCCCGGAGCGCTGGTGGCCCCCGATGCGCCGGTCACGCTGACCGCGCGGCCGCGCTTTGTCAGCCGGGGCGGGGAGAAACTGGAGGCCGCCCTAGTGGGCTTCGGGATAGACGTGCAGGGCTGGGTCGTGGCCGACGTGGGCGCGTCCACCGGCGGTTTCACCGATTGCCTCCTCCAGCGCGGCGTCGCCCGGGTCTACGCCATAGATGTGGGGTACGGGCAACTGGACTGGCGGCTGCGCAATGACCCGCGCGTGGTCGTGATGGAACGCACCAATGCCCGCTACCTGGAGCGGTTGCCGGAGCCACTCCATCTGGTGACTATAGACGTCTCCTTCATTTCTCTCCGGCTCATCCTGCCCCGCGCGGTGGAGTGGTTGCTGCCTCAGGGGTATGTCCTGGCGCTGATCAAGCCTCAGTTTGAGGCCGGGCGACGGGAGGTGGGGAAGGGTGGGGTGGTGCGGGACCCCGCTGTGCACCGGCGCGTGCTGGTGGAGGTCATCCGTGCGGCAGCCGACCAGGGCCTGACCCTGCGGGGACTGATGGTCTCTCCGCTGCTGGGCCCCGCCGGGAATCGCGAATTTCTGGGGTGGTGGAGTCTGGACGTGCCCGGCACTTCTTGAAGTGCCGGGCACGTTCTCAGTGGTTATTGGGCCCGCAGGAGCGGGACCTGCGGGAAGTCGTCCGGGCCCAGGGTGGAAATGTCGGCCTTGCTGGAGGGATACCGGGAGAGGAGTTCCTCCTGCGTCGGCGTTCCGGCCCAGGCCAGGTCTATGATGCGGGTGTGGTTGGTGTCGTCGGGGCCGCCGCCGAAACGCCACTGCTGGGCCTGGGGCAACACGTCCCGCACCCGCCAGACGCCCGTGGAGGGGAAGCCCTCCTGGCTCAGCACCGCCGCGACGTAGCTCCACGCTGCCGGGTCGCCCTCGCCGAAGGCGCTCCGGGGCACCCGCAGCGTCACCGTCCGCGCCGCCGGGTCCACGATGACCTTGAAGGAGACGCCCGTCACCTGCTTGGGCGCGCCGCTCTGGGGGTCGGGGGTCAGAATCTGCGGGGTCCATCCCTCCGCCCAGACGGCGACGTCCCAGCCGTTGCCCGGTTCCAGCGCGGCGTTGCGGCCCGGCAGGAGCAGCCGCGCGCCCGTCCCGGCGCCCGGGTCTTTGTCCACGTAGATGTCCAGCGTCTGCAGGGCCAGGTTGTTGGGCGAGCCCCACGGGTTGGGGATGGGGCCGTAGAAGGCGAACTTGAAGACCAGGTTCTTCTCGTCGTAGGCGACGCTGAAGGACTTCAGGTCAAAGACCTGGAGCTTGAAGACGGAGTCGGTGGGGTAGGTGTAGGTGCCGGGGCCGTGGTCGTCGCCCTCCGGGTCCTCCACCGTCAGGACGGTGGTATAGCGGCCCAGGTCGGGGAGGACGACCTGCGCGGGCCCGCCCACGGGCAAGCTCAGGCCCGTCGGGCTGAGGACGACTACCAGCCGCAGGTCGTCGCCGGCCTCCAGGTCGCCCAGCGCGTCCCAGGGGATGGCGGCCTCAAAGGCGTCGGGGCCCATGGCGGCCTCGCCGACGGCTCCGGCGGCCTGCCACTGGGATTTGACGGGCCGGTAGGCCGTCAGGGCCTGGCCGTCCCACTCAAAGAGATGGGTGGCCGCGATGCCGGTGAGGCGCGCCTCCTCACTCTCGGCCGCGCGGACGAAGGGGGAGACCTCCGCCGCGCGCGGGGAGACGACGTAGATGCCGATGCGCGCGCCGGCGGGCAAGGGCTGCCGGAAGGTCACCCGGACGTAGAGGTTGCGGGCATCAAAAGCGTAGGCCAGGTCGGCGCCGGCGGCCTGGGAGCCGCCCGTGAAGAGCGCCGCGCCGGCCCACTCGTCCGGCCCGACGCGGCCGTCCACCGTGGGCGAGGAGAGGCCCTGCACTTCCTGGTCGGCCCGGACCGGCTTCTTGGGGATGATGGGGACGTTCACGAAGGCCGGCACCGGCTCCCCGAGAGACTCGTACACCTTCCGCAGCAAGGCCCGGAAGCCCTCGTCAAAGTACTCGTCCTGCCCGGAGTCCTGATCCGCGCCGTACCACCAGAACCAGTCCGAACCCTCGGCCAGATACATGTAGTCCAGCGCCTGAGCGATGGCCTCCGGCGGGGCGGTGCGGGTCTTGGAGATGTCGTACTTGGAGAGGTCGTAACGGGTCTGGACCAGGTAGTTCCAGGCCTGTCGCTCCTCCGGTTCGCCGATCCAGGTGTCGTAATTGGCGCTGAACCAGGCGCCGGGGAAGAGGTGGTCCAGCGTCCGCTGCTCCGGGAACATCGCCAGGTACTCTGAGGGCGTCACCGTCTTGATGGTCTGGCTCTCGGAGAGGAGGCGGTACAGGGTGTGCAGGAACTCCTTCCCATCGTTGTCGTAGTACTCCCAGGCGTTCTCGCCGTCCAGGATGATGCTGACGATGTGGGGGCCCGGCGCGCCCTGTTCCTTCAGACGGGCGCGGATGTTCTCCAGGCGGTTCACCAGGTCCTGCGCGGCCTTCTCGCCGGGCATCCCGGAGTAGGTGAAGCCGATCTTGTCGGAGAGATTCCAGTCCCGGAAGAAGACGGCGACGCGCTGGTCGCCCTTGCCGACGTAGTAGGGGCGGTAGAGCGCGTCGGCTTCTTGGACGGTCTCTTTGAAGTCGCGGGTGAAGTCGCCGATGCCCAGGGACTGGGCCAGGACGGGCTCGCCGGTAGCCATCCACTCGTAGCCCGCCTTCGCCACCAGGGGGACAATCTCCTGGGCGACGGCGCCCTCGGCGGGCCAGAGGCCCCGGGGCTTCTGCCCGAAGTGGGCCTCGTAGATTTCCACGCTCCGCTGCAGATGGGCAATGGCGTCGTTGGGGTAGGAGAAGCGCTGGGGCATCTCGGCGCCGGGGTTGCCCACCAGGGCCAGGTTCGTGTCGTAGATGAGGGGAAGGATGGGGTGCGCGTAGGGTGTCGTGGTGACCTCTATCTGGCCCTTCTCCTGCAGTTCCCGGTGGATGGGGATGACCTGGGCCATAATGCGGCGGACCTCGTTGAATAGGACGACCTTGTCCTCTTCCGTGAAGCCGTGGTCTTTGGCGACCAGGCTCCGCAGGGGCTCCTTTGCCAGTTCGTCGGGGTCTATCCAGGCCAGGTTGAACCAGACCTGGAGGTCGCGGAAGTCCTGTTCGGTGAAGGTCTCCAGGGCGCGGGCGATGGCCTCGTCGTCGGTGCCGCCGCGCCGATCCAGGAGCGCTTTGTAGCCGGGGTAGCGCCGGATGACGTGGTCCCAGTTGGCGTCAAAGAAGCGGCGCAGGATGAACTCCTTCTCCTCGGGGGTCAACTCCGAGGCCGGTTTCTCCGCCAGCACCCAGTACTTGTCCTTCGCGCCGTTCTGGACGAAGTCGTCCAGTTGGCGGATGAGGACAGGGGTCAGGTTGAAGGTGACGTGGACGTTGGGGTACTGGGCGACGGTCGCGGCCATGTCGTAGTAGTCCTTGGTGGCGTGGACGCGCACCCAGGGGCGGGTGTAGACGCCGTTTTCGTCCTTGTAGTACAGGGGCTGGTGCTGGTGCCACACCAGGTTGAGGTAGAGGACTTCCTCCGATGGGGTGGCCGTCGGCACCGGGATGGCTTCGGTGGGTTGGGGTGGGGGGGTGGGCGAAGCCGTCGGCGCGCCGCAGGCGGCCAGAAGGACGGAAAGCAAAACCAGTATACTAAAGGGCGAGAACAGTCTGCGCGCCATAGTCAACTCCTGAGTGTGGGGCAACTGCTCGCAGTTGCCCTACGGTATTACCCTTTCACCGAACCCAGGGTCAGGCCGGAGATGAGCCACTTGGACGAGTACAGGAAGAGGGCCATGACGGGCACCGCGATGAGCACCGACGCGGCGGCGAACTTGCCCCAGGAGACGGTGAACTGCTGGGCGTAGGTCCAGATGCCCAGGGGCCAGGTGAAGAGTTCGTTCTTCTGGAGGACGACCCGCGCCACCAGGTACTCGCTCCAACCACCCATGAAACTGAACAGGAAGGCAATCGCCAGCGACGGGCTGGAGAGGGGCAGGATGATGCGGGTGAAGGTGGTCATCCGGGAGGCGCCGTCTATGAGCGCGGCCTCTTCCAGGTCCACCGGAATGGTGTCGTAGTATCCCTTCAGCATCCAGATGGTCAGCGGCACCGAGGAGACGGAGTAGGCGATGATCAGCCCGAGGGAGGAGTTAATCATTTTCAACTTTGCCAGCATGATGTAGAGCGGAAGCAGGAGCATCCCGGCCGGGATCATCTGGGTGGTGAAGAGGAAGACCAGACCAGCGGACCGTCCTTTAAAGCGGAAGCGGGAGAAGGCGTAGGCGCTCACTGCCGCCAGCGCGACGCTGATGATGGAGGTCACCATCACCACGGAAAAGGAGTTCCAGAGCCAGAGGAAGAAGTCGGACTTGCGGTTTTTCTCCGGGGCGCCGAAGATGACCTCCCGGTAGTTATCCAGGGTGGCGTTCTCCGGGATGATGCGCAGGCTGGTGGTCAGGAGGGTGTCGTTGGGGCGCAGAGAGATGGTCACCACGCGCAGGACCGGGTAGACGGAAATGGCGCAAGCGATGATGAGAAGCAAGTGGATCAGTAGTCGCTTGAAGGGGCTATCGCCGCGCGCCCGGAAGAAGAACCAGCGGTAGAAGCGAGCGAAAATGTTTTGTTTCTTCATGATGTCCTCCCACCTATTCCGTCGCCGATTTCAGCCCGCCGGTCACCCGCAGGTATACAATCGTAAAGCCCAGCAGGATGAGGAAGATGACCAGCGCGAACATGGCGGTGAAGCCGTAGCGGTAGAACTGGAAGGCGGCCTTGTACATGGAGGAGACCAGGATGTCCGTCTTCTCCTGGGGGCCTCCCTGGGTGATGAGCCAGATGACGTCAAACTTGTTGAAGGTCCAGATGACGCCCAGGATGACGGCGGGGGTGAGGACCGGGCGCAACAGCGGCAGGGTGATGTTGCGGAACATCTGCCACTTGTTGGCGCCGTCCATTTCCGCCGCCTCGTAGTACTCGTGGGAGATGCTCTGCAGGCCGCCCAGGATGATGACCGCCATAAAGGGAATGCCCAGCCAGATGTTGGAAATGAGGATGGAGACGAAGGCCCAGAAGGGGTCCTGCTTCCAGGAAACCGGGCCGATGTTCGCCGCGAGCCAGGAAAAGACCGGCGACAATAGGGCAACTTTGGTGCTCAGGTCGGCAAAGAAGTTGTGGATGTTGTTCAACATGATGTTGAAGAACCCGTAGCGCAGGTCAAACTCGTTGCGCAGGGCCATAGCCGCGATGGTGGTGGGGATGGCCCAGGGGAAAACCAGCAGGGTCCGGTAGAAGCCCTGCAGTTTCATCGGCCGGTGCAGGAGAAGGGCCAGGACCATGCCGCCCGTGACGTGGAAGGTGACGTTGATGACGGTCCAGAGGACCGTCCGCCCGAGGACCTCAAAGAACTTTGCGTCCTTCGCGACGTTGCCCGTGAAGAGGGTCACCAGGTTCTGCCAGCCGTATTGCAGGCCGTAGGACGCGTTTTTGGTCGCCTGGGTGCCCAGGGAGGCGTTGGAGAAGGCCAGTTTGATTTCAAAGAGGAAGGGGTAGATGATGAGGAACAGGACGCCGACCAGGGCGGGGATGACCAAGAGGTAGGCCAACCCGACCCGGCTGACGCGCGGTTCGGTGATCCGCTGGATAAGGAAAAAGAGCAGGCCCAGTACGACGACGAGCAGGATGGCCGCGCTCAGGGAGGCCTGCCCGGCAGGGGCAATCTTGGCCGTCGCCAGAAACTTCTGCAACGCGGCGAACCCGGTGGTGGGCAGCAGGATGAAATTCCTGAACGGCCCCTCGGGCAGGCGGATGAGGTCGGTCAGGTCAAAGAAGGCGATGATGAGCAGGAGGGTGATGAATCCGAGGAAGCCCTGGATGAATCGGACGATGATGGTGGTGAGGGGTCGGGTTGGACGACGGAAGAAAATCTGGTAAAAGTAAATTTCAATGAGGGCCATTCCAGCGGCGATGGCGCCCAGGAAGAGGGAGACCTCCCGGATGCGGGAGAGAATCATCTTGGAGTTGAGGTTGATTCCGCTGGCGTGGGGTGCAAACACGGCCCGCAGGATCAGGTAGAGAGCTATCAGGCCGACAATCCAGAGGGCTGTGGGAAGGTATTTGCGAAGGGTGCTGGCTTTTTCGCCCATGACTCCTCCCGATTGAGAAAAGGGGGAGCGGGAATCCCGCTCCCCCTTTTGCGTTTTCAGAGGCTACTTCAGGGTCGCGACGCACTCGTCGGCGGCCTGCTGGGCTGCGGCCGCGGCTTCCTCCGGGGTGATGGTGCCCGCCATCACGCCCTCCAGGTTGGGCCGCCAGGCGTCCCAGGCGCAGCGCATCTCGGGCGCCGCCGGCATACCCCGACCGTTAGCCAGGGCCGCCATGGAGCCGGCCAGGATGGGGTCGCTGGTGATGGCCGGGTCCTTCGCCACTTCCTGGTTGGAGGGCAACCGCTTGAACTGGTCCAGCCAGCGCTTCTGGACGTCCGCAGAGGTCATGAAGGTGATGAAGCGGACCACCGCGTCCTTCTTGGCCGGGTCGTCCAGGACGCCCTTGTAGACCATGAAGTACTTGCCGCTGGTCATCTCGGTGTAGGGGTTGCCGTTGATGGGCGGGACCGGAGCGACGCCCAGTTTGTCGCCCAGGGCTTCCACGTAACTGCCGAGGGACCAGTCGCCGTTGATGATCATGGCCGCCTTGCCCTCTTTGAAGAGCGTGTCGGCGCAGTTGTAGTCGCACTCCTGCGGCACCACGCCCTCGTCCTTGAGGCTCTTCACGAACTTCAGGTAGTTGATGAAGGCCTCGTTGTTGAACTGGGGCTTGTCGTTCTCATCCAGCGGCCAGCCGCCGAAGGCGCCGTAGAAGCCCGCGCCCCAGAAGGGCTCGTTCAGGTTGTAGGCGAAGCCCTGAATGTCGCCCTGGGTCAGCGCTTTGGCCTTTTCAATCAGTTCCTCAAAGGTGGCCGGCGGCTCGGGGATGAGGTCCTTGTTGTAGAGGAGCATCAGGTGGTTGCCGTAGTTATCCGGCACACCCCAGAGGGTGCCCTTCACGACGGCGGGCTGCAGCGCGCCGGGGAAGAACTGGTCCAGGAACTTCTGGTCAAACAGTTCGTTGATGGGCGCGACGATGTCCAGCGCGCTGAAGGGGCCGGCGAAGTCGTTGGGCACGCGCACCACTTCAGGGGCCGCCTCGGCCAGCGCGGCGGTCTGGAACTGATCCCGCAGGGCCTCGTTCTCGTAGTGGGTGCGTTCCACGTCAATGTCCGGGTTGGCCGCCTCAAACTCGGCGATCAACTGGTCAAGGAACACATCCACTTCCTCGCCCTCCTGCTCCCAGAAGGAGAGGGTGACCTTCTCGGCAGCCGGGGGCTGGGTCGGCGCCTCCGTCGGCTTCGCCGGCGGCTGGGTCGGCTGGGCCGGAGGCTGCGTCGGGGGCGGGGTCTGCTTCGGGCCGCACGCGCTCAGAACGAACGCGGCCACCAGCATGACGCTCAGTACGAGCCAGAGGGTCTTCTTCATTTTGCAATCCTCCTATCAGATTTGGGATTGAGAATAGAATGGGATGGTATCGGTATACGGTTGGTTGGGTCGGACCATTGCTCTTTCTCCCTGGCATCCCTCCTTTCTGCTCTGAGAGGCTTGCGGCGACCACCCGGGGCCGCCACAAGCCCCGCCCGGCAGGGTCACATCCGGCACGGCACCTCGCAGATGACCGAGATGAACTCCGCCGTCCGGTGGACCAGGGCCTCAATGGGCATCGGGTCTGAAAAGGTCCTTTCAAACATCGCCTGTAATTGGCGGGAGACTTTGACGTATTCCGGGATGGACGGGCGGGCCCGGCCCAGGGGGATCATCTCCGAGACCCACGCCAGCAACGGCGCGCCGTCCGGCGAGACCAGCCGGTTAAACGACGGGTTGGGCAGAATCTGGAGCATCTCCCGATAATACTCACCAATCCGGGCCGGGTCGGTGGCGAATCGGAGCACCTCCATCACCTGCTGGGGCCGGGGGCTCTGGCGCAGGACCACGTAGGACGTCCCGCCGACAGTAGGGGCCGGCTGGCCGCCCGGGACAGCGGGCGGAAGAACGTATCCCACCCGCTCCTGGAACTCCCCGTCCTCCCATCCGCTGATTTCGCGGATTAGGTCGGCCTCGTAACTCCCGCCCAGGGCCATCACTGCTTTGCCACCCGCAAAGAGCCGGAAGGCGGTGTCCTCCCGGTAGCGGACCACGTCGGCTGGGGCAACCCGATGGGTGACCACCAGGTCGCGCAGGAACCGGAGGGCCCGATGGGTAGCGGTACTATCCAGCACCACCTCCCCGCGCTCAAAAACCTCCCCTCCGGCCGACCAGATGAAGGGCATCAGCATATAGACCGTCGCTTCTCCCCCGGCCATGCCACCGGGGAAGACCAGCGGGTACGCATAACCGTACCGTTCCTGCACCTGGGGCTGGAGGAAATGACGGGCCACTTCCACCAACTCATCCCAGTCCCTGGGAGGAAGCAGACCCTCCCTTTGCAGCCAGTCCTTCCGGTACCAGAGCAGGGAGATGTCCGCCTTGACCGGCAGGCCGTACAGCCGGTCCTGGTAGGAGTTCGCGCTGACGAAAGCTGGGTACAGGTCCTTGCCGAACGTGGAGTGATTCCAGTGGGAGTTCAGACTTTCCAGAGGGTAGAGGAATCCCGCCCGGGCCAGCCCTGCCACCCACACGCAGTCCACCATCGCCGCGTCGGGAGCGGTGCCGCTGCCGACAACGGTACTCAGCAGGTCGTAGAAGCGGGTATGGCTGACTACTTCTACCTGGAAGGAAATGGGCTGGCGAGTATGGGTGGCATTCCAGGCTCTGCGGACGTGTTCCAGCAGATGCGACCATCGGACGTCGGAGCACATCAACTGGATGGAGGTATCCGAAGTAGCCTGACGGGGGGAAATCTCGTTGACGAAGGTGCCGGCCCCGGGGCGGCGGACCAGCACCCCTTCGTACACCAGTTCCTTCAGGGCCTGGCGGACCGGGGAGCGGCTGATGCCGTAGAGCCGACAGAGTTCATCCTCGGTGGGAAGCCGGTCTCCCGGCTTCCACAGGCCACTCTCTATCTGCTCCTGGATCAGAGTCTTGAGTTGATGATAGATAGGGATGGGCAGGGCCCGGTCAATCTTTCCCATTTTGGCCCCAAGATTTGGTGTACTATTATAATGTTACACCAAAGTGTTCGTTTTGTCAAGGGCTGGCGAAAAATTGCACCCAAAAAGAAGGGGG
>JACIWQ010000035.1 GCA_014360895.1 Thermoflexales bacterium | reverse complement strand
GTTCTGGGGTCTCCCGGAGGGGCCGCGCCCGAGGGAAGGGGTTCAGCGGGACGCCGAACCAGCGGGCGTTCAAGCGGCTGATTGTGGAGATTCTGCGGCGCGCCCGCGCTGGGTGAGGGGGGACTTGCTCCGTAGGCTTCCCCCGGTATAATGGGGACTGGGCCGGGAGGCCTGGTCCCCAATTTATGTTTTGGAGGAGGGCGATGGAGGAGGAGAAACGGGAGGAGTACGGGGTGGTACAGCCGCTGGGGCGGGCGCGGCGGGCGAAGCCGCAGCGGGTGGCGCCGTACCAGGACACGCGTACGCCGCGGAATGCGGTGATTTACGTGCGGGTTTCCAGTGAGGAGCAGGCGCAGGGGCACTCGCTGGAGGCGCAGGAGCGGGAGTGTCGGGAGTTTCTGATGCGGGAGAAGCCGAACTGGAAGGTGGTGGGGGTATTTCGGGACGAGCACACGGGGAAGAACACGGATCGGCCGGGTTTTCGGCGGATGATGCGGATGGTGTATGAGGGGAAGGCGAATGCGATCGTGTGTCACCGGCTGGATCGGTTTTCGCGGAGTTTGCACGATATTATGGAGTTGTTCAAGGAGTTGGAGGAGATGAATGTGGTGATGGCGTTTGCGAAGGATCGGTTTGACTTTTCCACGGAGGAGGGGCGGTTGGAGTTTCACATTTTGGCGGTGTTTGCGGACTGGTACGTGCAGAACCTGGCGCGGGAGGTACGGAAGGCGAAGGTATCGCGGGTGCTGAAGGGGTATCACAACAACCAGTTGCCGTTTGGGTATCGGCGGGGTGCGGATGGGGTGGGGGAGCCGGATCCGGAGACGGCGTGGGCGGTGCGGGAGGCGTATGAGCGGTATGCGAGCGGGCAGTACACGGATCGGGAGATAGCGGAGTGGCTGAATGAGCAGGGTTTTCGGACGCGGCGGGGGCGGTTGTGGACGAAGGAGTCGGTGCGGGAGATGTTGCAGAACGAGTTTTACAAGGGGATGGTGAAGTACAGGGGGAGTTTGTATCCGGGGAAGCACGAGGGGATTGTGCCGGAGGAGTTATGGGAGCGGGTGCAGGCGGTGCGGGGGGCGCATGCGCGTGCGCCTCGGGTGTATGAGCGGCGGGAGCGGGTGTATTTGTTGTCGGGGCTGGGGCGGTGTGCGCACTGTGGGCGGACGTTGCGGGCGCAGGGGGGTCGGTATGCGTATTATCGGGAGGTGTCGGTGGAGCGGGGGTATCGGGACTGTCCGATGGCAGGGAAGAGCATTCGGCAGGAGGAGGCGGAGGAGCAGTTGGGGTGGTTGATGAAGGGGTTTCGGCTGCCTGAGGATTGGCGGGAGGAGATTCGGGCGGTGCTGGAGGATGAGGATTGGCGGGCGGTGGTGGAGGGGGAGCGGAAGCGGTTGCTGGAGCGGTTGCAGCGGTTGGGGGAGTTATATGCGGATGGGGTGTACAGTCGGGAGCGGTATGAAGAGGAGCGGGACGAGATTCGGCGGCGGTTGGAGGGGCTGGTGTTGCCGGACCCGGTGAATGTGGTGGAGGCGGGGTATCAGTTAGAGACGCTGGCGGATGTGTGGCCGCGGGCGGAGGCGGAGGAGCGGCAGCAGTTGTGTCGGTTGATGTTGCGGGAGGTGTACATAGATTTGGGGGAGGGGCGGATCGTGCGGGTGGTGCCGGATGAGGACTTTTTGCCGCTGTTTCGGTATCATCCGTATTTGGAGGGGGATGAGGGGGGTGGGTATGTGGTGAAGTGGCCGCGGGAAGGGGATACGAGGGAGGAAGGGAAACCCGCTTGACAAGGGGGGAAGGTGTGGTATAATTGGGACAAAAGAAAACGCCAGCGCTGCGGCCACAGCGCTGGCGGGAGGCAAAATGCCGGGGACCTTAACAAGTGGGCTTGGGCAGCGAGCGCACCCTCAGTGCGATCCTCCGGGCATTTTACCTTTGGCGGGGCCGACGGGATTTGAACCCGCGATCTCCGGCTTGACAGGCCGGTGTGTTAAACCAGGCTACACCACGGCCCCGAACGGGGCTTATCATACCACAACCCGCCGTTTTCGTCAAGCGCAGAATCTGAAATGAGAAGAGGGGTTTTGCCGCAAGGGCCAAATCTACTGCGGCAAAACCCCTCTTTTTTCTTCTCCTCATAGCCCGTCATCAGGTGAGGTCCCAATCTGCCAGAGGCGGACCCCGTTCTCCACGACAGAAACTACCTCTCCTCGCAATTCCAGAACCTCCAGATGCCCGATGACCTCCGAGACCGCCAGGAAACGGTTGACGGGGTCCGGATGGGGGAACAGATGGAGGCTCAGGTCATAAGCCGTACGCGCGCCGTTCTGAAGCAGGTTTGCAACCCGGCGAGCCCGTTCCTCATGGAACGCCAGCCGACGGGCGACTAGGTCGCGGACATCCGAGATAAAGAGACCGTGGCCGGGCAACGCCAGTTCCACCGGCAGTTCCGCCACCCGCTGTAACTGGCTCAGGTATTCCGCCAGCCGTCGCGGCCGTTCTCTCCCATCCTGCTCCGGAGGCTCCACAATCGGGTTGGAGGAAACGTCCCGCAGGAGATGGTCGCTGGAGATCAGCAGCTGCCGCTGAGGCTGATAGAGGCAGATAAGCCCCCCGGAATGGCCGGGCGTATGCAGCACCCGCCATTCCTCGCCTCCCAATGGCAGAGTGTCCCCCTCTTTGAGCGGACCCGTGGGGCGAACGGGCGTCATGTACCGGCTCATCCCCCGCCGCAGCCGGTCCACCTGAACGACCTGGTCCGCTGGCATTCCCGCTTCCTGCATCAGCGCGGCGTAGAAGGCCAGCCACCGCTCCCGCTCTGCGGCATAGTCGGCCAGCAGGGAGAAGTTGGCCGGATGGGAATACACCTCCGCACCGGATTCCTCCGCCAACATGCCTGCCAGCCCGCAGTGGTCGCTGTGGACGTGGGTGAGGATGATGCGCCTCACATCGGATAGCCGATACCCGCGCCGGGCCAGTTGCTCCTGCAGGGCCTCCTGCGCCGGCTCAAAGCGCGGCCCCACGTCTATGAGGGTCAGGCCGTCGTCCTCTTTGACCAGGTAGACGTTGACCGGCCCCACCGGGAAGGGGGTCGGGATGGTGAGCATATCCAGGTAGTCCGGTAGGGTTGCAGGTTGCGGCATGGTATCTTTCACTTACCAGATGGCCTCCGGGAATGTGCAGACTCCGGCATGGACGCCGACTCGCTTGTACATCCGGATGCCGGTAAAGGGTTCGCCCAGGATGCCGTCGTAGATGGCCCAACTACGCCCCCGTACGCTGGCCTCCATGCCCGGTCGCCGGAACGGGGTGGAGCCGTCCAGCCGGGCAAAGAGCAGGCCCCCCCGGCCGAATTCCTGATGAATCCACTCCATTCTGCCCTGTCCCATAGTGTACGCGAAGCCGCAGCGCTCAAACAGGATGGCCGCGTGGTAAAAGAGAGGTTGGGCCTGAAAGCGGTCGTACCCCAGACGGGCGACGAACTCCTCAAAGCGCGGGATGAGCCGTCGGGTCAGGCGACCTCCCTGCCGGACTTGCCCCGGGGCCAGCCCCGCCTCCATTGCCCGAACCTCCTCCGGGATGTTGCGCCCGTCCGTCCCAAAGTTGGTGGGGCGACCGTCCGGCATCCGGTCCACGTTGAATCGCTCAGAATTGGGGTCGGCGATAGAGAAGAAGAGGACTTCCAGTTGGTTGTGAATGGTTTCCGCCAGTTCCAGGTAGAGGACCGGGTCGGGGGCACCCCACTGATGGCGCAGGGCGATGGTGACCGAACAGGTTCCCGGCTCGCAGATGCATTCCCACAGCGGGCGTCCCTGAGAGTCGGTCAGCGAAAAGGGAATCCCGAACTGAAGCAATGCCTCCGGCGGGATCAACAGTTTGTAAATGGCCTCCTTCTGGGGACGGGGGAGGTTGTTGATCTGACGGATGGAGACCATTGGTTGTCCGTCCACGACAAAGGGTTGTGTCCTCATTATCGGATCCGTCCTTTCCATTCCCGCCGGATTTCCCGTTCCAGGTCCCTCCGGGCGATAGCTTCCCGTTTATCGTACTTGCGCTTGCCCCGGGCCAGGGCGATTTCTACTTTGGCCCGCCCCCCCTTCAGGTACATCCTCAACGGCACGACGGTGTATCCCTTCTCCCGCATCCGGCCGATGATGCGGTTGATTTCCCGTCGGTGGAGGAGCAACTTGCGCGGGCGGAGGGGGTCATGGTTGAGCCGACCGGCCGGTTCGTAGCGCGCAATGTGGACGTTGACCAGCCAGAGTTCGCCGTCCCGTTCCTGTACATACCCTTCTTGCAGGCTGACTTGAGCAGCACGGACGGACTTAATCTCGGTCCCGGTCAACACGATCCCTGCCTCGTACCGGTCTTCTATCTGGTACTCGTGGGTCGCTTTGCGGTTGGTCGCTATAACCTTGATGCCGGTCATATCCGTTGGGTGGTTGTTTACTTCCCTGTCCGCAGATACTCCACCGCCCGGTCCAGTTGGGGGTCCTCATCCGGTCCGGCATCCTCGGGCCAGGGCACTTCAATATCCGGCGTCAGGCCCTGCCCGCTGATGGCCCGGTTGTTGGGCGTGAACCAATGGGCGATGGTCACCCGCAGTTCGGAGCCGTCGCGGAGCCGGTAGGGGCGCTGGACCGAGCCCTTGCCCAGCGTCGTCTCGCCAATCAGAACCCCCCGCCCCCGGTCCTGGATTGCCCCGGCGACGATTTCCGAAGCGGACGCGCTCCCTCCGTTGACCAGAACGACCAGGGGGATGGACTCCGCCGGGCCTCCATTGCGGGAGCGGAACACTTCCTCCCCCTCTTTTGTGCGTTCTATCAGGATGACTCCCTGATCCAGGAACAGGTCGGCCACTTCCAGGGCCTGGTCCAGCCACCCGCCGGGATTGTTCCGCAGGTCCAGAATCAGTCCTTTGGGGTTACGGGCCAGCAGGTCCGTGAGAGCCTCGCGCATCTGTCGGCTGGCGGTGGCGCTGAACTCCGTCAAGTGGATGTAGGCGATGTCGCCTTCCAGCATCTTCGCTTCCACCAGCGGGATTTGAATGCGCGCGCGAATGATGGTAACCTCAAAGGTCTTCTCTTCCCCCGGACGCTCAATCAGGAGGGTGACGGGTGTACCCGCCGGCCCCCGGATCAGCGCGATGGCCTCGTAGATTCCGTAGCCGATGATGGACTCCCCGTTCACCGCCAGAATCCGGTCGCCGCTTCGGAGACCGGCCTCTTCGGCGGGAGTGTCGGGGATAATGCCCGCGATCTCCAGTTTGCCGTCTTCCCGCATACGGACGTAGGCGCCGATTCCCTGAAACTCCCCGCTGGCGTCCTCGTTCATAATGGCCGCGATACGGGGTTCAATGAACGATGTGTACTCATCCCCCAGTGCCTGGAGGCTTCCCCGGATTGCGCCGTAAACGATGGTCTGGATGTCCGGTATATCACCGTAATATGCCTCCCGGACAATATCCCAGACATCCCAGAAGAGTTGAAAGGCCTCTTCCTCGGTCTGAGGGGTTGCCGGGGTAGGGGAGGGCATCAGGGTAATGGGCAGCGAAATTGCCCCCTGGTTCACGAGGTTGGCCGTGCTGAAGCCGGCCAGAAAGGCCGCCCCGGCCGTACAGACCAGGAGCAGAAGAACTATCAACCCGACCAGCCAGACTGTCTTCCGTTGATTCATTGGTTGTCACCTCACTTGAAAGGGTCAGGGAGAAATATATCACCGAATCCGGATTTTGGGAAGGGGGGACATATTGCAGTTTTTGCTTGACATCTACAGTGCCTTATGATATGATAAAAGTGTTTCCACTCGTTCCTGGTCTGCCGGAAGGAGGATTTCATGAAAAGTGTCCGTTCTCTTCTCCCCCCTCTGCTGGGCCTGCTGGTGGTTCTTTTGCTGCTGGTGGGATGTTACATGCCTGCTGCCCCCGATGTGACCCCGACTCCCTCCCAGCAGGAGGCGGAAGATGCTATGATGGCGACCATGGCTGCCCAGGCGGCCCAGACCAATGTGACTCTGACGGCGATGGCGGCGACGCCGCCACCGGTGACGGAAACTCCTACCCCCATCCCTCCTGCTCCCGAAGAGATGACTCCATCGCCCACCCCTGTTCCTGCTACGGAGACCCCTCTGGTATTGCTGGAGGTGACTCCTACGGCCACACCGGTGCCCTTGCCGACCACGGAGGGGGTAGTGGCTCCTGCTGGCACCGAAAGAACCCATGTCGTCCAGCCGGGGGAGTGGCTCCTGCAGATTGCCCGGCAATACGGCGTGGACTGGCGAGAACTGGCGGCCTACAACAACATTGTGAACCCCAACCGCCTCTATCCCGGCCAGGTTTTGCGCATTCCCGGGACGGGCACCCAGCCGCCAACCGGGAACGAAATCCTGTATACCGTCCAGCCGGGGGACAATCTCTTCCGCATTGCCCTGCGGTATAACCTGAATTATCTCTATCTGGCCTCCTACAACGGTATCGCGAACCCCCACCAGATTCGCGTGGGGCAGGTCATTCGGATTCCGGTGATCCCGTAGAGTCTGGGCCCCGAACGTCCTCGGGGCGGCGGGGGGCCGCCGCCCCGAGGCGAAAATTCCATCCTTCCAGAGGAGGTGAGACGGACCCGAGAGAAGATACCGCTCCATTGATTCCCGCGTCCAGGCCCTATCTCATATCCCCAGCAAGGAGGTCATCTCATGGAGGAGATCAAGCGACCGTGGCTGAAGAAGTACGACCCCGGCGTCCCCCACCACATTGATTACCCCATAGTCCCCCTGTATCATTTCGTAGAGGAGGCCGCGCGCCGGTATCCCGACCATACCGCCATCATCTTCAAAGGCGGGAAACTCACCTATCGCCAACTGAATGAGTTGACCGACCGGATGGCGGCGGCACTGGCGAAGATGGGGGTGAAGAAAGGCGACCGGGTGGCCATCTTGATGGCCAACTGTCCTCAGTTCATCATCTCCTATTTCGGCATCCTTAAGGCAGGTGGCATTGTGGTGGCCTGTAACCCCCTCTATGCCCCGCCCGAACTGGAGCACCAGTTGAACGACTGCGGGGCGGAAGTCATCATCGCAATGAGCCGCTTCTACCCCGTGGTCAAGCAGGTGCAGCCCCATACGAAACTCCGCCACGTGATTGTCACCAACATCAAGGAGTACTTCCCGCCAGTTCTCAAACTGCTCTTCACCCTGGCGATGGAGAAGAAGCAGGGCGACCGGGTGACCCTGGCGGCAGGCGACCACTGGTTCCAGGATGTCCTGAAGGCCCACTCTCCTGCCGAGCGTCCAAAAGTGGAGATCAATCCCAAGGAGGATGTGGCGATTTTCCAGTACACTGGCGGCACCACCGGCGTGCCGAAAGGGGCCATGTCCACTCACTTCAACCTGGTGGCCAACTCCCTCCAGATCAAGTCCTGGCTGCCGGGTGTCAAGGACGCCGAACTGACCGTTCTAACGGCCTTGCCCCTCTTCCACGTCTACGGGATGGTGGCCGCAATGTGCTTCTCTATTGCGGCCTGCGCCACCCAGATTATCATCCCCAACCCCCGGGACATTGATGACATCCTGGAGACCATCAACAAGTACCAACCCAGCATCTTCCCCGGTGTGCCGACGATGTACAACGCCATCAACAACCACCCGAAGGTGCTGGAGGGGAAGGTCAACATCCGCTCTATCCGGGCCTGCATCAGCGGCTCCGCCCCGCTTCTGCGGGAGACGCAGACCCGCTTTGAGCAGTTGACCGGCGGCAACCTGCGGGAGGGGTACGGCCTGAGCGAGGCCCCGACGGCTTCCCACTGCAACCCTATGCTGGGGGAGAACCGGGAGGGGAGCATCGGCCTGCCGCTGCCGGATGTGGACGCGGCCATTGTGGACCTGGATACCGGCACCCGCTTCCTGGGTCCGGGCGAGGAGGGCGAGTTGGTCCTGCGCGGCCCGCAGGTCTTCAAGGGCTACTGGCAGATGCCCACAGAGACTGCCAACGTCCTCCGCCAGATGCCCGATGGCAATATCTGGCTCTTCACCGGCGACATCGCCAAGATGGACGAGGACGGCTACTTTTACATCGTGGACCGCAAGAAGGACATGATTATCTGCGGTGGCTACAACGTCTACCCGCGCGAGGTGGAGGAGGTCCTCAAGCAGCACCCCAAGATTCTGGAGGTGGCGGTGGCGGGCATCCCCGACCCGTACCGGGGGGAGACGGTGAAGGCCTGGGTCGTCCTCAAGCCGGGGGAGACGGCCACCGAGGAAGAGATCATTGAGTGGTCCAAGCAGCGGCTGGCGAAATACAAGTACCCCCGCTACGTAGAATTCCGCTCCGAACTGCCCAAGACCTTTGTGGGCAAGACGCTGCGGCGGATGCTGGTGGCGGAGGAGCGGGCGAAGGCGGCCGGTCAGGCCCCGCCGCCCCCGCCGGAAGGCGAATAGGGCAGGTAGCGATGGGGCGGCGGCAAAGCCGCCGCCCCTTTTGCATAGCGGAGTGGCGTTCCGGTGGGCTTCAACGTTACCTGCCATACCGCCATCAGGGATAATTAAAATGACAGTGCGTCGTTTGGTTGCGATTATCTTTATTTTTGTCTGCACTTCTGTAGCCTGGGCTGTCCTGGGCGGGAGCATCTCCTACCGGACCTACTCTGGCTACAACACGCTGGGCCAGCAGGTAGCGGAACTCTGGGGCGCGCCCCATACCCAGATGGCGCCCACCATCCATCTGGCCGTGCCCGGGCGTGCTCCCATCCCAGGCGAGTTGGAATCCAGCAATATTCAGGTGGATTTCCACCTCCAACATCGGCGGAAAGGGCTTCTCTGGTATGCCACCTATACGGTGGCTTTTGATGCGATGTACACCTTCCGGAACCCTACTGCCCATTCGGTCACGGCCACTGTAACCTTTCAGTTTCCGTCCCATGACGCGATCTACGATGATTTTGTCTTTCGGGTCCGGGATGTGGACGCGCGGCTGGTAGAGGACGAAGGGGGGGCGCTGAGCACCAGCGTGGTTCTCGCACCGGGCGAGGTCGCCGACATTCGTCTGGCGTACCGGTCGCGGGGGTTAGATCAATGGCACTACGATTTCGGCGAAGGGGTGGTTCCCGTCCGGAATTTCACCCTGATAGCCAACACCGATTTTGGCGATTTTAATTTCCCTGAGCGTACGGTTTCTCCTACGGCGAAAACCCCCACTCCCCAGGGCTGGCAACTGGAGTGGAGATTTTCCAACTTGCTCTCGGATTTTGACATCGGGATAGAGATGCCGCACAAGACGAACCCCGGCCCGATGGCCAGCCGGATGAGTTTCTTTGCTCCTGTTTCCCTGCTATTCTTCTTCACTGTGCTGGTGGTCATCGGCGCTGTACGGGGAATTAACCTGCATCCGATGCACTATTTCTTCCTGGCAGCCAGTTTCTTCGCTTTCCACCTGCTCTTTGCTTATCTGGTGGACCATGTCCTCCTGGAGTGGTCGTTTGTCCTTTCCTCCCTGGTTTCTCTGGCGCTGGTGACGACGTATCTGGCCCGTGTGGTCCACTGGCGGTTTGCCCTGTGGCCGGCTGGCGGGTCTCAATTCATCTTCCTGATCCTCTTTTCTTCTGCCTTTTTCCTTGAGGGATATACCGGCCTGGTGGTGACCATCGGCGCTATTATTACCCTGGCCGTGTTAATGCACGCAACGGCCAAAGTGGATTGGACGGAGGTCTTCCGGGAAAGGCGAAGAGAGCCGAAGGAAAAGGAGAAAGAATAGCTGCTATGACCGGGCGACCGGGGAGAGGGAGATGAGCATCCTGCGCGATCTGGCCCTGATCCTGCTGGCCATAGAGGCGGCCCTGGGTGCGCTGGCGGGGGTGGCCCTGGGCGTGGCAATCAACTACGGCCTCTACCGCTCCCGCTGGTGGCGGGTCCTCCCCCGCTGGTTTCTCCAGGCACGCAGGACCCTGGTGCTGGCTCAGCATGGGGTGGAACGAGTCTGCCGCCGAATGGCGGCGCCCGTATTTGCCGCTTCAGCGGCCCGCGCGGCCCTCGCCGGGATGCTGTCTCGCCGCAGAGGAGAATGAGGGTTTTGCGGCAGCCGAAGGCCGCCGCCCCCCCTCTACCGTATTCTCACGCAAATTCGTGTCATCAGGAGGAGGAAGTGAATCTGCGAACCCGGGTTTTGCTGTTCGGAGGCATCATCGGTGCCCTTCTGGGCGTGAGCGTGGCCTATCTCTACCTGCGTTCTGCCCCCATCCAGGTGGATGAATCCGGACGGGAACATCTTCCCGCCGTTCCCCCTGGCGAGGCCATCCGGGTTGGCCTGGGCATCCTGACGGCGATCCGGCAGATTGTCGGTCTGGGCAATCCCGCTGGAAAATAGTGTCGCTGCGCGGATGCCTGGCGTTGGACAGGCTGGGCATCTGGCCTGTGTGAACCGGTATGTCCCCTCGCCGGACCCTCGCCATTCTCCGTAAGGAATTCCGTCACATCTTTCGGGACCTCCGACTGTTCTTCCTGGTCACCGTCTCCCCGGCATTCCTCCTGCTCCTGCTGGCTCATCTCTTCGTGCTGGATGTCCAGCAGATAGAGATGGCCGTTTGGGACCTGGATCGGAGCTCGCTCTCCCGCCGGATGATCGCCGCGCTGACGGCGGACGGGGAGTTCCAGGTGCGGGCATGGGTGGACTCGTATGCCGAACTGGACCGGTTGTTGCGGGCGGGGCGGGTAGATTGCGGGCTGGTGATTCCCGATGGCTTCGCCCGTCAACTGGAAGCAGGAGGCCCCGCGCCGGTGGAGGCGGTGGTGGACGGCAGCGACCCTATCGCCGCCATCCAGGCCGTTTTTTCCCTCAGCCAGCGCGTGACCGCCTTCGCTTCGGCGGGCTCCCGGCCGGTCCTCATAGACGTCCGCTCCGAGGCCTGGTACAATCCGGCGCTGAAGTCGCTGGTCAGCATGGTGCCCGGCCTGGCGGCGATTGTCCTCTGTATGCCCGCGATGGCCCTGGCCCTGGCCCTGACGCGGGAGAAAGAGGTCGGTTCCTTTGAGAGCCTCATCGCCACGCCGGTCCGGGGGGCGGAGTACCTGCTGGGCAAACTGGGGGCGTACCTGGCCTGCGGCCTGCTGGGCGTCCTGCCGGTCTGGCTGGTCGCCGTCCTCTACTTCCGGGTGCCCTTCCGGGGCGACTTTGCCCTCTACCTGCTCCTGAGCGCGGTCTACTTCCTGGCCGAAATGGGCTTCAGCCTCATCGTCGCCAACTTTGTCCGCAACCAGCAGACGGCCATGCTGCTGGTGCTGACCGTCTTCTTTGTCCCCAGTTTCTTCATCGCCGGACTGATTCTGCCGGTGGACACCCATAACCTCCTTTCCACGCTGGTCTCCTACGCGCTGCCGACGACGCATTTCGTCGCCATCAGCCGGGGGCTGTTCCTGAAAGGCGTGGGGCCGGCCCCGCTGCAAACCCACATCCTGCTCCTGCTGGGAATGGGCGTCGGGGGACTGCTCCTCAGTCTGCTCCTGTTCCGAAAGCGGTTGGGGTAAAGGATCTGGCGTTCGCCGCAGCTGTCTTTTTGAGGGGGCATGAGGAGAGGGTGAGGGCGTCGTAATGCGAAATATCATCTTCTTGGAGGTGGGTATGTCGGGCAAGCTCTGTGAACGGGTTGCTCTGGTCACCGGCGCGTCCAGCGGTATCGGACGGGCCACCGCCCTGGCACTGGCGCGGGAAGGCGCGCGGGTCGCGCTGGTGGCCCGCCGGGGGGAACTATTGCAGGCCGTTGCCGCAGAGGCCGAAGCCCTGGGCGCGGAGTCCCTCGTTCTCCCTACCGACGTCATCCGGCGGGAGGAGGTGGAGCGCGCGGTGGCCCAGACCGTCGCCCAGTGGGGCCAAGTGGACATTCTCGTTGCGGCCGCGGGGGCCTATATCCGGGCTCCTGTCCTCCAGATGACCGTCGCCGACGTGGAGCGATCTATGGCGATCAACTTCTACGGCGTTCTCCATGCCGTCCTGGCCGTCCTTCCCCATATGGCCGCACGGCGGAGCGGACACATCGTCCTCATCTCCTCGGCGGACGGCAAGAAAGGCATCCCGCCCGATGGCCCCTACGTGGCGGCGAAGTTCGCCGTTGCCGGGCTGGGGGACATTCTGCGGCAGGAATTGCGGCCCTTGGGCATCGCGGTCACCACCGTTTTCCCCGGACGGGTGGATACGCCGATGATCGCACACTTGCGGGTGCCGTGGATTTCCGCTAAGATTCCGCCCGAGACGGTGGCGCGGGCCATCCTGCGGGCCCTTCGCCGCCGCCCTCCCGAACTGATCCTCCCCTTCCAGGTCCAGCTTTTCGTCTACGTCAGCGCGCTCTTCCCCTCGCTGGGCGACTGGTTCACCCGGGTGTTCCATCTGGAGGGATGGGAAGAGGGGGAATGACGGAACGACAGGATGACAGAATGAGGCAATGGCAGGATGACGAAATGGGAGATGGGGAGTGGCAGATATTTTGGCGACTTTGCGTGGGTAGTCGGAGGTTCCGATGACGCTGGTAGCTTTGTCAACGGTTCACTCCTGGCTGCGGCGGGGGATACGGGTCGCCTTTGTCCCCGGACGCGCCACAACTGCGCTGCTGGAAAAGGTGGTGGAGCATCTGCTGGAGCGCTTCCGCCGGCGCGGGGATGTGGTCCAGCCGGCCCCCGATGAGCGAACGGACCTGATTTTGACAACGGCTCCCTTCGGGGAGCCCATTGGGTGGCGGGAGTCCCTGCTGCTCACGGCCCGGCGCCGTTTCCGCCTCTCCCGGACGCCCACGGTCGTTACCCTGATCCACGCGACCCGGCGAGAGTTCCGCCGTCTTTTAGACCATTTCCGTTCCGCTCTCTCCTACCCCTCACCGGACCCAGAAGCGTTTTCCTTCCCTGGGCTGGCGCCGGAGGCCTGGCGGGTGCTGGTGGAGCAGGGGCGGCGCGGTGGCCCTCTCCTGGCGCTGGAGCGGATGGTCCAGGCTCAGGCCAAATGTCTGCGTATCCTGCTGTTCGTGGGGGACGACCGGCCAGAGGCTGCCTACGCCTTTGACCTGGTCGGCGCCTACCCCTGTTGTCGGATGGCCGAACCCGATGCGTTCTACGACGACCTGGTCACGCGGATGGTGACCGCGGTCAGCGTGGAGGAGGTCACGCACCACGTACCCCTGGAGCCGCCCATCCCGTACGCCCTCTGGCAGTCCCTCTCCACGCCGGGGGCGATGGCGGAGGCGGCCCGTCTGTTGAGCCACCGGGACTTTTTTACGGAGATGGTCCGCATCGCCGACCTTGTCCACGTCCCCGCTGTCTCCGATGCCGTCGCGGAGCAGTATAGCGAAGGGTGCTTCGCCACCTGGGATCCGCAACTGGGCGCGCTGGTCGCCACCGTGACGGGAAGCGCTCGCCCTGTGGACAAACGCCAGATCACCGAGGACGACCTGGCCGTCATCGCCGGTGTCCGCCCCGATGGGAGGGGGGCCTATTATCGCCTTGTGGAGGGGAAGCGAAACGACCCGCCCTCCTCGGAGGCGGTGGAGATGTTCGCGATGGACGAGCGGCTACCCCGTGTCCGGTGGACGACGCCGGAGGGAACGGAGGTGGAAGTTCCCGTGGCCCGGTCCAAACTCCACGGCCATCGGGGGGTCGCGGCCTACGACCCCCGGTATGTGGAATACGTCCCCATCGCCCCGCCCTATCAGCACTACCCCGTTTCCTGCGGGACAGGCGCGCAAGCGGAAGGCATCGTGGAGGCCTTCGGGCGGGCAGAATCCCTGCGGAATCCGGAGGACCCGCGCCGGGTGGCCTTCACCATCCTGCCTGGACATGGCGTTTTTATCGTGGAAAAGTGGGTGCCGGGGAAAGCCCCCTTTCAAGCCATCTGGGAATTTATGGACGCGGGATACCTGCAGATAGACCCCTTTGTCCCCCAGGGGCCTCTGGTCTACCTTCCCGACCCAGGGGGCCGGATGCGGGTTCAGACCGACGACCCGTTGGGGTGGCTGTAGGTGAAGACAGTCCTCCATGATGAACCATCCCGTGTACCGAGTCCAATGGTAATTCGCATCGGCAATCTGGTCTGGAAAGAACTGCTGCAACTGGCCCGGGACTGGCTGCTGACGACCTTCCTCTTCGTCCTCCCGATGCTCCAGTTGGTCCTGCTGGCGCGGGCCACCGGGCGAGGGATCAAGGAGCAACCGCTGGTGGTGTTGGACCTGGACCGCTCCGCCGTCACCCGCGAACTGGTCCTCCGGATGGACAGCCGGGAGGAACTGGCACTGGCGCGCTTTGTGGAGGACGAACAGGACCTGGAGACGGAACTGGAGCGGGGGACGGCGCGGGTGGCCGTCATCTTCCCTTCGGGCTTCGCCGCCGACCTCTCCGATCCGACGCGGACGGCGACGGTACGGGTGGTGGTGGACGGTTCCAGCGACACCGTCGCGAGCATCGTCCAGAGCGCGGTGGAGACCGTCTTCGCCGAAACCACCCGGCAGTATCTGGCGGCAAAGGGCTTCCGCACCGATGCGCCGGTAGACCTGCGCCTGGTGACCCGTTACAATCCCACCTACGATGTCCAGCAGTTCACCATTCCGGCCCAGGTCGGCTTTATCGTTTATCAAATCACCCTGGTCATTGCTTCCCTGGGACTGGCGCGGGAACGGGAACTGGGCACGCTGGAGGCGCTCGTCGTCACCCCGCTGAGCCGGACCGAAATCGTCCTGGGAAAAGCTATCCCGGCGTTCCTGATCGGACTGGTCAACTTCCTGTTCCTGGTCGCCGTCGCCCGCTTGGGCTTCGGGGTGCCGATGCGGGGCTCTTTCCCGCTCCTCTTGGCGCTGACGGTGCCCTTTCTCCTGGCGGAGATTGGCTGGGGGGTCATCATCTCCTCTATCTCCCGCACTCAGCAGCAGGCCATTTTGTTTGTGTTCATTATGGCGATGATAGACCTGACCTTTTCGGGCTACCTGGTGCCGGTGAAGAATCTATCACCGGCGCTGGGCTTGATTGCCCGGGTGGTACCGATGTATCACTACCTGACGGTCATCCGGGCAGTGATGCTGAAGGGCGCGGGGTTGGGCGACCTGGGACTCCATGGTCTAGCTCTGGTCTTGCTGGCGACGGTCATTCTCTTCGGAGCTGTACGTCGGGTGAGCCGACGGCTGGACTGAACGGGGGTTGTGGGGTATAATAGAAAAAACCACAAAGACACGAAGGCACAAAGTTTAATTAAAAATTGATAAACCTTCGTGTCTTGGTGTCTTTGTGGTAAATAAAAACTAACAATTCTTCGTGTCTTGGTGTCTTCGTGGTAATTAGGAGGTGGAAAATGGTGACCCGATGGCTGGAACGGAGCTTGCTCTTCGGCCTGGGACTGCTCACCGTCACCCGCGAGAAGGTCGTCCAGTTCGTGGACAAACTGGTGGAAGAGGGCGAGGTGCGCGCCGAGGAGGCCCCCAAAGTGGTGGAGCGGCTGATCGCCCGGGGGGAGGAGGAGCGGGAGGCCCTACGCAAGATGGTTCGGGAGGAGGTGGCCCGCTGGGCTCCGCCCTCCCGCCAGGACGTGGAGGACCTGAAGCGGAGGGTTGAGGAACTATCTGCGCGGGTGGAGGAACTCTCCCGGGCCCGGGGGCGGAAGGCCGCCCAGGAATCCCCGGCACAGGATTGACCCTGTGCTCCAGAAACTCTCTTCCCTCTCCCCATTCTGGCGGCGGCGGCCGCGCAGAATCGGCCTGGCGCTCAGCGGCGGTGGTGTGCGCGGGCTGGCCCATATCGGCGTGCTGAAAGTGCTGGAGGAGGCCGGTATCCCTGTCCACGCCGTCGCCGGGACCAGTGCCGGAGGTCTCATCGGGGCCCTCTACGCGGCCGGGATCTCCCCGCAGCGGATGGAGGAGGAAGCTCTGCGGATGGCCTCACCCCGTCGCCTGCTCCCGTTCCTGAACCGGGCGCTTCCCTTTCGCGGCATCCTCTCCGCCCAGAAAGTGACCGAATACCTGGAGTCCTTCCTGGACGACCTCACCTTTGACCAGTTGCGCATCCCCCTGGCCGTCGTCGCTGTGGACCTGAATAGCGGGCAGAAGGTGGTGCTGAACGAAGGGCGCGTGGTGGATGCCGTGCGGGCGACGACGGCCCTCCCGGGGCTCCTCAGCCCGGTCCAGCGGGAGGGGCAACTGCTGGTGGACGGGGGCCTCCTGGATAACCTTCCCGCCGACGTGGTGCGCCGGATGGGCGCGGAGCGGGTGGTCGCGGTGGACATCTCCACCGACGAGACCTCTCTGCTCTCTCTGACGGAGGAACTGAGGCGCCGTCCCTTTGTCCCGGACAGTCTGGCGGAGATGGCGGATGTCCTCTGGCGCTCGCTGGCGGTGATGATGCGGGACGTGAACCGGTGGAGCCTGGAGGAGGCCCGTCCGGACCTGCTGATCCGGCCGGCGATTCCGGCGGGTGTGACGGTCCTCACCGGCCTGACCCGCGCGGCGGAGGTCATCGCGGCGGGGGAGGATGCCGCCCGCGCGGCCCTCCCCCGGCTGAAGGAACTGCTGTAGCGCGGGCTGTCAGCCTGTATTGTACCAGCCGGGCGGCCGGCGCTACGTCCTTCGCGTTGCGCCTTCTTGAGTTCCGATGTCCATCTTGCCGATTCGGGGCGTGCGCCACCTGCGGCGCTTCCAGCAGATTGCTCAGATTTTGGCGCGCCATGGTTTCGGTGAACTGTTGGACCTCCTCGGCGCTGCCCCGGTTTTCCCCCTGGCTCGCTTCCTGCACCGACGCCCGACGCTGGGCCCGCCCCAGCGGTTGCGCATGGCACTGGAGGAATTGGGCCCCACCTTCGTCAAACTGGGGCAGGTGCTGAGCACCCGCCCCGACCTCCTCCCGCCTGCGTACATCGCCGAACTGGCGAAACTCCAGGATACGGTTCCCCCGGCGCCCTGGGAGGCCGTGCGGGCCCAGATAGAAGCCGAACTGGGCGCGCCCGTCGGCGAGATATTCGCCACTCTGGACCCCGAACCCATTGCCGCCGCGTCCCTGGCCCAGGTCCACGCCGCCACCCTCCCCGATGGGTCCGAGGTCGTCGTCAAGGTCCAGCGCCCCAACATAGAAGAGACGATCCACGTGGACCTGGATATTCTGGCCGACGGCGCCCGTCTCCTCCAGACGCGCACCCCCCTGGGCGAACTCTACGACCTGCCCGGCATCGTGGAAGAATTCGCCGCCACCCTGCGGGCGGAACTGGATTTCTACCGCGAGGGGCACAACGCCGACCGTTTCCGGGCCAATTTCGCCAGCGAGCCGTACCTCTACATCCCCAAGGTCTACTGGGATTACACCACCCGGCGGGTGCTGGTGCTGGAGCGGATTCGCGGCATCAAGATAGACGACATCGCCGCGCTGGACGCGGCCGGGTACGATCGGTACCGCATCGGCCTCCACGCGGCCCGGATGGTCATCAAAGAGGTCCTGGAGGACGGCTTCTTCCATGCCGACCCCCATCCCGGTAACTTCTTCGTCATGCCCGGGGAGGTCATCGGGGCGATGGACTTCGGGATGGTGGGGTATCTCAGCCGCCGCACCCGCACCGACCTGGTCCGCCTCTACGTCGCCGCCATTCAACTGGACGAGGAAGCAGTGGTGGACCAGTTGGTCCGGATGGGGGTGGTGGGCGGGGCGGTAGACCGGATGGGGCTTCAGCACGACATCGGGCGGTTGCTGCGCAAGTACGCCGGCCTGCCGTTGAAGGCCATCCGGGCGCGGGACGTGATGGAAGAAGCGATGCCCATCGCCTTCCGCCACCACCTGCGCCTTCCCTCCGAACTCTGGCTTCTGGGGAAGACGCTGGCGATGATGGAGGGGGTGGGGCTGAAACTAGTGCCGGACTTTGATATGTTCGCCGTCTCCCGACCCTATGTGCAGCGGTTTATGCGGGAAATGGTTTCCCCGCGTGCCTGGATGCCTTCCCTGATTCGGGGGATGGGGGACTGGGCGCAGTTGCTGGATATGCTCCCCCGGACGGGGATGCAGTTGCTGACCCGGGCGGAGCGGGGGGAGTTGGAAATCAGCTTGCGACATCAGGAGTTGAGGCAGGCGCTGGTCTATCTGGACCGGCTGGCGAACCGGCTGGCGCTCAGCATTCTGCTGGCGGCGCTGATTGTGGGGCTGGCCTTGTTGGTGCCAGCTTTTCACCTGGCGGAGCGGGGCGGCCTGATCACCGCGCTGGTCATCCTGGGCTTTGCCCTGGCCAGCTTGGTGGGGCTGTGGCTGGTGGTCTCTATCCTCCGCTCCGGGCGGAGATGATCGGTTGAACGTGCCAGGCGCTTCCGAAAGCGCCTGGCACGTTCGCACATTACAATCGCTCCCCGGCCCCAATGGGCATCATCACCAGCCCGCTGATGACCTTGGGGTAGAAGTCGGTGGATTTCTGGGGCATCTTCTCCCCGGCGGCTGTGCAGGCACGCACCTGCTCCATGCGCGTCGGGTTCATCACAATCAGGAACTGGGCCTTTCCCTCGTCCACTGCCCGGTAGCCCGGGTTGGGGTCCCGCAGATAGTCCAGGTTTTCCTTCCGCTCCACAGCCCCCTTGTCAATCCCCAGCACCCGCTCAATGAAGAGTTCGTGCAGGACGCTGACGTCCAGTAGCCGCCAGTCGGGAGCGCGGTCGGGGAGGATGCGCTCCAGGATGGACGGGTCGCGCAGGGTCAACACCGCGTACGCGCCGTCGTAGAAGCCGAAACGGGGATGGAGCGGTTCTGCTTCCCGGAGTGCCCCCTCCATTGCGGCCCGGTCGGCGACAGGGGTCACCTCAAAGTACTCCTTCGCCCGCTCCAGCGCCTCCTGTCCGCTCATCCGCCCGTAGGAGTGGACCAGCCGGTGGGTGGGGAGGATAACCAGTCCCGGGTCGCTCATACTGACCAGGGTGACCAGGGTGAAGTTGAAGGCCGCGTTGGCGGGGGCGTCCGGGTGCTCTCGGCGCATCTCCTCCCGGTAGTTGAGCATGGTCTCGTAGCGGTGGTGGCCGTCGGCGATGATGAGATTGCGCTTGGGGGCCATCTCCTCCACCACCGCCTGGATGACGGCAGGGTCGTCCACCACCCAGAACCGCTGCTCCACCGCCGTCTCAATGACCATCTCCCGGGCCACGACCGGCGGATGAGCCTCCAGGTACGGCTGGAGGATGCCGTTGACCCGGTTGCTCTCGTCCGGATAGAGGATGAAAATGTGCTCCCAGGCAAACGCCGTGGCGCGGGTCAGGTTGAGACGGTCCACTTTGGGGCCGCTGAGGGTGCGCTCGTGGGGGAGGATGGTCCCTTCGTCAAAGGGGGTCAGTTGGAGGGCCGCTGCCAGCCCCCGACGGGTGTGGGCCTGGCCGTCGGGCGTGGTGAACGACTGCTCCAGGACGTAGAGGGAGGGGCGTTCATCCCGCACCAGAATCCCCTCCGCCAGCCAGGTCTGGCCGTAGCAGCGGGCGCGGGTGTAGACGTTATCCGTCTCGGAGTCGTGGGGGGTCCGTTTCCCCAGAATGATGCGGACGAAGTTGTAGGGGCTCAGTTCGTAGTAGCGGGCCTGCTCCGCGTCGTGGATGCGGTCGTAGGGTTGGGTGATGACGCTGGAGAGGTCGCCGATTCGTTCCCGGTTATAGCGGATTCCGCGAAACGGTCGGATGACGGCCATGTTTCCTCCCGAAAGAACAGGACGCGGGTTTTTCAGCAAAATCTGGGGCTATCCCCAATCGGTAGGCACCAGCGCGCAGCAGGAGACGATTTCTTTGGCCGCTTTGGGGTAGCGCATGACTTTCATCATGTTCCCCTGCAGTTTCAGTTTCTTGGTCATCATCCCCTGGATGGGGTCCAGTTTGCCCTCAATGACCTGCCGCCAGGTGGAGAAGGGGGCGCGGATGATGAACTCCGCCGGGCGCTCCGTCTCGCTGCCGATCATCGCGGCATCGGTGCTCTTGCCGTGGTAGAGGCCCA
This sequence comes from Thermoflexales bacterium, assembly GCA_014360895.1. Taxonomy (GTDB): domain Bacteria; phylum Chloroflexota; class Anaerolineae; order B4-G1; family DUEL01; genus SpSt-77. The sequence goes on along the minus strand of JACIWQ010000035.1, from coordinate 9,130 downwards.
GGAAGAGGTAGGCAGTTTGCGGATAGGCTTCGTCTGGCTCCACCACGAAGATGAAATCTCCCTCCCAGTCCTTTGCCGACTTTTCGTAGGCCTCACTGGTGTTCAGTTGGCGGGCCAGTTCCTTGATCCATTCGTCCGATGGGAATTTGAAGGCCATAGCTCCTCCTTTTGGGATGAGGGTGTGATGGGTATGGGGATACCTGATTCCATTATGCCACAGGATGGCGTTGGTGTCAAAAGAAACGGGCCGGGCGAAAGTGACCGGCCTGTTCTTCATCAGCGGGCTTTCCATCGGGAGAGGATGACCTGGATGGCGTACAGGGGGAGCACCCGCTGGCGCCGCCAGCGCCAGGGCTGACGGATCAGCCGGTACAGCCACTCCAGCCCGACCCGGCGCATCCAGCGGGGGGCGCGGGGGACGACACCCGCGATGTAGTCAAAGGCGCCTCCCACCCCGACCCCCACCTTCGCGCCGGTCCGGGCCAGGTTGCGGGCCAGCCACAGGTCCTGCGCCGGCGCGCCGTAGGCCACCAAAAGGACATCTGCTCCGGCCTCCCGTACTCGCTGGACAATCTCCTCTTCTTCTTCCCGCCGGGGGCTACCGGCATAGGTTCCGGCGACGGTCAGGCCGGGGTAGCGGGCGGCCAGGACGGAGGCGGCCCGGCCTGCCACGCCGGGGGCGGCGCCGAGGAAAAAGACCCGCCACCCATCCTGGGCCGCGCGGGCTGCCAGTGCCTCCACCAAATCCACGCCGGCCACCCGTTCCCGCAGAGGACGGCCCAGATAGCGGGCCGCCAGGGTGATGCCGACCCCATCGGGCAGGCAGAGGTCTGCCCCCTCCAGTACGGCCCGGAAGGCCGGGTCCCGGCGCGCCGCCATCACAAATTCCGGGTTGACGGTCGCCATCTGATGGGCGCCCCCTTCCTTTACCCACCCGGCGGCCTGCTCCACCGCCTCGTCCAGCGTGACGTCGTGAATCGGGATGCCCAGGATGCGGAGGGCGGGTATCGGCATCAGTTCGCCTCCAGCAGTCCTTCCATCACCTGCAGGACGGTGCGGGCGCACTTCTCCCAGGAAAATCGGCGCAGGTTGACAAAGCCCCGCTCCACCAGTTCCCGGCGCAGGTCCGGGTCGCCCTCCAGCCGGGCCATCGCGTCGGCCAGCGCGGCGACGTCTTCGGGGTGGACCGGGATCGCGGCGTCTCCGGCGACCTCCGGCAGGCTGGATGTGTTGGAGCAGATGACGGGGCACCCGCAGGCCTGCGCCTCCAGGACCGGCAGGCCGAATCCTTCGTAGAGGGAGGGGAAAACGAAAGCCAGTGCGCCGCTGATCAGCGGTGCCCGGTCTTCCGGACGGACGTATCCGGGGCAGAGGACGCGCCCCTCCAGCCCCAGGCGGCGGATCAGGGCGAAGAGGTCGTCCGCCAGCCAACCCCGCCGGCCAGCCAGGACCAGGGTGGCCGGGGTGGAGAGGCGGGAGAAGGCCAGCACCAGACGGGAGAGGTTCTTTCGGGGTTGGAGTGTCCCCAGGTACAGAAAATACTCCCCCGGGATACCATAGCGCGCTCGGACGGCGGCCAGGGCGACCGGATCGCGCACGGGGGCCAGGGACTCGTCGTAGCCGGGGTAGGCGACGGTCACCTTTTCCGGAGGAGTCCCGTAGACGCGGGCCAGGTCGGCCCGGGTGGCTTCCGAATCGGCCAGGACGTGGGCAGCGGCCCGGGCGTTCCAGCGAGTGGAAAGGTCCAGATAGACCCGCTGGAATCGGGTGTGGGCCCGGGGGAAGTAGTAGTAGCCCAGGTCGTGGACCGTCACCAGGCTGCGGCGGGGGTGGATGGGTGGCAGGACGTGCGCGGGGACAAACAGCAAATCCGGCGGGCGACGGGCCATCTCCCAGGAGAGCCGGATATGGGTCCAGAGGCGCGGGAAGGGAATCACGCGGAGGTCTGCGTGGGGGAAGGTGTTCTCCGGCGGCGTCTGCCGGAAGTAGAGGCGAATGTGCCAGGGAGGGGCCAGGGAGAGCAGGGTCTGAATCAGGCGGAGGGAATACGTCTCCGTCCCCGTTGGCCGGGGGGAGACCGCACGGCTGGCGTCTATCCCAACGACGGGGGCCCGGTTAGTTCTCCGTCCGTTTCCCACCCAGAGTGCCCCGAAGGACCAGGATCAGGCCGACGATGATCACCAGCGCCGGCCACAAGCGGCTGATCTCCTGCAGGGTACGGGCTCCGAAGAGGTGGAGGTTGACGGCGATGTACACCCCACCGAAAACCAGGCTCACGATGGCCAGGAACAGCACGCCCCAATCCCGGAATCCGTCGGCGATCCATTGGGCCAGGAAAGAAATCCCGGCCACAACGACGAAGGCCGGCCACCAGGTTTGCAGAACGGCGTAATTCTGGTCGGTGAGGGTGACGAGGAGGAGCAGGAGGCCGCTCAGCGTCAGGGCGACTCCCCAGAAGACCCGGGCAACCTCCCGCTGGGGAGTCCGGATGTACGCAAACAGGAGGGTGATCCCGCCCGCAATCACGGCAACCGGCCAGAGGCGATCCAGGCCGGGGAGTTGGGGGTAGAAGACTCCCAGCAGGGAGTACAACCCGATCAGGATGAGAGTCAGGCCCAGAAGTACGGTTCCTTTGCGCATCTTCGCTCCCAATGTGGAAAGGGGAGAGGAATGGGGGGACTTTTGCGGCGGCGGCCGAGGCCGCCGCCGCAAAAAGGCGACCCGCCCTGCAATGTTCCCAACTTCTGGCAGGAAGGAGGGGTCAGGCTGTGCTGGCTTGCTCCAGGGCCTGGATTTTGGTCACCCGGCCCGCATGGCGTCCGCCAGCAAAGCGACTTTGCAGAAACGCCTGCACGATGTCCAGCGCCGAGCCGACCCCCAGCACCCGTCCGCCCAGGCAGAGGATGTTGGCGTTGTTGTGCTCCCGGGCCATCCGGGCCATGTACCCGTCGGTGGCGACGGCGGCCCGGATTCCCCTCACCTTATTGGCCGTGATGCTCATCCCGATTCCGGTTCCACAGATCAGGATGCCCAGGTCGGCCTGGCCGGTTGCCACCGCGCGAGCCACCCGTATGGCGTAATCGGGGTAATCCACCGATTCGTCGCTATGAGTCCCCACGTCCTCTACCGGGTAACCGGATGCCTGCAGGAAGCGAACGATCTCTTCCTTCAGGGCATACCCGGCATGGTCGGCGCCGATCACGATTCGTTCCATCCTTCCCTACTTGTCAGCTATTTCTTCTCTCGTCGCTGCCAGCGAGTCTTCTTCAGCAACTTGCGATGCTTGTGCTTGGCCATCTTCTTCTTGCGCCACTTGCGGTCGGACGGCATAGAAAGCTTCACCTCCTCTCTGGAATGGAAACTCGGATGCAGATCAACGCAGACTTTGCTGACGACTGGACTGCAAAACTCACTGCAGAGAGGCCAGGAGCGCGCTGCGTGCTCTGGGCCCCGGCAGCGAGGTCTTTTTGCGGTCTCCCGGCGGGGAAAAGTATAACACCGATTCGCTGTTTTTGCAAAGCGCCTTGACAGGTTTGCCGCTTCAACCTATAATACCACCGTCTGTTTTACCGAAAATCTCGCATAGAAGGAGTGATAGAATGCCACCAGTTCCCAAACGGAAAACGTCCAAAGGGCGACGGGATCGGCGGCGCAGCCATCTGGCGCTGACCCTGCCCTCCCTGGTCATCTGCCCGAAGTGCAAGGAGCCGACGTTGCCGTACCACGCCTGCCCCAATTGTGGCGCGTATCGGGGCCGCCAGGTGTTTACTCCAAAGGACAAAGAAAGGAAGAGCAAGAAGTAAGCCCGGAAAGCCGGCCATTCGGCGCGTCTTCAGCTGCCGGTCGGTGTTTTTGCTTTTGTGATGAGCGACCAACCTGCTTTCCAGTTCCCCGGACAGGGGTCCCAGCGGGTGGGGATGGGGAAAGAGTTAGCGGAACGGTTCCCCGTGGCCGCCCGGGTGTTTGCCCGCGCCGACGAGGTCCTGGGCTTTCCCCTTTCCCGTCTCTGCTTTGAGGGGCCGGCGGAAGTGTTGAACGATACCGCCCATGCCCAGCCGGCCATCCTGACCGTCAGCGTCGCCGCCCTGCGGGTGCTGGAGGAGGTAGGGGAAAGTCCGGCATGCGTCGCCGGACACAGCCTGGGGGAGTTCACCGCGCTGGTGGCGGCCAACGCGCTGACGTTTGAGGACGCGCTGTTGCTGGTGCAGGAACGGGGGCAGCTGATGAAAGAGGCCGGCGCCCGCCGACCCGGCGGTATGGCCGCCATCATCGGGCTGGATGCCGAAGAGGTGGCGGCCATCTGTGAGCGCGTCTCGCAGGAGACCGGTGGTTATGTGGGCATCGCCAACGATAACTGCCCCGGTCAGGTCGTCATCTCCGGGGATGAACGGGCGCTGGTGGCCGGGATGGAGGCCGTGCAGGCCGCCGGGGCCCGACGGGTGGTCCGGCTGGCGGTGAGCATCGCGGCCCATTCCCCGCTGATGGCCGAGGCCGCCGCTGCCTTCCGGCATGCGCTGGAAAGAGTCCCCCTCCGGCGGCCTCGCGTTCCCTTTATTGCCAATGCCACCGCCGAAGAGATGGCCGAACCAGAGTCCATCCGGGAGGCCCTGGTTCGCCAACTGACCTCCCCGGTCCGCTGGCGGAGCTCCGTGCGGCAGATCATCCGCCGGGGCATCGCCCGCTTCGTGGAAGTGGGCCCGGGGGATGTCCTCACCGGCCTCCTGCGCCGGATTGACGACTCCGTCCACGGCCTGACGGTGGCCCAACTGCTGGGGCTGGCGTGATGTGAAAATCGCCCCCCGTCCTGCATAATAGGGCGGGGCTTGGGCCCGGGCACGGAACGCGGTGGAGTGCCGTTCCTGGGGAGAAAGGGAGCAATCTGCAGCGATAGGCGCTCCCCCGGCGCGAGCGCCCTCGGGCGCCAGGGGCATATGTAGACTTTATCGGAAGTAGCGCCAGGTGGCGCAGCACGTATCTTCTTTGCAAGGAAGATCTGCGCTCGTCCGCGTTCATCCGCGTCCTATTTCCGATAAAGTTTTGTCATAACGGGGGCGCTTCATGGTGGTATCTCTTGACAGGCCCCAATTTGGCTGCAAGCAAACGATGCCCCAAACGGATACCCTCTCGGGCGCGCCCGGAAAACCCCACATCCGGTTCTCCAACTCCCTGCGCTTCCTCTCCGGACGAATGGGCGATCCGAAACCACGAAGGGCGGGAATGTGCTCTTTGTGTTCTTCCTGTTTAGGTGGGCGGTTGGCAGATATAAGCCAGCATGCTGGGAGTATCAGCTTAATCCCATGTTGGGCTTCCCACAAGGAGTTTAAGCGATCTAAAGCCTTTAAGCCCTTGGGTAAGGTCACAGGTTTATCCTGCGCCTTATTGAGGAAACCTATGTCTCGCTTATTCGCCCTTTTCCTTGCGTTGCTCCTGGCCGCCTGTGTGGCTCAGCCCGCAGTGCCTACGCCTACATCGCTTCCAACCGCCACCGTTACACGGACACCGATGCCCACGCCTTCACCCACCTCCACACCCACCCAGACACCCATGCCTGCACCTACCCCTTCACCCATCCCCATTTCGGACCCGGCCGCCTTTTGTCGCATCCCCGGCCCCGACGGCCGCATCTTCGTCATCAGCGATGAGGAGTTGCAGGGATTGGGCATCCGCGCACGGCAGGAGACGTTGCGCCAGGTTATTCGCACGCACTATCCCGGCTGGGCCGACTACACCCAACAACTCACCTTTGGGGGAACGACCGTAACCTACGACCTGGCCCGCATAGCGTCCTATGCAGGTTGGTTCCACGAGAGTATGCCCTATATCAACATCAACCCGTGGGTCATCTTAACGGTGTTGACGCTTCAGCACGGCCCCACCCCGCCTCCTGATTTCAAGGCCTGGCAGACCGCCCAACAACTCGTCCTGGACCTCAACCGTGCGTACCACGTCTTTCGGGACATCCGACAATTCTACCAGGGCACCGACCCGGCTATGCTGGCCTGGCGGGATGGCTTTGCCAACCCGGCCTCCTTTGCGATAGCCCGCGTCTTGGAGATGGACCCTGCACGCCTGCGCGAGTGGTGTTGGACCTACTACACCCTCACCCGGTCTCTGGGCTTGGGCGGCCCTCCGCCCGCCCCGGCTCCTGCGGCCCTGGCCACGCCACCGGCGTCGCCTTTCACGGTCAGGCCTGACCCCACCTTTATGTGTCAGATTCCCGGCCCCGATGGGCACATTTTCGTCATCAGCAATGACGAATTAATTGGATTTGGGGTTGACCAGCGGCTGGAGACGCTACGGGCGGCGATCCGGATGCATTATCCCGGCTGGGCCGGTTACACCCAGCGGGTGATCACCCCTCACTATCGCGAGGAGGTGGATGCCGACCTGGCTCAAATCGTGTACGGCTTCCCGATTGAGGGGCCAAGCGGTATGAACCCCTGGGTATTGCTGACAACATTGATGCTCCGATACGGCGAAATACCTCCACCCCATTTCGACGCGTGGGGAATTACTGAGAAGTTGGACTTACAGATTTACTTACGATATTTTGATGCTCCTGAGCGGTGGCAGGATCGCTTTGCCAACAAGGGCTCGTACGCAATGGCCCGCGTATGGGAGGAGGACGAGACGCGTCTGCGGGAGTGGTGTCACACATACCACACTCTTGTCTGGGAAATCCTGGGGCCTCGATTCCGAAGAGGTGACTGATGAAGCGGGATCACAAACCGTATCTGATAGTCGCTCTTATGTTTTTGCTCTTTGCACTCATCCTGGGCGGTTGGCAACCGGCAATCGGACAACAGCCTCTTTTTCTCATCTATGATGCAGAACTACAGGGGCGGAATGCGGATTGGCGAGAGGAGAGTCTGCGGGCAGCCATCCGGATCCATTATCCCGGTTGGGCCAATTATACTCAACGGATCACATTTGGCGGAATGACCGTAACCTATGATCTGGCCCGCATTGTCCACCACGCTGGCTGGACCCACGAAAGTTCGCCTTATATTTCTGTAAACCCCTGGGTGATTCTGGGTGTGCTCATCCTTCGTTACGGCGACATATCCCCACCGGGCTTTGATGCCTGGCAAGTCGCTTACGGGATTAATACGGACATCAAGTTTACCTACTCCGAAGCAGTGGCAAACCCCCATCGCTGGCAAAGCCGCTTTGCCAATGCCGGTTCCTTCGTGATGCACAGGATCCTTGGCGGCGATACCAGGCGAGTAGAAAGATGGCAGACTCTTTATCATCGCCTGGTCCCTACTATTTCTACATTCCAGGTTGCCGCACCAACGGCTACTCCGACCGTCGTGGTCCCTCCCCCATTCCTGCAGCGTCCTTATGCAACACCAACAGGAACACCGTCTTTCTACGATGTGAATTCTCTCTTTGACCACCGCTACCCCATCTATGGAGCAGAGCCGGAAGAGGATAAGGAAAACTTTTATCGCTTTGACGGGCGTGTTATTGCTGTTCCTACGCCTGTGCGTTTTGATAATTGCATAACCGGTGTGGGATGTTACACCGGCCACGACGGGTTGGACATCGGCATGCCGCTCGGCACCCCCATCCTGGCAGCAGCAGACGGGAAGGTGGTGTATCTCTTTGAACCATGTGGTCTGGTCCTTCTTGAGCACGAACGGGGCGGAGGCAAGATATACAGCGAATATATGCATCTGCACACCATTACGATGACCAATACCCAAACGGTAAGTGTCGGCCAGCAGATCGGGACAGCGGGTAACAAGGCCGATAACGTGAATTGTGGTTCGGCCGGGTATCACCTGCACTTTGGTGTGCGGCTTTACTTTGACGAGACATTCAACGGTGAACCGCGTGAAGATCCCGCCCGGCACACGGATATTGACCCCTTCGGCTGGTGGGGGGATTTCTCCGACCCGTGGGAGGAAGGGGCCAACACGTACGGGGGATACACCAGCCGCTGGCTCTGGTGGGGGGATGAGGCCGGGGATGGGCACTACACCGTGGATGAGACGGAGAGCCAGGCTCAACTGTTCTACTCCACCAACTGGTGGTACGATCCCAACGGCTACAACGGCGGCGCCTGGTGGACCTACGAGGTCTGGAACGAAGAGGAGAGCACCAACTGGGCCATCTGGGGGACGTACATTGAGACGCCCGGCGAGTACGTCGTCCAGGTCTACTGGCCGGAGAGCGGGGAGGTGGAGGCAACCAGGGGGGCGCGTTACCGGATTTACAGCGAACAGAACGGTCTGGTCGGTGAGATATGGGTAGACCAGGAGGCTGGCGGTGGGGATTGGTACACGCTGGGGGTCTACGACTTTCCGGAAGGGCCGGCGGTGGTGATTCTAAGCAATTGGGCGGTGGGAGCGTCTTCGGCGGCGCGAAGGGTAGTGGGAGAGGAGGTTGAACCGCCGCGGGTCTATTTTGACGCGGTGCGGTGGGCGACTCCCACCCCTCAGGTGACGCCGACCTTCACTCCAAGTCCCACCCCGACACCTTCTCCTACTCCCACTCCCACTCCCACTCCAACGCCTCAGCCCACCCCTACTCCGGGATGGGGGTGGTGGGAAGCGGCTGAGAGGGCGGCCCTGCAAGAAAGACCTGTGCAGGAACAGGTAGCTTATTCCCGCCTGTTGAGCCGGGTGCGGGATGAGGTGATGATGTCCGACCCTAAGGGAGAGGTCTACATCCGGCTGGTCTACCGGCATGCGCCGGAAGTGACGGCGCTGCTGATGGAAGACGCTGTTCTGCGGGGGGAAGTGGCCGTGCTGATGGAAGAGGTGAGGCCGCTTTTGGAGGAGATGTTGGAGGGCGAGGGAGGGCACACCCGGCTGAGTGAATCCTGGGTGAGGCGAGCTCAGGCGGTATTGGATAAAGTGGAGAGAAAGCGAGCCCGGAATTGAGGGGGGAGATAAGGTGGTGGCGGGGGTGGTTGCCCCGGTTTGTGGGGAAGACGGGATGGGAGATCTGGCGGGTGTTGCCGGAGCGGAAGGCCGAAGCGGGGGCCGAGGGCACGCCGGAGGAAGCAGTGCTGCGGGGGCTGTCGGCGGATGAGGTGCGGGCGTATGGGCGATTGTTGAGCCGGATACGGGATGAGGTGATGCTGGGGGGTGCGGGTGGGGAGGAGTATGTGGCGCTGGTG
>JACIWQ010000034.1:12984-29122 GCA_014360895.1 Thermoflexales bacterium | reverse complement strand
CGGTTGATTTATTGAACCGCGAAGGACGCAAAGAGCGCAAATTCTTTAGAGTTTCTTTGCGTCCTTGGCGCTCTTTGCGGTTTTGAAAAGGTGCCTCCCTACCGACGCGCCGGCAGGTAATCGCACAGGTGGAAAAGGTATTCCGGCAATCCGCTCGCGATGACATTGCTCGCCCGAGGCGTCGCCCTCACTTAAAGAAAATCTGCGCTCGTCCGCGTTCATCCGCGTCCCATTTCCGAGTGGTAAAATCCAATGGACACCTGGGATACCCTTCAGCATGACATCCTGACCTGCCGGGCCTGCCCCCGGCTGGTGGCCTACCGGGAGGAAGTCGCCCGCACCCGCAGGCGGGCGTACCGGGACTGGGAGTACTGGGGCCGTCCGCTGCCCGGATTCGGCGACCGGAACGCCTGGCTGCTGGTCATCGGGCTGGCCCCGGCCGCCCACGGCGCCAACCGTACCGGCCGTATGTTCACCGGCGACGGCTCCGGGGCCACCCTGACCGCCGCCCTCTACCGGGCCGGCCTGGCCAGCCAACCCACCTCCGACCACCGGGACGACGGCCTGGAACTGCGCGGCGTCTTTGAGACGGCGGTCGTCCGCTGCGCGCCTCCCGAAAACCGCCCCTCCCGCCAGGAGATAGAGAACTGCCTCCCCTTCCTGGCCCGAGAGATAGCTCTGCTGCCGGGGGTCCGGGTCGTGCTGGCCCTGGGACAAATCGCGCTGGAGGGGTACCGGGCCCTGCTCCGGCGGCAGGGAGTGGATGTGCCTCCCATCTCGTTCCGCCACGGCGCGGTCGTGCCCTTCCCGCCGCCCCTGCCCACGCTCGTGGTCTCCTACCACCCCAGCCGCCAGAATACCCAGACGGGCCGCCTGACCCCGCAGATGCTGGATGAGGTGCTGCGGGCCGCTCACGAAATACGGAGTACGGAATACGTGCAATGACCCTGGCCGCTGTGGTGCTGACCTACAACGAGGAACAGAACATCGTGGATTGCCTCTCCACCCTGGCCTGGGCGGACCGACGGGTGGTGCTGGATTCCTTCAGCACCGACCGGACGGTCGCTCTGGCGCAGGAGGCCGGCGCGGAGGTCTTCCAACACCCCTTTGAGAACTACGCCCGTCAGCGGAACGTCGCCCTGGAACGGGTGGAGGCGGATTGGATTTTCTTCGTGGACGCCGACGAGCGGGTGCCGCCGGAACTGGCGGCGGAGGTCCAGGCAGTGGTGACAGGCGAGAGGCCGGAGGTGGGCTGGTGGGTGCCCCGTCACAATTACATCTTTGGACGACTGACCCGGGGGGCTGGCTGGTACCCCGATTACCAGATGCGCCTGGTCCGGCGCGGCTACGCCCGTTGGGAGCGCGCCGTCCATGAAATCGCCGTCGTGGACGGCCCTACGGGCTACCTGCAAAACCCCCTTGTCCACTACAACTATGACGACCTGGCCGATTTCGTCGCCCGCCAGAGACGGTACACCGACTACGACGCGGCCGTCCTCTTCGCCGAAGGGGTCCGTCCCCATTTCTACACGCCGTACTCTCAGGCCGTGCGCCATTTCTGGTGGCGGTTCGTCACCCTGAAGGGCTTCCAGGACGGCTGGCACGGTCTGCGGCTGAGCTTGCTCATGGCGTACTATGAGGCCGTGAAGTACCGAAAACTGGGCCGATTATGGGGGAAAAGGGCACCGAACGGCGCCCTATTTTGAAATTCCTCCCCATTGTGGTAAAATATCCCTGTCCAACGAGACTTTCTATCGCAAATCTAACACTTTTCTTGCGCAAAACCAACACAAACCGGGTACGATAACAATCTGCAATCTGTTTGTCCTGTCGGAGTAGTCAGAAATGGTCGTGAAGAGCAGAACGGGTGCTCCGGACTGGCTGCAGACCCGGACGGAGGTCTGGAGGGCGGTAGGGTGGACGGCTGCGCGCCCGGCGCGGCCCTGGCAGCCCCCCACCGACGTCTATGAGAACGAGAACGGGGTCGTGGTCCGGCTGGAAATCGCCGGGATGCGCGCCGAGGATTTCTCCCTCACCCTGGATGAGCGTCGCCTGGTCATTGAGGGTGTGCGTCAGGACCCGGAGCCCAAACAGACATACTACCAGATGGAAATTGGCTACGGCGAATTCCATGTTGAGGTGTATCTGCCCTGGATTGTGGACCCGGATTGCGTGGAGGCTACCTACGAGAACGGTTTTCTTCGGGTGTTTGTCCCCCGGCCTCCCGCATGTCGGGTCCGTGCAGTGATACCGGGAAACCGTGAGGAGTCAGGATAACAATGGGATCTCTGGAAGACATCTTCCGTTCGTTCAACATTCCCGCCATTCCCCGGCCGGGCCGGGAGGAATCGGGCGGCCCCGGCCGGCCCGACGCGCCCTCCATTCCGGAGGAGGTCGCTATTCTCCCCCTGCGCGGCCTGGTGGTCTATCCGATGACGGCCGTCCCCATCCGCGTGGGCCAGCCCCGCTCCATCCGGCTGGTGGACGACGCCGTCGTCAGCAAGCGCGTCATCGGCCTGGTCGCCGCCAAAGACCCCGAACTGCCCGAACCCGGCCCCAACGACGTCTACCGGGTCGGCACCGTCGCGATTGTCCACCGCCTCTTCAAGGCCCCTGATGAGACCATCACTCTCATCATGCAGGGCCTTCGGCGCATCCGGATAGAGGAATTCATCGCCACCGAACCGTATCTCATCGCCCGGGTGCGGGAGATTCCCGAACAGATTGAGGAAGGGATAGAGGTTGAGGCCCTCCAGCGGACGATTGTGGATACCTTCCGTCGCCTGGCGGAACTTCTGCCCGCCGTGCCGGAAGAACTGATGCTGATGGCCATCAACGCCGAGAACCCGCTGCAACTGGCCTACGCCATCGCCACCCATATCCGCATGAGCTTGGAGGACGCCCAGCGATTGCTGGAACTGGATTCCACCCGCGAGAAACTCCACTTCCTGCTGGCCCTGCTGACGAAAGAACTGGAGGTCGTGGAACTGGGGCGCAAGATTCAGAGCGAGGCCCAGTCCGAAGTGGAGAAAGCTCAGCGGGAGTACTTCCTGCGGGAGCAACTGAAGGCCATCCAGCGGGAACTGGGCGAGGCCAGCGAGCAGCAGATGGAGGTGGAGGAGTTCCGCCGCAAGATAGAAGAGGCCGGTATGCCCGAAGAGGCGGAGAAGGAGGCCCGGCGGGAACTGGACCGGCTCAGCAAACTCCCCACCGCCGCCGCCGAGTACGGCGTCATCCGCACCTACCTGGACTGGCTCACCAGCCTCCCCTGGAACGTGGAGACGGAGGACAACCTGGATATCGCCCATGCCCGTCAGGTGCTGGACGAGGACCACTACGACCTGGAGGAGATCAAAGAGCGCATCCTGGAGTACCTGGCCGTCCGAAAACTCAAGGAAGAGCGCCGGAAAGCGGGTATGGAGGAGGAAGAGCCGACGGACCAGATTCGCAAGGAGCGTGAGGGGGTCATCCTCTGCTTCGTCGGGCCGCCGGGGACGGGCAAGACCAGCTTGGGGCAATCCATCGCCCGCGCGCTGGGGCGCAAGTTCGTCCGCCAGTCCCTGGGCGGCATGCGGGACGAGGCGGAGATTCGGGGGCACCGTCGCACCTACATCGGTGCGCTCCCCGGCCGCATCATCCAGGCCCTGCGGCGCGTCGGCACCAAGAACCCCGTCTTCATGTTGGACGAGGTGGACAAAATCGGGATGGACTTCCGGGGCGACCCCGCCGCCGCGTTGCTGGAGGTGCTGGACCCCGAGCAGAACCGGGAGTTCCGGGACCACTACCTGGACGTGCCCTTTGACCTCTCCAAAGTGATGTTCATCGCCACGGCCAACCTGCTGGACCCCATCCCGGCGCCGCTGCGGGACCGGATGGAGATTCTGGAACTCTCCGGCTACACCGAGATGGAGAAGGTCCGCATCGCGCAGGGGTATCTCATTCCCCGCCAGCGGCGGGAGAACGGCCTGAAAGCGGATGAGATTACCTTTACCGACGGGGCCATCCTGCGCATCATCCGGGAGTACACCCGCGAGGCCGGGGTCCGCAACCTGGAGCGCCAGATCGGCCGCGTCTGCCGGAAGGTCGCCACCGCCATCGCCGAGGGGAACGGCAAGACGCCCGTGCGGATCACCGCGCGCAGCATCCCCAAGTACCTGGGCCGGCCCCGCTTCTTCTCCGAGACCAAACTGCGCACCGAAATCCCCGGCGTGGCGACCGGTCTGGGCTGGACCCCCACCGGCGGCGACGTGATGTTCTTTGAGGCCACCCGCATGCCGGGCAAGAAGGGCTTCCAGATTACCGGTCAGTTGGGCGAAGTGATGAAAGAGTCGGCCCACGCCGCGCTCAGTTACGTGCGCGCCAACGCCAAAAACCTGGGCATCCCGGAGCACTTCTTTGACGAGATGGACATCCACCTCCATGTCCCGGCCGGCGCTATCCCCAAAGACGGGCCTTCGGCGGGCGTCACCATCGCCACGGCGCTGGTCTCCCTGCTCACCGGCCGCAAGGTCCGCTCCGATGTGGGCATGACCGGCGAAATCACCCTCCGGGGGCAGGTCCTCCCCGTCGGCGGGATCAAGGAGAAGGTGCTGGCGGCCCACCGCGCCGGCCTCAAAACCGTCATCCTGCCCAAACAGAACGAGCAGGACCTGGAGGACGTCCCCGACGAGGTCCGCAAAGCCCTCCGGTTCGTCCTGGTCAGCCGGGTGGACGAAGTCTTTGAGGCGGCTCTGGAACCCGACCGTCACCCGGCTCCCGAGTCGGAGACACCCGAACCATCCGACACGCCTGAGGAGGAGTCGGAATGAGGAAAATCGTCATTGTGGACGATGATCCGCATATGAGCCGCCTGATGCGCACCCTGTTTGAACTGGAAGGCTTTGAGGTTGTCACCGCTCATCGTTACCAGGACATTCTGCCTACCATCCAGCAGGCCCGGCCGGATGCCATCCTGATGGACGTGCGCGTCCAGGGGCAGGAGACGCTGGACCTGGTCCGCCAGATCCGCCGGGAGCCCGACCTGACGGATACCCCGGTGGTGATGACCTCCGGGATGGATTACCAGAGACAGTGTCTGGAGGCAGGGGCCAATTGCTTCCTGCTGAAGCCCTTTGTGCCGGACGAGATGGTCCGAGCGGTCGGCACCCTGCTGAGAACTGCCGAGTAATGTAAAGCGATTTTATGGCCCGAAAACGAAAACCCAAAAGCCAGGCCCAGTGGCGGCGGGTGGACCTGCACCTCCATACCCCCGCCTCCGCCGATTACCAGGAGCCGGGCGTTTCCTTCCTGGACATCCTCCGGCAGGCGGAGAGCAGGGGGCTGGACATCATCGCCTTCACCGACCACAACACCGTGGCGGGATACCGGCGGATGCAGGAGGAAATCCACCATCTGGAACTGCTGGAAAAACTGGGCCGCTTGCGAAAAGAAGAGAAAGAGCAACTGGGCGAATATCGCCGCCTGCTTTCCAAAATTCTGGTCCTGCCCGGGTTTGAATTCACCGCCACCTTCGGCTTCCATATCCTGGGCATCTTCAGCCCGGAGACGGACCTGCGGGAACTGGAATTTCTCCTGCGTCGCCTGAACATCCCGCTGGAGAAACTGGACCAGGGGAGCGCGGAGGTCGGCGCGACGTCGGACGTCCTGACCGCGTACCGGGCCATCGCCGAGGCCGGGGGCATCGTCATCGCCGCCCACGCCAACTCGGCCAACGGGGTGGCCATGCGGGGCTTTGACTTCGGCGGGCAGACCCGCATCGCCTACACCCAGGACCCCAACCTCCACGCGCTGGAGGTCACGGACCTGGATAAGAAGGGGCCCCGGACAACGGCCCGCTTCTTTGACGGCTCCAAGCCGGAGTACCCGCGCCGGATGCGCTGCATCCAGGGCTCCGATGCCCATCGGCTGGTCCGGGATCCCAACGACCCGCGCAACCTGGGCATTGGCGACCGGGTCACGGAAATCCTGCTCCCACAGGTCAGTTTCCAGGCCCTGCGGGCCGTCTTCCTGGGGAACGATCTCACCCTCACCCGGCCTTTCCGCCCGGCGACGAAGGCGCCCTTTGACTACATCCAGGCGGCGCGGGAGGAGGGCCCGACCATCGTCCAGGACTTCCACGAACGCTATAGCCAGCGCGGCGGGTATCTGGATGCCGTTCTCTGCGACATCTGCGCGTTCGCCAACACCAACGGGGGCACCCTGTATATCGGCGTGAGCGCCGACCCGAAACAGCCCCCGGTGGGGGTGGGCAACCCGCGCCAGGCCATAGAGGCCATTCAGGCCGAGGTGGCCCGCCGCATCACCCCGCCGCTGGAGGTCACCGCCGACGTCCAGGAGACCCAGGGCAAGAAGGTGGTGCGGCTGCTGGTGCCCCGGGGGGATAACCCCCCGTACGCCATAGACGACAACAAAATCTACATCCGCAGCGAGTCGGAAACCGGCCTGGCCGTGCGGGATGAAATCGTCAGCCTGGTTCGGCGGGCCCTGGCGGCCGCGCCAGAGCCAGAGGAGAAGCCCCAGCCCGAACCGGCGGGGCCTCCCCGGATGGGGATAGAACCACCCCGCACGGGTGTGGAAATCATCGCCACGGAAGAGCGGCAGGGCGTCCGATACCACACCATGCGCGACCTGCGCAATGGCAACGTGGTTACCAACGTCACCCGCCAATCGGCCCGGCGGCTCTGGCACTACGCCATCACCCAGGCGGAGGACCACCCCGTGGACCCCGAGCAACTTCGCTGGGAGGGGGATATTGCCCTCATCCGCAAGCGGGAGCGGGGCGGTCAGGTCCGCTACGACCTGGCCCAGCGGGAGGACAATCGGGTGCGCATCTACTACGGTGTCACCGACGACGGCATCCACGGCCCCTGGGCCCGTCTGGTGGGGTTGGAGACAGAGTAGTAGAAGATGCAACTGCGTAGTTACCGGATTCTTCTGCGGAAAGAGCCGGAAGGAGGCTACACTGTGACTGTTCCCTCCCTCCCCGGATGTGTGACATATGGGGAGACGGTGGAGGAAGCTGTAGAGATGGCGAGAGAGGCTATAGAGTTGTATCTGGAGAGTTTGGCATCTAGTAGCACCGAATAAAACCGTGAGTTGCTCTGGTTTAACACACAAGCGGCTTCTATAACTCAGAGCTTGTCTGAAAAGCCCTGACAGTCGGGCACAATGTGACGAATGAAGCCAAACTACGGAAAGCCCTCCTGCGATCAGAGGACTGCCGAATGCATAACCAGACCCATGGCAGCCGTTTTCGGGCCATCTTAGCGTCTCAGACGGCCAGCTGGCGGCGCGTGGATAACTATCTGGAGCAGACAGGAAAGATGGGAAGTCCCCTGTTCTGCATCAGGTTGCTCGGAGAAGCGCATATACCTAACGCTTCAGGTCAGACCATAGCCGGCTGAGGCTGACGCCCCAGCCGTCTGAGCATCAGGTGGATCATAGCGATGTAGATCATCGCTTCGCTGTTTTCCGGCAACCCTTCGTAATCCTTGCTCAACCGTCGGTACCGGCCGAGCCAGCCAAAGGTCCGTTCGACCACCCACCGATGCGGCAGAACTTGAAACCCTTTCACGGCATCGCTGCGCTTGACAATTTCCAGAACCCAATGGCAGAAACTCTTCACCCAATCTATGAGCTTGCCCGCATACCCCCCGTCAGCCCAGATCAAGCGCAGACGAGGGAAACGTCCCTGGGCTTTCTCAAGGAGCAACTTGGCCCCATCGCGGTCCTGGATGTTGGCCGCATGCACGATAACCATCAACAACAGTCCCAAGGTGTCCACCAGAAGGTGACGCTTCCGCCCGTTGACCTTCTTGGCTGCATCGTAACCCCGAATACCTGGGGTTTCGGTTGTCTTCACCGACTGACTGTCCAGGATCGCAGCACTGGGCTCTGGCTCTCGTCCGGCGGCCACACGAACCTCTTCCCGCAGGGCGCTATGGATGCGCTCCCATGTCCCATCCTTGCGCCACAGCCGAAAGTAGTGGTAGACGGTTTTCCAAGGGGGCAGATCGTGCGGCAGCATACGCCAGGTGCAGCCACTGCGCACGATGTAGAAAAGGGCGTTCAAGATCTCCCGCAGGGAGTGCACTCGGGGTCTCCCCCCGGGTTTCGGTGCTGGCAGGTAAGGCTCAATACGCTGCCATTCAGCATCGGACAGGTCGGTCGGGTAGGGTTGCCTTTGGGCTCGCTCGGCCATAAGGGTACCTCTTGATGAAATCCATCGCGCCCAAAGTATACCCGAAGGTCGACCTATAGCAACTTTTCAGACTAGCTCTTAGAGGTGCAGAGATTGTAAGCCTAGATATCAGTTTCGCTACTATAGAAAACATGATCCGCGACCGGGCGGTAATTTTGTTTGAAGATTCAGCGAACGCAAACATAGGTAATGGTGCTGGGACATAGTAATCTGTAATCTGCACGGATTCTAAAAAGCGCATCACTTCACGGGATAATCAGTAATCGTATTAACCAGAGGCAAGGGGGAGGTGAAAAAGAGGATGGCTGCCATCCTCCAGGCCCCAACCTGAAATCTACCGAAAAGGAGGTGAGAGATGGTGCAGCCCCTCGGGGTGCATTACTTGCTGGAATTGCGGGGTTGCGACCCCACAGTAATTAATGACCTCCCCGAGGTCAGACGGATTCTGATAGAAGCGGCGAAACAGGCGAAAGCCACCGTTTTGGATGCTCGCTTCCACCAGTTCTCCCCTCAGGGAGTCAGCGGTGTGGTGGTGGTCGGAGAATCCCACCTCTCCATCCACACCTGGCCCGAATACGGATATGCCTCGGCAGATATTTATACCTGCGGCCACACCGACCCGTTGCGGGCCGCCTTCCATATCGTAGAAGCCCTGCATGCCAAAAGCGTGTTCTGCATGATTGTCGGCAGAGGAGAACATCCCATTATGGACGAATCCGATTCTGAACCCCCGAGTCCTTTCGCTCCGGCCCGCTGGGGGCTCCAGCCCCCGACGGACTGGCTGTTTGTGGACTACGTTAACCCCAGCGCGGCGACGCTGCTGCGGGTGAAGTCCGTTCTCCACTCCTCCCGTTCGGCCTACCAGCAGATAGACGTCCTGGAGACGGAGGCCTTTGGCCGTTGCCTTATCCTGGATGGCCGCATTCAGTCGGCAGAGGCGGATGAGTTCATCTACCACGAGGCCCTGGTCCATCCCGCGATGATCACTCATCCCGACCCGCGCGAGGTGCTGATTCTCGGCGGCGGGGAAGGGGCCACCCTGCGCGAAGTCCTGCGCCACCGGACTGTGGAGCGGGCCGTCATGGTAGATATTGACCCTCAGGTGATAGAAATCAGCCGTCGCTACCTCCCGGAGTGGAGCGACGGTGCTTTTGACGACCCCCGGGCCGAGGTTCGGATAGAGGACGCCGTCCACTACCTCCAGGAGACCGAAGACCGGTTTGACATCATCATCGCCGACCTGACAGAGCCGTGGCCGGGCACCCCGTCCGAACCGCTGCTCAGCCAGGAGATGTTTGAGGCAATGCGCCGCTGTCTGAAACCGGAGGGCATCCTGATCAACCAGGCAGGAAGTGCTGGCATCTATGAACTGGGGCGGTTCGCCCGCATCTACCGGATGATGAGCACCGTCTTTGGACGACTGGCCCCCTGCTCTATCCAGATTGCCTCGTTTGCGGAGCCCTGGGGATTCATCGTGGCCTCCGATGTCTATGACCCGCGCGACCTGACGCCGGAAGAGGTGGAATCTCGCCTCTCCCAACGGTGCGCGCGGGAGAAACTCCGCTATTACGACGGCCGCATCCACCAGGTCCTGTTCACGCTGCCCCGCTGCTTCTGGGACGCGCTGGAGGCCCGTTGAGCCTGCGGCCCGAAGCCCGTGCGACTTGACACTTATCCCGGTTGGGCTATATTAAAAGCGATGGACGTCGCCCCTGAGAGAAAACGTCACTTCATCCGAATCGGCATCGGCTTTCTGGTCCTGTGCGGACTGCTGGCCTCTCCTTCCCGGCCGGTTCTGGCTGACCCCGCGTCGCCGCCCGCGCCAGTCCAGGGATCGCTCCTCTCATCCTATTGGAATCCAGCCGTTGCTCGCTGGGAGCCCATTATCCTGGAAGAGGCCCGGCGGCGGGGGATAGACCCGGATTTCATCGCGGCGGTCATCTGGACCGAATCGCTGGGACGCCCCCACTTGCACAGTCCTGCAGGAGCCGTTGGGCTGATGGGAGTGATGCCCAAAGAGGCCGGCTTCTCCTGGCGCCCCACGGCTCAGGAACTGGAGGACCCCGCCCTGAACGTCTTCTGGGGCACCCGCACTCTCTCCATCGTCATCCGTCAGGCCCGGGGGGACCTCTATCTGGCCCTGGCGGCCTACAACGGCGGCTGGGAACAGGTCCAGTTCTCCGGGCCCCGCCGCTACGCCGAAGACACCCTGCTCCACTACGCGCGGGCGGTGGCGGTCCGCATGGGGCTCCCGGCCGATGGCCCCTGGGTGGCGACCCTGGCAGCTGTAGACCCCCGGGCCCGTACCGGCATGACCGTCCTGGGGCCCCAGTATCCGCTGACTCGCTACAGTGCCCGTCCGATCGCCTTTCGCCTCCAGGACGCCGGAGTGAACGGGCGCCCCACCGCGCTGGTTTTCGCTCCCCGTAACGGCGAGGATATGGACGGAGACATCGGCCTCTGGCTCTGGTGGAACGGGCAGGTCCTCCGCCTTCATGAACCAACCATTGCTTCCATTTCAGGGGGCGTTCTGAGTGCGACGCGCTGAGACTGATAAACTGCCTCTGTCCTGTAAAGGAGCCTCTTGGCTGGAGAGCGGGTGCTGATTGTAGACGATAGCGACGAAGTGCGGGACATCATCGCCAGCCTCATCCTGGAGCCCGCCGGTTATCGGGTGCTGACGGCCAACAACGGCGCGGATGGTTTCCGGTTGCTGATGGAAACCCGTCCGGACCTCCTGATTCTGGACGAACAGATGCCCGGGATGACCGGAATTCAGGTCCTTCGGGCCATGCAGGAGCAGGACATCCAGGTTCCGGTGATTTTTATGACCGCGTTTGGCTCTGAGGACCTGGCCGTTCAGGCCTTTCGCCTGGGCGTGCGAGATTACGTCATCAAGCCTTTTGAGCCCCAGGAGATGGCCCGGGCGATAGAGCGGGCCCTGACGGAAGTCCGCCTGCGCCGGGAACGGGACCAACTGGTTGCCCAACTGGGAGAGGCGAACCGCCGGCTCCAGCAACAACTCCAGGAACTGAACACCCTCTATTCCATTGGGCGCTCCGTCACATCCCGGCTGGACCTGGAAGTGGTGCTGCCCCGGGTCGTAGAGGCGGCGGTCTTTCTGACCCGGGCCGAGGAGGGGCTGCTGCTGTTGCTGGACCCGGAGACCGGCGAACTGATGTTGCGGGCCGCGAAGAACGTGGACGAGAAGCAGGCCCGCCAACTCCGGTTGAAAGTAGAGGACTCCCTGGCCGGGCAGGTCTTCCGCAGCGGGGAACCGTTGCTCATCACAGAGGGACAGCCAAAGGTCGTGACCGGATACCTGGTCCACTCCCTCATCTACGCTCCCCTTCGCACCCCGGAACGGGGCATTTTCGGCCTCCTGGGCGTGGTGAACCGGGAAAAACCCCGCTCCTTTACGCCCCATGACGTCCGCCTTCTCTGCGCCCTGGCCGACTATGCCGCGATCGCGCTGGAAAATGCCCGCCTCTATGATGAAACGGAGACGGAGCGGCGCAAACTGGCTGCCGTTCTTCATGCAACCGAAGAACTGGTCATGATTCTGGACCCCGAGATGCGGATTCTCCTGTGCAACCCTGCGGCCATAGCGGTACTGCGGCTGCCCTCAGAAGGCATCGTTGGACGAAAGGTCCAGGAGGTTGTTTCCAACAACACGCTGCTGGACCTTTTCTGGAAGGCCAGCCGCGTGTGGAGAACCTACCACGCGGAAGTCTGGACCCCGGGCGGACGGACCTACAGTGCCCACTTGACTCCAGTGGAGGGGGTGGGATACGTCCTGATGATGCACGACGTCACCCAAATGAAGGAACTGGACCGGGTGAGGGCGGAGTTTTTGGCCACGGTCTCCCATGACCTGAGGAGTCCTCTGGCCACCATTCGGGGGTACGTGGACCTTCTGGGAAAAATCGGGCCACTGACAGAGCAACAACAGGATTTCGTGGAGAAGATCCGTAGAAGCATCGCTCACATCACTGCCCTGGTGAGCGATTTGCTGGAACTGGGCCGCATTGAGGCGAGCACCGACATGGAGATGGAGCCGTTCCACCTGGAGAGCGTCATAGACGCGGTGGTGGATGGCTACCGTCAGATTGCGGCGGAGAAAGGGCTCAGCCTGCGGTGGGAACTGACCCCGCTTCCGCTCATCCGGGGGAATCCCCACCGCCTGCGTCGGGTGATGGAGAATCTCCTCAGCAATGCGGTAAAGTACAATCGGGAAGGAGGATGGATTGCCGTCAGCGCAGAATACCGGGAAGGCTACATTGTTGTACGAGTCGCCGACAGCGGAATCGGCATCCCACCCGAAGACCTTCCCCACGTCTTTGATCGGTTTTACCGTGTCCAGCGCCCGGAGACGGAAGACATTGAAGGCACCGGTCTGGGGCTCTCTATCGTCAAGTCCATCGTTGAGAAGCACGGTGGACGGGTCTGGGTGGAAAGCCGACCCGGCGAAGGCACCACCTTCACCCTCATCCTCCCCGCGATGGAGCAACAGGAACCCGCCTCCACTTGACAACCCCCTTATTCCGGCTATAATTCTTCATCCCGCCTGAACTCGCTACTTTGAAAACGCGGC
Organism: Thermoflexales bacterium; assembly: GCA_014360895.1. GTDB lineage: Bacteria > Chloroflexota > Anaerolineae > B4-G1 > DUEL01 > SpSt-77. The sequence continues at coordinate 16,328 of JACIWQ010000034.1, read as the reverse complement.
CGTTCAGGCGGTGACGGAACGTCTCCTTCCTGAATTCGCGATAACAACCTACCTGCGACCCGAGGTAGATGTTTCTCTCTGGATCATTGCGAGGGCACGAAGTGCCCGCCACGCGGCGTGGCCGAAGCAATCTCCATCCGTTGCTGGAAGCTGCTTTGCCCCGCTTTCTGGTGGGAGACTGCTTCGCTCTGCTCGCAGTGACACGGTAGGTAGTTACGTTACAATCCCAACATCAGTTTGAGGAGGTTAGAATGCGCAGTTTTGCTGGTCGGGACATCCTGTCCCTGAAAGACTTTGAGCGGTGCGAGTTCTTCCACGTCTTTGAGGTCGCCCAGAAAATGGAGCCCATCGCCCGCTCTCGCCGCAACGTGGACATGCTGAAAGAAAAGACCCTGGTGACTGCCTTCTACCAGCCGTCCACCCGCACCCGTCTGGCCCACGAGGCGGCCATGCACCGCCTGGGCGGGCACGTGGTGGGGTTCGCCGACCCCAAGATGACGCGCGCGGGCGACTTCTACCAGGAGTCCATCAAAGACACCGTCCGCATGCTGGAGTTCTACGGCGACGTCATCGTGATGCGCCACTTCCAGCAGGGCGCGCCGCACGAGGCGGCCCGCTGGGCTTCCATCCCCGTCATCAACGCCGGGGACGGCTGGGGCGAGCACCCCACCCAGATTCTGACCGACCTCTACACCGTCCTGCGGGAGAAGGGCCGCATAGACGGCCTGAAGTGGCTGGCTGTGGGCGACATGCGCATGCGCACCATGCACTCCCTGGCCTACGCGCTCACCCAGTTTGATTGCCCCATCACCTTCGTCGCCCCGCCGGAGATGAGCTTGACCGAGGAGTTCAAGGCCGAACTTCGCCAATATAGCCTCAACTTCCGGGAGGCGGAGCACGTGGAGCAGGCCATCGGCGACGCCGACGTCATTCTGGTGGAGCCGGTCGTCCAGCCCGACTACACCAAATCCCGCGATGAGCGCACGGGCGAGGTGGGCCTTACCCCTGCCAACTACAAAATCACCCGCGAACTTCTGGAGCGCAAGGCCAAGCCGGATGCCATCCTCCTCCACTCCCTCCCGCGCATGGACGAAATTCCCACCGACGTGGACATCACCCGCTGGTCGCGCTACTGGCAGGAGGCGTTCTACGGCGTGGTTGTCCGAATGGCCCTGCTGGCGCTGGTGCTGGGCGCGATGGAATAATGGCCCGAACGGATTGCGGTGGCATTGCCGCCGCAATCCGTTCTTTTTCCCCACCTGAGGAGGATAGACATGCAGACCCATCTGAGAAACCGAGACCTGATCGGTGACCTGGACTTCTCCAAAGAGGAAGTAGAGACCGTCCTGGATGTGGCCTTTGACCTGAAGCGTAAGCGGGCCCTGGGCGAGCCCCATCCCTACCTACGGGATAAAGTGCTGGCGATGCTTTTCTTCTTCTCCAGCACCCGCACGCGCGGCTCCTTTGAGGCCGGCATGGCCCAATTGGGTGGGCACGCGGCCTTCATAGAGAGCAAGACCACCCAGATTGCCCACGGCGATACCCCCAAAGAAATCGGCGAAATCTTCGGTCGCTACTTTGACGGCATCGCCATCCGGCACGTGGAGTGGGGTGTGGGCAATCGGTACATCAACGAGGTCGCTCGCTACAGCCGGGTCCCCGTCCTCAACATGCAGTGCGACATCTACCACCCCTTCCAGTGCCTGGCCGACCTGATGACCATCATAGAGAAGAAGGGCCGGGACCTGCGGGGCAAGCGGCTGGTGGTCTCCTGGGCCTACGCCGCCTCCTACCTGAAACCCATTTCGGTGCCCCAGTCCCTCATCCTGCAGATGCCCCGCTTCGGCCTGGACATCACCCTGGCCTACCCGCCGGAGTTCGCCCTGATGCCGGATATCGTCGCTCAGGCCCAGGCGGAGGCACGGCGCTACGGCACTGCCTTTGACATCATTGCCGACCCTAACGGTATGGAAGAAGCCTGCCGGGGCGGCGACATCATCTACGCCAAATCCTGGGGCCCCCTTCTGACCACCACCGACCCCGAGGAAGGAAAGCGCATCCAGGACCAGTACAAACACTGGATTATGGACGAGGCGAAACTCCGTCTGGCCAATCCCGATGCCATCTACATGCACCCCCTCCCCGCCGACCGCAACATAGAGGTCACCGACGGAGTGCTGGACGGCCCCCAATCGGTCGTCTACGACCAGGCGGAGAACCGCCTCCACGTCCAGAAAGCCGTCATGGCGCTGACGATGTTTTGAGTTGACCACAGACGACATACGACAGACGACAGACGACGGACGACGGACGACGGACCGCAGACGGCATACCAACGATTACGGAGTACGGAATACGGAGTACAACCATGCGAAAACTGGCAGTTGTGGCCATTGGTGGCAACTCGCTGATCAAAGATAACACCCGGGTGAGAGTGGAGGACCAGTACGAGGCCGCGAAGGAGACGTGTTACTACATCGCGGATATGATTGAGCAGGGCTGGGATGTAGCCATTGGGCATGGGAATGGCCCCCAGGTCGGCTTCATCCTCCGCCGCTCCGAGATTGCCCATCAAGTCGCCGGGATGCACGAGGTGCCGCTGGACGTCTGCGGGGCGGATACCCAGGGCGCCATCGGCTATGCCCTCCAGCAGAATTTGCAGAACGAGTTCCGGCGGCGGGGCATTCCCAAGCAGGCCGCCACCGTGGTGACCCAGGTGGTGGTAGACCGGAACGACCCCTCCTTCCAGAACCCCACCAAACCCATCGGCGGCTTTATGACCGAAGAGGAAGCCCGACGGCGGGAGCGAGAAGAGGGGTGGACGGTGGTGGAGGATGCCGGCCGGGGGTGGCGGCGGGTCGTCCCTTCCCCTCTTCCCCAGCGCATCGTGGAACTGGACGCGGTGCGGCGGCTGCTGGACGCGGGAATCATCACCATCACCGTCGGCGGAGGCGGTATCCCCGTCATTGAGGACGAGAACGGCGACCTGAAAGGCGTCGCCGCCGTCATTGATAAGGACTACGCCGCTTCGCTCCTGGCCCGCTCCATCGGCGCCGACCTCTTCCTGATCTCCACCGCTGTGGAGAAGGTCTACCTGAACTTCAACAAGCCCGACCAGCGGCCCATAGACGTGATGACCGTCTCCGAGGCGAAGCGGTATATGGCCGAGGGCCACTTCGCCAAAGGGAGCATGCTCCCCAAGATTCAGGCCATCATCTGGTTCCTGGAGGCGGGGGGCAAAGAGGCCATCATCACCAATCCGGAGAACATCGCCCGGGCGCTCCGGGGCGAGACCGGCACCCGCGTGATTCCGGATTAACCCCGTCGCCTCCCCGAGACAACAG
>JACIWQ010000034.1:0-12974 GCA_014360895.1 Thermoflexales bacterium | reverse complement strand
GAGAGCAAGGGCCAAAAGAGGCCCTCTCCCGTCATTGCGAGCTATCGGAGATGGCAAAGCAATCTCCAAAATGCGGCCTGGAGATGGCTTCGCCTTCGCTCGCAATGACAACTTGACGAGTGCACAATGGCTGTGAAATCGGCGAAGTCCGGAGCCGTTTTCAACCCCGAAAAACAGCACCTTCGCCAGGCGTTCTGCCAGTTGCGGGAATGCCTTCCCCCCGAGGATGTGGCGGCGGCGTCGGAGGCCATCTGCCGTCATCTGGCCGCATGGCCCCTGCTGCGGGCCGCGCGGGTCGTCATGGCCTATCTGGCGTTCCGGAACGAACCCTCGCTGGAGCCCCTCTTCGCCGCTCTCCCGCATGTTCGGTGGACGGTGCCGCGCATAGAGGGCCACAAGCTGGTTGTCCATCCCTACGACCCGAACCGACTGACCCGGCATCCCTTTGGGATGCTGGAGCCGGAGGCGGACCTGCCGGTCGTTGACCCGGCCATCCTGGACATCGTGCTGGTGCCCGGAGTGGCTTTTGACCGACGCGGGGGGCGGCTGGGCTTCGGCGGGGGCTTCTACGACCGCTTTCTTTCCACCACCCCGGCGCTGCGGGTGGGGGTCACGTATGATTCCTGCCTGCTGGATGAGTTGCCCTGCACCGAAACCGACCAGCGCATGCATTGGGTGGTCACGCCGACGGGCCTCCTGGAGGTGCGGCGAGACGGGAGCGGAGGGAGCTATCTTTGAGAGATGTGGGTTTTTAGAACGTGCCAGGCACTTCTGAAAGTGCCTGGCACGTTCCCCCCGATTCGTTGGCAGTTTTTTCTAAACATGGTAAAATGCAACCAGCCGCGAGCAGCAATGGTGACCCCCCAATTCCCGAAAGGAGACCTATGGCACAACAATACGGTTCTTATCCGCCCCAACCGCCCTACGGATACCCGCCTCCTGCCCCGCAGACCAACGGCCTGGCCATCGCCTCGCTGGTGCTCAGCCTGCTGGGGCTGGTCGGCGTCCTCCCGTTCCTGGGCACCGTTCTGGGCCTCATCTTTGGCTACTCGGCCCGAAATCAGATTGTCCAGAGCCAGGGAACGCAGGGCGGTGAAGGGCTGGCGAAAGCCGGCATCATCATCGGCTGGGTGACCCTGGGCATCTGGGCCCTGGGCATCTGCGCGGCCCTTATTTTCGCCGTGGCCGTCCCCGGCGGCCTGACCGGTTGCGCCCTCTGCGCCGAACTGGAATCCCTGCTACAGGGATACTGAAACCTTGCGAACCACCCTGGGAAAGGAGCCCAATGGAAGAACAACCGGAAGTCCCTTTCACCGAACAGCCCACGTATCCTGGAGGGGCCGAGGTGCCCGGAGAGAAGAAATCCCGCACCGGCCTCATCATCGGCATCGTCGTGGGCGTGGTGCTCCTCATCCTCTGTTGCTGCTGCATCATCGCAGCGCTTATAGCTGCCAACTGGAATACCATCTCTCAAGGGTTGGGCTTTTGATTCTCTGATTTCCTGATTCTTCCCTATGGAGGTGCCGGAGTCCCTTCAGACCGTCCTCCAGAGCCTGCCTGCGCGTCCCGGCGTCTACCTGATGCGGGACGCAGAGGGGCGCGTCATCTACGTCGGCAAGGCCGTCAACCTGGCCAGCCGCGTCCGCTCCTACTTCACCCCCTCCGCCCAGGAGAACCCCAAGACCCGGCGGCTGGTGGCGGAAGTCGCGTCCCTGGAATTCATCGTCACCGACAGCGAACTGGAAGCGCTCATCCTGGAGGCCAACCTCATCAAGGCCCACCGCCCCCGCTTCAACGTCCGCCTGCGGGATGACAAACGGTACCCGTACATCAAGGTGACCTGGGCGGAGCCCTATCCGCGCGTCCTCATCACCCGCCGCATTGAGCGGGACGGCAGCCGCTACTTCGGCCCCTATACCTCCTCCGCCGCCGTCCGGGAGACGCTGGACCTCCTGCGCCGAACCTTCCCGTATCTGACCTGCAGCCGGGAAATCACCGGCAAAGATTCCCGCGCGTGCCTCTACTACGATATGAAACTCTGCCTGGCCCCCTGCATCGGCGCAGTGAGCCAGGAGGAGTACCGCGCCATGATCGCGGGCCTGGTCCGTTTCCTGGAGGGGCGGAGCGAGGAGGTGCTGGCGGACCTGGAACGGCGGATGCGGGAGGCGGCCGAGCAGCTGGACTTTGAGCAGGCGGCCCGGCTGAGGGACCAGTTACAGGCCGCCCGGCACATCGTGGAGCGCCAGAAAATCGTCGCCGCCACCGGCAGCGACCAGGACGTCATCGCCTTCGCCCGGGATAACGGCAACGCCTGCGTCCAGGTCTTCTTCATCCGGGACGGCAAACTCCTGGGCCGGGAGTACTTCCTGCTGGAGGGCGCCGAGGCGGAGGACGACCGGGAAGTGATCGCCGCGTTCCTCAAACAGTTCTACGAAGAGGCGGCCTATGTGCCCCCGGAGGTGCTGCTGCCGGAGGAGGTGGACGAGGCGCTGGTCATAGAGGAGTGGCTGCGCTCCCGGCGCGGCGCCAAAGTGGTGCTGCGGGTGCCCCGGCGGGGGCGCGGGCGGGAACTGCTGCGGATGGCCGCCGAGAACGCCGCCGAGATGCTGGCGACCCTCCGCGCGACCTGGGAGGCCGACGCCCACCGCCAGGAGCAGGCGCTGGAGGAAATCCGCCAGGCGCTGGGCCTGCCCGCCCGTCCGGCCCGCATGGAGTGCTACGACGTCTCCACCACCCAGGGCGCCGAGCCGACGGCCAGCATGGTCGTCTTTGAGCAGGGGGTCCCGCGCAAATCGGAGTACCGGCGCTTCGCCCTGCGCACGCGGGAGAAACCGGACGACTACGCAGGGATGCGGGAGGTGCTGACCCGGCGCCTGGAGCGCTGGCGGACGGCGACCTCGGGCGAGTTGACGGGCGTGCGCGGCGTCAAAACCTGGGCCCTCCTGCCGGACCTCCTGGTGGTGGACGGCGGGAAGGGGCAGTTGGGGGTAGCGCTGGAGGTACTGGACTCCTTCGGCCTGCGGGACCGGGTGGCGGTGGCCGCGCTGGCGAAAGAAGCGGAAGCGCTCTTCCTGCCCGGACGGGAGGAGCCGGTGCGGCTGCCGGAGGGCTCCCCGGGCCTGCGGCTCCTCCAGCAGATGCGGGATGAGGCCCATCGCTTCGCCGTCGCCTACCACCGGCTGCGGCGGGAGCGCGCGGGCCTGGCGACGGAACTGGAGAACATCCCCGGGGTGGGGCCGGCCCGCCGTCGGATTCTGCTCAAGACCTTCGGCTCCCTGGAGCGCATTCGGGCGGCGACGGTAGAGGAACTGGCCGCCGTCCCGGGCATCCCCCGCGCGGTGGCGGAAGCTATCAAGGAGCACCTGGGATGATGCCGGTGGGGGTGGGGGGCCGGCCTCGCCGTTGCCCGAGCGCAGGGGCAAGCCCGGCCCCGACCGAAGAGGAGCTGCCCATGCGGCTGAGTGAACTGACCGCTCATCTGCCGGCCATCTCTCACCGCCTCGGCCCGGACCCCGAGGTCGGCGGCATCGCGGCCGATTCCCGCCGGGTCCGCCCCGGCGACCTCTTCGTCGCCATCCCCGGCGTCAGTCTGGACGGGCATGCCTACATCCCTCAGGCGCTGGCGGCGGGCGCCGTCGCCGTCGTCGGCGAGCGCGCGCCGCAGGAGATGCCCCACCTCCCCTGGGGCACCTTCGCCTACATTCAGGTCCCCGACGCCCGCCAGGCCTGGGGCTGGCTCTGCGCGGCCTGGGAGGGCCTCCCCGGCCGCCGCATGACCCTGGTCGGCGTCACCGGCACCGACGGCAAAACGACCACCGTCACCCTGATCCATTCCATCCTGCGCGCCGCCGGTCTCAACGCCGGACTGGTCAGCACCGTCGCCGCCCGCATCGGCGAGGAGGAGGTGGATACCGGCTTCCATACCACCACCCCCGACCCGCCCGACCTCCAGCGGTACCTGGCCCGCATGGTAGAAACCGGCGCCACCCACGCGGTCCTGGAAGTGACCTCCCACGGGCTGGCCCAGCACCGGGTGGCGGGCTGCGACTTTGACGTCGCCGTCATCACCAACATCACCCACGAGCACCTGGACTTCCACGGTTCCCTGGAGGCGTACCGGCGGGCCAAAGCCATGCTCTTTGAGGGACTGAGCCACTCCTTCCGCAAGCCGGGCGTCCCCAAAGTCGCCGTCCTCAACCGGGACGACAGTTCGTATGAGTTCCTCCGTCCCATTCCCGCCGACCGTCACCTCACCTACAGTCGCTCCGGCCCGGCGGACGTGACCGTCCGGGAGGTCCGGCACGGGCCCGATGCTACCTCCCTTACCCTCCGCCTCCCCGACGGCCCGCTGGAGGTGACGACCCCGCTGGTGGGCCTGTACAACGTCAGCAACATCCTGGCGGCCACAGCGGCGGCGGTGGCCCTGGACCTTCCGGCGGAGGCCATTGCCCGGGGCATCGCGGCGGTGCGGGGCGTGCCGGGACGGATGGAGCGGATAGACGAGGGACAGGACTTCCTGGCCATTGTGGACTTCGCCCACACCCCCAACGCCCTGGAGCAGGCCCTGCGGACGGCGCGGGAGATGGCCCGGGGGCAGGTCATCGTCGTCTTCGGCTGTGCCGGACTGCGGGACCGCCAGAAGCGGACGCTGATGGGGCGGATTGCCGGGGAACTGGCCGACGTGGTCGTCCTGACCGCCGAGGACCCCCGGACGGAGGACCTGGAGGAGATTATGGCCGTCAGTGCGGCGGCGGCGCAGGAGGCCGGGAAGCGGGAGGGAGTGGACCTCTTCCGCGTCCCCGACCGGGGGGAGGCCATCCTGCGAGCCTGTCAGATGGCCCGCGCTGGAGACGTGGTCATCGCCTGCGGCAAGGGGCACGAACAGTCCATGTGCTTCGGGACGGTGGAGTACCCCTGGGACGACCGGGAGGCGATGCGGCGGGCCCTCCACGGCCAGACTCTGGATACCCTCCCCACCGCTCGCCGGAGATAGAAAAACGTGCCAGGCACTTCCGGAAGTGCCAGTTGCTCCCCCAGCCGCCGGTAATCCCGCCCCGTGTAGAGGAACGGGGCCAGCCGGGCAAAGTCCACTCGTCCCCCTTCATCCAGGACCGCCTCGTCCACGTGAACGGCGACCACCTCGCCGATGAAGAGGTCGTGACTGCCCAGCGGGACGGTGTGGCGGAGGCGGCATTCTATGTTGACGGGGCACTCCGCGATGAGGGGGACCCGGACTCGCACTCCGGCGGCCCGGGTGAATCCACAGGCCGTCCACTTATCCGCGTCCTTCCCCGAGACGCGGCCGCAGTAATCCGCCGCGCGCGCCTGGTCGGCGGTGGGCAGGTTGACGACGAACTCCCCCCCATCCCGGATGAGGTGGTGGGAATGGCGCGAGGGCCGCACCGCGATGCCGACCATCGGCGGCGCGGAGCAGACGGTCCCCACCCAGGAAAGGGTGATGATGTTGGCCTCGTCGCCCAGGCCACAACTGACCAGCACGACCGGCAAGGGGTAGAGATAGGTTCCCGGTTCGCGGATTTGTTTCGCCATCGTGATGTCCCTCCTGTTGTGTGTCAGTCGGTCCTCAGCAACGCGCACACCCGTTCGGCGGTCACCCCGGCCACCCGCACCACTTTGTGGCGGGAGGTGTGGCCGGATAGAATCTCCACCGCGTCCACCGACACCCCCAGTTGTCCGGCCAGGAAAGCCCGCAGAGTCTGGTTGGCCTTTCCCTCCGTCGCCGGGGCACGCAGGCGCACCCGCAGCGCGTCGCCGTAGAGCCCGACGACGGCGTCCTGCCGGCTCCCCGGCGCCACATGGACGCCGAACGTGCACCCCTCAGGCCCCTCTTGAACTTTCAACCGTTCCATCTCAGAACAGGACCCAGACCAGTATCTGCTCCACCAGCCAGAGGAGCAGGATGAGCACCATGGGGCTGAAGTCCACCGGCCCCATATACGGCAGACGGCGGCGGATGGGAGCCAGTAGCGGCTCGGTGATGGCGTAGAGAAAGCGCATCACCGGATGGGCGTAGGAGACGCCGACAACCGGCAGCAGCGCCCGGGCGATGATGGCCAGGGTGTAGAGGGCGAACAGGGTGTGGATCAACCGGTACAGGATAAACGTCACGGCTCCTCCTTCCGGGGCCCGAAGATGGCCCGCCCGATGCGGACCATTGTTGCTCCTTCTTCCACGGCGACCTCAAAGTCGTCGGTCATGCCCATAGAGAGTTCGCGCCAGGGGTGGTGGGGGAAGCGCTCCCGCAGGGTGTCCCGCAGCGCGCGCAGGCGGGCGAAGACCGGGCGGACCGTCTCGGGGTCATCGGTCAGCGGGGCGACGGTCATCAGCCCCTCCACCCGCAGGCCCGGGAGGTCCAGGATGGCCGCGCAGTCGGCGAAGAAGGCCTCCCGCTGTGCCGCGTCCTCCTCCCAGCGGTCCACGGCGAAGCCGAACTTGGTCGCCTCGCCGCTGATGTTGCATTCTAGGAGGACCGACATCTCCCCCCCGGCCTCCACGGCGAAGCGGCTCAGCCGCTGGGCGATTTTCGGCCGGTCCACCGAATGGACGACGTCAAACCAACCCACCACCAGGTCGGCCTTACGGCTCTGGATGTGGCCGACCATGTGCCAGGTGGGGCGGGGGCCGGGGACGGCGGCGTTGACGATGGGGATTTTCTCGGCCCCCTCCTCGGGCCGGTTTTCCCCGAAGTGGCGCAGGCCGGCCGCGTACCCCTCCAGGATGACCTCCGGCGGGAAGGTCTTGGTGACGGCGACCAGGGTGACCTCTGCCGGGTCTCGTCCGGCCCGCAGGGCCGCCTCGGCGATGCGCTCCTGCACCCGACGCAGGTTCTGGGCAATGGATGATGGGCACATGGCTGAATGACAGAATGGCTGAATGACGGAATGACGGAATGACAGAATTGGCTGAATGACAGAATGGCTGAATGACGGAATGACAGAGTGACGGAATGGAGCTGCCTTTTGCACCGGAGCCCGACAGGCTGACAGCTTGCGCTACAGGTAGCGCCGGCCGCCGGGCCGGTACAGGCTGAAAGCCTGCGCTACCCCCACTACAGTCCGCGCGCCAGCACGACCCCGGAGAGGGGCGGGAGGGTGAGACGCAGCGCGCCGTCGGCGGCCGGGAAAGTCTGGCCGGAGAGGATGTCGGCCCAGGGGCCGTCGGCCAGGGGGCCGGCGCCTCCGGGGGCGAGGGGCACTCGGACCTCCGCCGGGGCCTCCCCGGCGTTGACGGCCACCACCAGCGGCGGGTCGGGCGGGAGCGCGCGGGCGAAGGCGTAGGCACTCTGGTCGGCCCAGAGGCGATGGAAGGCCCCGCGCCGCAGGGCGGGGGATGTGTGCCGCAGCCGGATGCACCGGCGATACCAGTCCCGCAGGTCGGCATCCCAGCGGGATTCGTCCCACGGGAAGGACCGACGGCAATCCGGGTCGTCCCCACCCTCCATACCGATTTCGTCCCCGTAGTAGACACAGGGCGCGCCAGGGAAGGTCATCTGCAACAGCACCGCCAGCCGCAGCCGCCGTTTATCCCCCCGGAGGAGGGTCAGGACGCGCGGGGTGTCGTGGCTCCCCAACAGGTTCAACTGCGCCAGCGTCACCTCCCAGGGGTAGAGGGAGAGCAACCGGTCTATCTCATCGGCGAACTCCGTCCCGGAGAGGGGGCGCAGGCGGAAGCCGCCGGGCCGGAAGGAGGTGTCCAGCATCGGGCCACCGCAGAAGCCCCACACCGCGCGGGTGAAGACGTAGTTCATCACCGCGTCAAAGTGGTCGCCCTGGAGCCACGGGGCCGCGTCGTCCCAGATTTCGGCGACGATGTAGGCCTCGGGGTTGACCGCCTTGACCCGACGGCGGAACTCCTCCCAGAAGCTGGGGGTCTTAATCTCCAGCGGGACGTCCAGCCGCCAGCCGTCTATCCCCTCCCGGAGCCAGTGTTCGGCGACGCCCATAATGAACTCCCGCACCTGGGGGTTGTCGGTGTTCAGTTTGGGGAGGGCGCGCAGGCCCCACCAGGCCTCGTAGTTGGGCTTCCGCCGGGCCGAGTAGGCGTGGAGCGGAAAGCTCTTGACAATGAACCAGTCCAGGTAGGGCGACGCCGGGCCGTTTTCCAAGATGTGGTTGAACTGGAAGAAGCCCCGGCTGGCGTGGTTGAAGACGCCGTCCAGGACGATGCGGATGCCCCGCCGATGGGCCTCGTCCAGCAGGTCCCGGAAAGCTTCGTTCCCGCCCAGAATGGGGTCTACCCGGTAGTAGTCGTGGGTGTGGTAGCGGTGGTTGGCGGTGGACTGGAAGATGGGGTTGAAGTAGACCGCGTTCACCCCCAGGTCCTGGAGGTAATCCAGGCGCTCCAGGACGCCCCGGAGGTCCCCGCCCTTGAAGCCGTAGAGGGTAGGGAGACTGTCCCAGGGCTCCAGGTTGTTCGGTTTGGACACCCGGTTGCTTTTTGCGAAGCGGTCGGGGAAAATCTGATAGAAGACGGCGTCCTTGACCCAGTCAGGTGTCCGGAAATTCAACTCTCTCTCCATCTCTCTCCTCGCTTCGCTCGGGGGAGAGAGGGAAGGGAATGGGGTTTTGCAGCGGCCTCCGGCCGCCGCCGCAAACCTTTTCCCCTCCCCTCTCCCCTTGAGCCCGACGCTTTAGCGCTGGGCACGGCGGCGCTTTGCCCTTCAGGCCGTGGCCCCACCCCACGGACTTGCGGAGGTCATCGCAAGCCCGAGGGGCGAAGCAACGGATTCGGTGACCGTCACCTCCCGTCATTGCGAGCCCCCGAAGGGGGCGAAGGGTCATTGCGAGCCCAAAGGGCGAAGGGTCATTGCGAGCCCCCGGAGGGGGCGAAGAGTCATTGCGAGCCCGAAGGGCGAAGGGGCATTGCGAGCCCCCGGAGGGGGCGAAGAGTCATTGCGAGCCCGAAGGGCGAAGGGGCATTGCGAGCCCCCGGAGGGGGCGAAGCAATCCCCCCGTCGCTTTCTGGGGATTGCCACCACGCTCTGCTCGTGGCAGGCTTTCAGGCGCTGCGCGCCCCCGCAACGGCCCTTCCGCCCATTTTCCCATTTGACAAACCCCGATCCCGAAGATATAATGTCAGAAATTCTGACGACCAGGAGATGGCTCCAATGAACAGAACCATCGGCGGCCCCACCACGGTCCAGGTCCGCGAGCGTGGCCAGTTCACTATCCCTGCCGAAGTCCGCCGTCAGGTCGGCATCCGGGAGGGCGATACCTTCTCCCTCCTCTGGCTGGACGACACCCTTATCGCCATCCGCCGACGTCTGGTCACCCCGGAAATCGCCCGCGCCATTGAGGCCCTGATGCAGCAGAAAGGCCTGACCCTGGAGGACCTCCTGGAAGGACTGGAAGAAGTGCGCCAAACTTACCTCCGGGAGCAGTACAACTTTGGTTAGGGCTTTCCTGGACACCAGCGCACTCCTGGCCGGGTTGGCTTCCTCCCAGGGCGCTGCCCATATCATCCTGGCCCTGGCCGAGGCAAACTTGCTCACGCTTGTCGTCTCCGATGAGGTGCTGGTAGAGGCGGAGCGGAACCTGGCGGCGAAATTGCCGGAAGCCCTTCCCTACTACCAGCGCTGGCGAGAGGCCTGCTCCCTGGAACGGGTACCCCCGCCGCCTGCTGAGGCCGTCCTGCGGGCGGCGGAGATCATCCATCCCAAAGATGCCGCGATTCTGGCATCCGCAATGGAGGCCGGGGTGGATTATCTGGTCACCCTGGACCATCGCCATTTCCTGGAGGACCCGGCGGTCGCCCAGCGGTCCGGGCTCCGCATCGGGACACCGGGCGACTTCCTGGCCTGGTTTCGGGCTCTGATAGAAGAACAGGCAGGTCTTGTTCTTTAACCCTCTCACGAGAGCGGCGAAGAGTCATTGCGAGCTCCCGAAGGGAGCGAAGAGTCATTGCGAGCTCCCGAAGGCGGCGAAGAGTCATTGCGAGCCCGAAGGGCGAAGCAATCTCCTCTCCCCTCTGGGGATTGCCACCACGCTCTGCTCGTGGCAGGCTTTCGGGCGCTTCTCGCCCCTGCAACGGCCCTTCCGCCGTGGCGCAGTTCGCCTGTACCCAGGCCGGCCTGGCGGCCTGTGCTGAGGTGGCGCGGACCCGACAAATCGGGACACACCCCACGGGCGGGCCTGCTGCGATCCATCGGCCCTACAAAAGCCCACGCTCCTCGGCCTATCTTACAGCCTTCAACCCGCGCGGGTCGCCGATGCGCCTCAGCGCCTCCGCCGCCGCCCCGCGCACCCGCTTATCCGCATCCCGCAGCGCCTCCAGGAGGCCGGGGACGGCCGGAGCGCCGATCTTCGCCAGTACCTTCTCCACCGCCCCGCGCACATCCGCATCCGCATCCCGCAGCGCCTCCAGGAGGCCGGGGACGGCCGGAGCGCCGATCCTCTCCAGTGCTACCGCCGCCTGGCGCACCCACCACTCCGCACCCCGCAGCGCCTCCAGAAGGCCGGGGACGGCTTGGGAGTCGCCGATCCTCCCCAGCGCCCACGCCGCCTCTCTGCGCACCCACTCATCCGCATCCCACAGCGCCTGCAGAAGGCCGGGGACGGCCGGAGCGCCGATTCTGACCAGTGCCTCCCTCGCCCCTCTACGCACCCCCTCATCCGCATCCTGCAGCGCCTCCAGGAGGCTAGGGACGGCTCGGGGGTCGCCGATCTTCCCCAGCGCTATCGCCGCCGCCCTGCGCGCGTCAGGATTATTGAGCATGCCTATCAGGAAGGGTACGTGGTCTTCCGAGGAAAGAATCTCCAGCGCTCCCTGGCGGGCCCACTCCGGAAGCGTGCGGTCCCTCAAAAGGAGCCAGCGGGCATATTTTTGGTCCTCCTCGGACAGGCGGCCGCGGAGGTCCAGGGCGGCCTGCCAGAGAACCATCGGGTCGGCGGACGCCAATGCCGCCTCCAGGAGGGCGGCCCGCTCCGCTGTTGATGGAACGGTCAGCGGGGCCGCCAGCCGCCGGTACCATTCCAGTTCCCCTAACTCCAGATCGATGAAACGGGCCCGCCCGCGGCCGGTTCGCCCCTTACCGGCGGGAGAGTAGGTCAGGACCTCCCACAGTTGATAGAAGCGAACGGGGTCCTGAAGGAGGCCCTGGATGACTTCCTGAACCCATTGGGGAGCCTCCTCCGCCAGGGGTTTGCCGGTCTCCTCCAGCGCGCGCTCCAGGTGGACGGGGAGTTTTTCCATTCCCGGCTCCAGCCAGCGTTTGTAAACCTCCGGATACTGGGTCTGGAGGACAACAACCTTGGCCAGAATGGGCCAGGAGGTCTTTAACGGGGAGGGTGCCCGCGCCTCCCGCACCAGCGCGATGGCTTGCAGGAGGCGAAAGGCGTTCAGCGCCCGCTTGGCCTGCCGGGGGTTGTGCCGGACGCCCCGGGCCAGAATCTTTCGCACGGTTTCGTCTATCTCTCGTTCCCCCCTGTACGGCTCCAGGTCCACCCACTCCGGCTCCTGAGCGTCCTCTCCGGCCGCCTCCAGCAGGCGCTCCAAATTCTCTGCGTCCAGCGGCGGCAGGTGGAAGGGAATCGGTGGACGCTCTCCTCCAGCCGCTGGAGCCGCTCTACCTGTTTCTGCTGCTCTTTGGACAACCTCTCAAAGGGAATTCGTTCCCGCTCCTCCAGCGGCTCCGGACCCTCTTCGCGGGGATACAGGGCATCCAGGACCCGCAGGATGAAGGCGCGCCAGAGGGCCTCCGTCCGCTCGTATTTCCAGGCGGTGAACCACACGGTACGGAAATGGGGGGTCGTCCTCCTCTGGAGGTCCTTCCGGAGCATCCGCAGCAGGGAGGTCTTGCCGGTGCCCCAGGAGCCAAAGATGCCGATGGTGAGCGGGGTCTCCCCCCGGGTGATGACCTCCACCAGGGCGGGGCGATAGTCGGCGAACCCCAGCGCATCCACGTCGCTGGGGCGGTCGGTATAGTATAGCCTCTCGTTCATCTTTCCCTCATCCGTTCCACCAGCGCCAACGCCAGGAAGAAGGCGTAGGCCAGGTCTATCAGGAAGAAGGAGTGGTCCACCAGGCCGTGGGCCAGCATGTCGGCGACGGCGCCCATAAGGCCGACGGCCAGGGCACGGGCGTCGGGGTCGGAGTGGCGGCGCAGGGGGAGGGCGGCCCGCCAGAAGGCGACCTGCAGCCATATCCCCACCGCCGCCCCGAAGACCCCCAGCCGGGCCCAGAAGTCCAGCAGAAAGTTGTGGGGATGGGAGAGGTCGGGCTCCTGCCAGGCGGAGGGGAGGATGTAGCGGCTCCGGTAGTGGTAGAGGAAGTTATCCGGCCCCACCCCCAGCCAGAAGTGGTCCCGGATCATCGTCACCGTCCCCTGCCAGAGTTTGATCCGGAAGAAGGTGGTGCCCTCCTGGGTGGTGAAGAGGGAGGCGAAGCGGGGCAGGCGCAGGAGCGGCACCAGCGCCAGCGCCAGGACCAGCAGGAGCGCCAGGGTGGCCGGGCGCCAGCGGCCCCCGGCCAGCAACCCCACCGTCACCAGCGCGGCGGGGACCCCCAGGAGAAGGGCCCCCTTGGAGAAACTCAGCAGCAGCGCCGCGGCGACGGGGAGCGCGGCCAGCCCGTAGGCCAGCCGCCGCCTCCGGTCCCGGGCCAGCAGCGCCACCGCCACCAGGATCGGCAACACCCGCCCCAGATAGAGCCCCACGTTGTTCGGCGACCCGTAGACGGAGCGCAGCCGGGGCAGGCCCCCCTCGGCGGTGATGAGGTTGACCCCCAGCGCGTACTGGACCAAGCCGATGAGGGCCACCGCCACTCCGCCCAGGACGAAGAAGTCGGCCACCCGCCACAGGTCCCGGCGCTCCATCGGCAGGGTGCGCAGCATCAGGTAGAAGAGGACCGGCTCCAAGATGGTCGTCCGCAGTTCCCGCCAGGCCACCCGCTGGAAGTCGGCCTGGAGGGTGGAGGCGAGGGAGACCAGGACGAGGGCCAGGACGGCGCCCTCACCC
>JACIWQ010000033.1 GCA_014360895.1 Thermoflexales bacterium | reverse complement strand
GGTCAGGAGAGGGGAGGGGGCCAGGGGGAGGGGTGAGGAGCACGCTTCCTCTACCCCCGCCGGATTCTCCGGAACGACGGCCGCCAGGGTCGGCGTGACGTCCTCCGTGTAGGTCAGGACGCCCAGGTAGGGTTGCAGGGGACCCCCCGCGTGGTAGTAGAGGAAGTCCTGCGCGGTCAGGAAGAGCCGCCCCCCGCCCTGCAGGTACTCCACCAGCGCGGCCTCCTCGCCGGCCGTTACCGGCTCGTACCAGTCGTACCCCGTCCACCAGACGACGACGGGGTACCAGCGGAGGACCTCTGTGGGCGGGCCGCCCGGTCCGCCGCTCCCCACCGCCGGTTGGGTCTCCCAGAGGTCGTAGGGGATTCCGGCGGCCTCCAGCGCGGCCCGGTACTTCGGCGCCTGCTCGTACCAGCGGTCGTCGTCCACCAGCAGGACCGGCGCAGGGGCCTTGGTCGTCAGGACGGCGGTCGCCGTCAGGGAGGGGGAGAGGATGGAGCGGAAGGTCAGGGTGACGACGTCGCGGGCATCCCAGGCCGCCGTCGCCGGGACGGTGACGCTCACGGTCAGGGTGGCGGAGGTGCAGGCGGGGAGGATGAGGTACGGCGCGCTCAGCCGGGTGGGCCAGTCCGCCCCCTCCACGGAGGGGACAACGACGTCGGGGATGTCGCCCCGGCCGGTGTTGCGGACCCGCAGGGTGTGGGTGACGACGGCCCCCGGCGGGCCGACGGCGGTGTGGGCAGGCCAGGGGGCTTCCCCCGCGCCTACTCTCACCTCCAGCCCGACATCCGGGGTGGGGGCCGTCAGCCACTCCAGCGCCCGGCGCATCACCTCCGCCCGGCACTCCGCTGACGTGCCAGGCACCTCTCCAGGTGCCTGGCACGTGGCAATGGCTTCAAAGCCGAAGGAGAGGTAGAGGGCCCGGTAGTCCAGACAGGTGCCGGTGGCCAGCGCGGCGTAGCCGCTCATCGGTTCTGATCCCGAGGACCCGCTGCCGTCATTGCGAGCCGCCGAAGGCGGCGAAGCAATCCCCTCGGCGGTCATCTGAGGAGATTGCTTCGGGCACTCCGTGCCCTCGCAATGACTCTCTGGGGCCGACGACCTGCCACTGTCGTTGCGAGCCGCCGAAGGCGGCGAAGTAATCCCCTGGAAGGTCGGGGCGGAGATGGTTTCGCTCTCCGGGCTCGCAATGACTTGTCCGTTCGCCTCGCCAGCAGCGTAGGCCAGAACAGGGGCCGCCGCGTCCGGGTCGTAGGGGGCGACGACGTCGGGGTAGTACTGGTTATCCGCCCCGCCCGGCCCGGCGATAGCCATCGTCAGGCCCGAGAAGGGGCCGTCGGGAAGCCCCTCCACCGTCCAGAGGTTGCTGGAGTCCTCCACCAGCCGGGCCTTCAGGTACTTCCAGTAGTACGGCATCCCCCCGTCCAGGAAGCCCACGTCCTGCCCGCTCAGGAAGAGCCGCCCCCCGGACGAGAGGTAGGTGGTGATGGCGTTCTGCGCGCCGATATAGCCGGGAGCATCGTAGGGCGCGCTCCAGACGACGACATCGTAGGGGGCCAGGAGGTCGGCGGTGGGGACGTCGTCGGGAATCTGGCGGACGGTCCACTCGTCGTAGGCCAGGGCCAGGTCGTCCAGCGCCCGGCGGTAGTAGGGAATCTGGCTCCCGTAGTACCAGGCCCCGGAGTCCACCAGCAGGACCGAGGGGGCCGGGGGGAGGGTCAGGGTGAGGGCGGCCGTCTCCCCGGCGACGACGGTGGCGGTGGCGGTGACGACGCGGTAGCTCACCGCGCGGGCGCGGACGGTGTAGTCGCCCGCGGGAAGGGCGAAGGTCGCCAGGGAGGCCGTCGCGGTCAGGGGGGTATCCAGGACGGAAAGGGTGGCGGTGACGGGCGCGCCGGTGGCCCCGTCCGCCAAAGCGACCCGAAGGGTGCCGGTGGGGAGGGCAGTCAGGGCGAAGTCGGCGGTGACGACCGCGCCGGTGGTGACGACGACGCCGTAGCGGACGGCAGGGGCGTAGCCGAAGGCGCGGGCGGTCAGGTCGTAGGGGCCGGGGGCCAGGGGGAGCGTGTAGCGACCCGAGGCGTCGGTCGTCGCCGAACCCCCACCCCCATCGCCGTGGAAGGTCGCGGAGACGGTCGCGCCGGAGATGGGGGCCCCGTCTCCCAAACGGGATACCGTCCCCTGGACCACTCCGGCGTTCATCAGGGCGGAGACGGCGGCGAAGGCGTCTATCCGGCCCCAGCCGGAGTCGTTGTTGGGGACGGTGGTGCTCAGCGGGACGGCGGTGCTGGTGATGAGGTAGGCGGTCCGGGTGACCTCCAGGGTCGGACTGACGGCGCGCAGGAGCGCCACCAGGCCGGTGACGTGGGGGGTCGCCATAGAGGTGCCGCTCATCGTGCCGTAGACGCCGCCGGGGAGGGCGGAACGGACACCGACGCCGGGCGCGACGACGTGGGGCCGGACCTCGCCCCAGGGGGAGGGCCCCCGGCTGGAGAAGTAGGCGACGCGGTCTCCGGAATCCGTCGCGCCGACGGCGAAGGCCTCGGGGAGGGAGGCCGGGGAGATGACGGTCCCCGGGCCGGGGCCGCTGTTGCCGTTGGCGAAGACGACGAAGATGCCCGCCGCGCGCAGCGCGCGCAGGTCCTGCTGGAACTCGGTGGAGAGGCCGTTCTCGTCCCCCCAGGAACAGTTGACGACGTCGGGGGCCAGGGCGGGGTCGCCGTCGGGGGCCAGCAGCCACTGGAACCCGGCGTGGATCCAGGAGTCGTAGCCGTAGCCGTCGCGGCTCAGCACTTTGACGGCGATCCACCGGGCGCCGGGGGCGACGCCGATACCCTCGCGGCCGACGGCGGTGCCCAGGGTGTGGGTGCCGTGGCCGTGGTCGTCTATGGGGTAGAGAGAGCCGGTGACGGGGTCGTACCAGTTGCCCCGGTGTTGGGCGGGGCCGTGGGGGTTATAGCCCCGGTAGTTGGCCTGGAGGGCCGGGTGGAGCCAGTCGGCGCCGGTATCCATTCCCGCCACCACCGCGCCGGTCCCGGAGACGCCCAGGGTGGCCCAGACCTCGGGGGCGCGGACGCGGGCGATGTTCCATTCGGCCTCCCCCACCCCCAGCCCCTCCCCCAAGGTGGGGGAGGGGGGAGTGGGCCCCCACCCCCCGGCCCCCTCCCCCAGGGGCGGGGGAGGGGAAGTGGGAAGGTACCGGCGGTACTGGTCCAGGCGGACCAGGGCAACTTCGGGGCGGGAAGCCAGGGCCCAGAGGGCGTCGGGGCGGGCGCGGACGGCGATGCCGTTGAAAATCCAGAAGGGGGTGTACGACTTTCGGTCAGGAGAGGGGAGGGGGCAGGGGGAGGGGTGAGGACGATCTGCTCCCGCAGGACCACGATGGCCGGGACCACGTCGTCCGGGCCGGCCTGGGCCAGGGCGCGGGCCAGGGCGGGGTCCAGCGGGGAGTCGGGGGGAGGAGAAAACCAGACGGGGAGAGAGAGCGGTTCGCGCGGCGCGCCCGCATCGGCCTCTCGGGCCGATCCACCCGGCGCGGGGAGAAAGAGGGCCCCCACCAGAAGCGACCCGCAGAGGGCCAGCCGGAGGGCGAACTGGAGGAGGTTCATTTCACTCCTTCAACAGTTGGGTCAGTTGGTCCAGCGAGGTAACGCCGCGCACTTGTTGCAGGAAGCGGCGGGGGTCTCTCATCGTCATTCGCCAGACCCGCCGCACGGCCGGCCCAATGGGGTCTTTTCCCGCCGCTCCCACCGGCTCAGCGGCATAAGAGCCGTAGAGCGCGAAGTAGGCCTGGTTCAGTTTCCGAATGCGATACCCGTGCTCCCAGAAGAATTGGCGGCGGCGCTCCATGTACTTCTCCGCCTCCTCTATTCGCCCCTGAAGCAACAGAGCATCCACCCGGATGCGCGTCTCGTGCATCTCCCGGTTGAAATCAAACGCTCCGGGCTCAGGGGGCGGAGGTGGGGTAGAAGTTTCTTCTTCCTCTTCGGTCCAGGGTTCCTCGGAAGGCGCCCGGTCGGGGTAGTACTGGACCAGAGTCCGGCGGGCGATCTCCCGCCCCACCAGCGACGCGACGGTCTCGTTGATGACCCGCGCCTCCCAATTCTCCCCGTAGTCCCAGCCCAGGGGGAAGAAGCCCAGGTAGTGGTGAGTCCACTCGTGGGCAGTGACCTCCGTCCACCATTCCAGGCTGGGGAACTCCAGTACCATCGCGGGCCAGGCCGACATCCCGCCAATCGGCGTCACCAGCGAGGAGATGTGGAGGGACTGGTCTATCCGGTCCTCCAGCGCGTCGGCCTGGTCGGCGGTGAGCCCTGGGGCCAGTTCGGCCTGGTAGATGACGGCGATTCGTTCCCGGAGAGAGGCGATGAGGACGTAGGGGAGCGGGGTGATGTGGATGCCGACCGGAGGGGCCGGCTGGCCCAGAATGCCGGAGGCGTCCCGGGCCAGCACCACGCCGACCTGCTCTTCTAAAATGGCCTCCGCGATGGGTTGGCGGACCGCGATCTCCCGGCGCACCCGGTCCCGTTCGGCCCGGGCCTGCGCTGTGGCGCTGAGGGGGTCCTGGACGGACGGGTCGGTATAGGCCTCGTTGATTTTCCCCTCCAGCCGTTGAGCCTCGGCCACGCGCTCCACCCAGTCCCGCACGAATTGGCAGCGGTCAGCCTCCGTCATATACCGCTGCGGCTGCAGGAGCCAGAGGGTGAACTTATCCCAGAGGGTTCTGGCCTCCCAGCCCAAAAAGTCAAAACGAAGGTCGGCGACCAGCCGGTCCGCCCGGGTCTCCAGCGCGCCCGGCGGCGCGCCCTCACTTTTCAGGCCGGTCACCAATATCAGAAGCAACAGCAGGAGGAATGTCCGGTAAACCGACCACGAGAACCGGAGAGGAGGGAGGCGGAGAAGAAGACGAAACGGCTTCGGGACGTTCATCCTTTACTCCAGCCCCGGGACTCCGGTAATCGTGCCGGTCGCCCCGTAGCGGACCAGGTCTACCAGACCGACCAGCAGGACAGCCATGGTTAACCCCACCAGGAGGGGCGTGAGGGCGTCCCGCCAGCGCTCGTACCGGTTCTCCCGCCCGGCCACAATGACGACCAGAACCGTCATCGTCAGCGTCAGCAGGGCCAGGACGCCCAGCGCACTGGCCAGCGCCAGGGGGTAGAGGAGGACGGGCCGGCCGCTCAGCACCAGGGCCGCCACACCTGCCTCCATCAGGAGCAGGATGCCCAGGTCTTTCCCGTTCCGGATGACCGGTTCGGGGAGCGGGCTGCGCCAGAGGCTGAGGTGGACCATCGGCCACAGGATTGCGCCCAGCGCCAGACCGTTCAGCGCACCGGTGACCAGACGGAGTTCATTGCGGGGCTCGTAGAACAACGGCGTCCCCCGCATCAGGTCCACATAGGAATTTACGCCGTCTATCCCCATCAGGAGGATGAAACCGACCAGCGCGGCGGTGATAGCGGGTGGCGGGAACGAGGCCCCCCGGCGGCGCAGGAAGACGGCCTGACCGAAGAGCGCGGTCAGGGCACCCAGGAAGGTACCCGTACAGCGGGCGCAGAGCGGCAACGGCCGACCGGCGAAGGAGAAGGAGTGGGAGGGGATCCGGTGGCAGACGGCGGCGGATACCCAGTCTGCCTTGCTCAACAAGCCCGGTGGGGTCAGGGCCATATAGGTGCCGACGACCAGGAAGGCCAGCGCGAGGGCAACCCAGCGGGTCCAATGGGGATGACGGTGGGCGGCGGCCATATAGAAATCACCCAAACTCCAGGAGGTCTCCCACCGATACCTCCGCCAACAGTTCCGGCGGTCCCTCCAGAATGTCCCGGGCGGGAGCGCGTGGAGCGTAGAAAGGCCGGAACGGGCGGGCCAGGACGGCGTCCACCACCCGCCCCGTCCGGTCCAGCCAGATGGCGGCGATGGGGAAAAAGACGAAGAGCATATGGATGGCCGCCTCCGCGCGGTTCTCCCGCGCGCCTACCAGCAGGAGGGCCTCCCCCGGCGGCAACCGTCGGCGGAAGGTCAGCCCGCGCAGACGGCACAGAAAGGACGCGCACCACCGCGCTCGCACCGGGAGGGTTGTGCCGCGCGTCCGGTTGTAGACGGTGAGCCAGCGACTCATAGAGCAGACCGTCCCAGACGGTGGCTGGCCCAGAGAAGGGTGACCGCAACCCCACAGGCCAGCAGGAAGAGCATGCCCAGCAGGGTCAGCAGCAGGAGGCCCGCCAGCCCCATCCACACCGGATCACCGGTCCGGGTCAGCGCCATCAGGCCGAGCAGGGCGGCCCCGGCCGCGCAGGAATTCCACAAACTATGGGCCGTTGCCGCGCCCACGAAGGCCAGCGGGAGCCGCCAGGGCCGCCGCCCGGCCCACCACTGGCCCCATCCCCAGCCCATCAGGCCGCCGGTGGCGCAATGCATCACGGTCGCCATCAGGCGGGCCAGCACCGCCGGTCCCCAGGCGGGGCCGGTAAAGACGCTGTTGAGTATGTTCTCTGCCAGAGCGAACCCCGCGCCGGAGGCGACGCCCAGCAGAAACGCCCGGGCCGGCGAGGGGCGGAGCCAGGCCCCTGCCAGCCCCACGCCCAGCGTCTTGGTGGCCTCTTCCACCAGCGGCACCAGTCCGCCGATAAAAACCAGCGCGATGAGCATCAGCGGGGGCGTCAGCCCATCCAGCAGGCCTTCTACCTCAGCGGGGAAGGGAATCTCTCCGGCCGCGAGGGCCTGCGGTGCCTGCTGGAGCCATTCCTGAGGCAACAATCCCAGCGCGAACAGGGCAACGGCCAGGAAGACCATCAGTATGGCCTCTATCACCAGCGCGGTGCCCGTGCCCAAGAGCGCGCCGGCCAGCAACCCGCCACTTACGTCCGACCAGGAGACGCCGCGCCCGCGCAGTCCCCATCCGACCAGGGTCAGGACCAGAGCGGGCAGGAGCAACAGCGTCGGCGCGTGGATGAGAGCCATCAGAAGCGGCGGAGCGTTCAGCACAGAGACGATGGTACCGGCGACCAGCAGGACGGCGAAAGCCAGCCAGAGCCAGCCGAACCGGCGGAAGCGAAAGGGCCTGGAGGGGGTGCCCCTTCGTTTCCGGACCCCTTCGGCGATCAGGACCAGTCCGAGGCATACGCCCAGCGCACCCACCGCGACGGCCTGTGGGAGGGCTATATCGCCGATGCCTGCCTCGCTCACCTGGAGTTGAGCGCTGAAAACCAGCAGGACGGCCATTATCACCCCGCCGGCCGCTACCAGGCCGCCAGCGAGGACGCTGAACAGCCCCAGGAGTTGGGCAGAAGATGGCCGATTTATGGAACTATTTGACAGTGCCATTGAATGGTGCTAAAATAGTGTGCGCAATTGGGTGTTGCAGGAGCGGGTTATGGAAACCGAGAGACTGAACATTTATTTGCCCCGCAGCGTTGCCCGGGACCTGCGCCGGTACGTACCGGCCCGGCAGCGGGCCCGTTTTGTGGCCCAGGCCGTGGCCCGGGAACTCCATCGGTTGAAATTGCTGGCGGCCATTGACGCTTCTGCCGGAGCGTGGCGCGATGAAGGCCACCCGGATCTAATGACGCCGGCAGATATAGACCGTTGGATTGAGGAGAGACGGGCCGGATTGGGCTGGGATTGGCCGATTTCCAACGAAGGGCAGCAGAATGGCTGATTATCTCCTGGATACGGGCATTCTGATCCGCCATCTGCGAAACCGGCCCGGCTACCGGGCGTTGATGCATCGCCTTGCCCGGGAAGGAGAGTTAATTATCGCTTCTTTTACCCGCCTGGAAATCGTGCAGGGGATGCGCGAGCACGAGCGAGAAGCGACGTTCGGTTTGCTGGATGCCCTCCAGACCCACCCTCTGGATGCCCCGACGGCAGACCTGGCGGGTGAGATCATTCGGGCCTGGCGGATGAAAGGCGTCGCGATCAGCGGCCCCGATGCTGTCATCGCGGCTTCGGCCCTCCGCTGCGGAGCGACCCTGGTGACCACCAACCCCCGGCATTTCCCGATGAAAGAATTGCCCGTAGTGGGTGTTGATGAAGAGGGCAACCCGCTGCGAGAATTCCCCCTGTAGTGCTTCCCTGATTAGCGTTCCTCTACCTGCACCCCCTCAATCAACAGCCCTGGCGGAGCCATCGGGTCGGCGGGATTCCGCTCCGGGAGCGCCTGAAGAATCTCCAGCCCCCGGATCACCTTCCCGATAATCGTGTATTTGCCGTCCAGGTCCGGCTGGGGAGCCAGTGTGATAAAGAACTGGCTGCTACCGGTGTTGGGGCCGGCGTTGGCGATGCCCACGACCCCCGCCGCGTCAAACTTCAGGTTGCCGATTTCATCGTCGCACTGGAAGCCGGGGGTTCCGGCGGCCGTCCCGGTCGGGTCGCCCGCCTGGACCACGAAGTCCGGAATCACGCGGAAGAAGGTCGTCCCATCGTACCACCCTTCCCGGGCCAGGAAGACGAAACTGTTGACGTTGAGCGGCGCCTGGGAAGCGTAGAGTTCCATCACGATGTCCCCTTTGGGCGTGCGAATCGTGGCGACGTACTGCCGGGCGGGGTCAATCTGCCGGGCGGGCGGCGCGCTGTAGAGATGGGGTTCCAGCAAAGCCAGGCTGATCAGCGCGTTAAGCCCCTGGTAGGAAATCCCCCACTGGTCGGTGGGATACATCCGACCGTTGACTATAAACGACGGCGTGCCCGGCAGCCCCATCGTGACCGCTTCCTGGTACTGCTCCGTCACCTTCGCCTGGAACGTATGCTCCTGCAGGTCGCGACGGAAACGCCCCACATCCAATCCCAGTTCCTGCGCGTAGCCCGCCAGGACGTCGGGCATCTGGTCTACGGAACGGGAGACCCAGTCCTCTCGCCGCCGGAAGAGCAGGTCGTGCATCTCCCAGAATTTGCCCTGGGCCCCGGCGGCCTCGGCGGCTTCCGCCGTAATCTGGGCCTTATCGTGGATACTGGTCAGCGGAAAGTGGCGGTAAACGATTCTCAGATTCTCCTTGTGCGTTTCCTCCAGAAACGCCAGCAGGGGCTCCACCCCCGCACAGCCCGGTCATTGGAAGTCCGAATACTCTATCAGCGTGACCGGCGCGTCCGCCGGACCGCGCGCCCAATCCGCGTCGGTGACCGGCGGGACATTCAGGGCGGGCAGAGAAGCGAAGATGGAGGGGACGGCCCGGCAGGCCGCCGTTGTGGAAGCGGGAGCAGAGGTCGGAGGGAGCGGAGTCGCGGTGGGCGACACCGTGGGGACATTGCTGGTCGGCGTCGCGCCTTTCTGACAGCCCGCCAGCAGACTCAGCCCTACAGTCAGCAGAAACGGAATAATCGTCCTTTTCATCTTAACCATCCCGAATCCAGATGACGGGAGCTCAGGGCTCCTACTGATTGTTGTACAGAGCACCGGCCACCACAGCGAAGGCCAGTACGGCCAGGGTGGAGATTTGCTCCCCCAAAGTGAACCCCAGAATCGTCCCGCCGATCGCCATCGCCCAGAGGGGGAACGCCAGGGTGGTCATGACGACGTTCAGGACTTTCCCCTGCCCCTGGGTGCCCCACCACCTCAGAGCGAGCGCGATGACCCAGCAGACGATGCCCCAGATGCCCAGCACGGGTTCATCGGGAGCGACGGCCTTGCCCAGCAAGTACACCGCCACGACTTCGGACGGTATATGGGCCGCCACCCGGCTCAGATAGTCCTGGACCTTGTCGGCGATGCCGGGTTCTGCCTTCTGAATCCTCACAGACCGACCGATGCTTCCGTACAGGGTTGCCATTTCTCTCCTTTGCGTTTACGGCAGAGTTTTTGTGGCGATGGCCCGGACATGGTTCTTGGTAGAGATTTTACCACAGAGGCGTTGAATTGACCAATGAGCGCCCAGGGTTGACCATCGGCAAAAAGAGGATATAATCCCCCTGTGCCGATGTTCAAGCGGACCGGGAACTCTACTCCTTCACCTGCACTCTGGCAACAAAATCTCTGGGCTATCTGGTTCGCCGAATTCGCGTCCATCGTTGGCTTCTCTTCCGTTTTGCCCATCCTCCCCTTCTACGTTCAGAAACTCGGGGTAACCGCCCCGGATGCGGTGAAATTCTGGTCGGGGATGATTTTCTCCGCCCATGCGGTCACGATGGCGGTGATGGCGCCCATCTGGGGCTCGCTGGCGGACCGGTACGGGCGGAAGCCGATGGTGGAGCGGGCCATGTTCGGCGGAGCACTGGTCATCGGGCTGATGGTGCTGGCCCGGAGTGCTCCCCAACTGGCCTTGCTGCGGGCCTTCCAGGGGATGCTGACGGGCACCGTGGCGGCGGCGAACACGTTGGTCGCCAGCACCGCCCCCCGGGAGCGGGTCGGCTACGCGATGGGGCTCCTGCAGATGGCCATCTACTTGGGCAGTTCCGTCGGCCCCCTGCTGGGGGGCTTCATCGCCGACCAATGGGGCTTTCATGCCACCTTCCTGACGACCAGCGGGCTCCTGCTGGTCGGCGGGTTGATGGTAGCCTTCCGGGTGCATGAGGACTTCTCACCCCCTCCCCGGAGCGAGACGTCGGCCGGGACGGCCCTCTGGGACAACCTGCGCGTGGTCTTCTCCTCCCCGCCCCTGGTCAGCGTCTTCGGCGTCCGGTTTATGATGCGGTTGGCGGCGCGGGCGCTCTCGCCGATGCTGCCGCTGGTGGTCCAGTCGCTGGCCCCTGCGGAGACAGCGGCAACCCTCTCCGGCCTGGTCCAGGGGGTCAATTCAGCGGCGGGGGCCGGCGGGGCCGTCCTCCTGGGCCGCCTCAGCGACCGCTGGGGGGAGCGGCGAGTGCTCCTGCTCTGCGCGCTGAGCTCGGCGGCTCTCCACGTTCCCCAGTACTTTGTCCGGGACCTCCCCGCGCTGCTCCTGCTGCAGGCGGGCTCCGGATTTGTGATGGGCGGCACCATTACGGCACTCAGCGCCACGCTGGCGGCCCTCGCCCCGCCCGGCCGGCAGGGCACCGTCTACGGTGTGGAGTCCACCATCCTCTCCGTCGCCAACGCCGTCGGGCCGATGCTCAGCACCGCGCTGGCGGTCGTCGGTGGACTGCGGATGCCCTTCCTGGGCGCCGCAACCCTTTTCGCCCTGGCCGGCCTGCTGACGGCCCGCCTGCTCCCCCGCTCTTCGCCAATTCCGGGAAACGGGGTATAATGATTCACCACGAAGACGCGAAGACACGAAGGGAATCAGCCATGAAGGCTTCGTGCCTTTGTGTCCTGAGGGTTTTCCTGCGGAGGGGAAAATGCCGCGATTCCAGCGCCCGACCGGAACCCACGATATTCTGCCCGAAGAGCAGCCATACTGGGAGTACGTCACCGAGTTCGCGGTGCGGCTGGCCCGCCAGGCCGGCTTTGAACGCATAGACGTCCCCATCTTTGAGGCTACCGAACTCTTCGCCCGGGGCATCGGCGCCACCACCGACGTGGTGGAGAAGGAGATGTACACCTTCACCGACAAGGGCGGGGAGTCGCTGACGCTGAGGCCGGAGTTCACCGCCGGGGTCGTCCGCGCCTACATTGAGAACGGGATGCACGTGCGCCCTCAGCCGGTCAAACTCTATTCCGTCGGCCCCGTCTTCCGGTACGACCGCCCCCAGGCCGGGCGCTTCCGTCAATTTCATCAGTTCAATATGGAAATTCTCGGCGAGATGGACCCCCTCGCCGACCTGGAGGTGATGCTCCTCATCTGGGACCTCTATGCCGGCCTGGGGTTCCGCGACCTCTCTTTCCAACTCAACTCCACGGGCTGTCCCCGCTGTCGCCCCGGATACGTCCGGGTCCTGAAGGAGTACTACGAGGGGCATGTGGGCGAAATCTGCGAGGACTGCCGCCGTCGGCTGGAGCGCAATCCCCTGCGGGTGCTGGACTGCAAGGCTGAGGTCTGCCAGCCGGTGATTGCGGTGGCGCCGCCCATCACCGACCACCTCTGCGACGAGTGCGCGGACCACTTCGCGCGACTGCGGGAGTATCTGGACCTGCTGGGGCGGCCCTACACGCTGAACCACCGGCTGGTGCGGGGGCTGGATTATTACACCAAGACGGTCTTTGAGGTCTGGGCGGCGGGCATCGGCGCGCAGGCGGCGGTGTGCGGCGGGGGCCGCTACGACGGCCTGGCGGAGGCGCTGGGCGGCCCCCCGACCCCCGGGGTGGGGGTGGCCGCCGGAATAGAGCGCATCATCATGGTCATGAAGGCCCAGGAACTGGAGGTCCCGCCTCTGCCGTCTCCCGCTGTCTTCCTGGCCCATCTGGGCGACCGGGCCCGCCGGGAGGCGGTCCGCCTGGCGGACGAACTCCGCCGGTCCGGGGTAGCGGTCTGGACCGCCTTCGGCGACCGGGGGCTGAAGAGCCAGATGCGGGAGGCGGATAAGCGGGGGGCCCGCTACGTCGTCATCCTGGGGGAGGACGAACTGGCGCGGGGAGCGGCGGCGGTGCGGGATATGGCCGCCGGCGAGCAGGCCGAAATCCCGCTGGAGGAACTGGTCCTGTGGCTGCGGCAACGGATGGGCGCCTGAAGACCGTCGGCATCTTTATCCACCCCCAAATCCCGGCGGCCCCCGCGCTGGCCCGGGAGATCGCCCGCTGGCTGCGGGAGCGGGGGATTCGGGTCTGGGAGACGGACTCCCTGGACGAGGACGCCGTCCTCCCAGACCTTCGCGGGACCGACCTGCTGGTCACGCTGGGGGGCGATGGCTCCATCCTGCGGGCCGCGCACCACACTGCCGGGCACCCGGCGCTCATCCTGGGGGTCAACCTGGGACGGATGGGCTTCCTGACCGAGGCGGAGCCGGACGGTTGGGAGGAGGTGCTGGGGCACGTGCTGCGGGGGGAGTATTGGGTGGAGGAGCGGATGATGCTGCGGGCGGTCCGGGCCGGAGGCCGGCCCGCGCAGGACGCCCTGAACGACGTGGTGGTGGGGCCGGGGGCGCTGGGGCGGGTGGTCCACCTGGAGGCCCGGGTGGACGGCGACCTGCTCACCACCTACGTGGCGGACGCGCTGATTATCGCCACGCCCACCGGCAGTACCGCGTACGCGCTGGCGGCGGGCGGGCCGATTATGCCGCCGCAGCAGCGGAACATCCTGCTGGTACCTGTGGCTCCGCATCTCAGCCTGGACCGGGCGGTGGTGCTGGCGGAGGGGGTGCGGGTGCGGGTGGTCGTCCGGGGCCACTCCCCGGCCTCCCTGATTTTGGACGGGGAGGTGGTGGCGGAACTGCCGCCCGGGGACGCGGTGGAGGTGGAGGCCAGCCCCTATGTGGCCCGTTTCGCCCGGGTGCGGGAGCGGGACTATTTCTATCGGACGCTGATGGCCCGCCTGGTGCCTCGGCGGTAGCGGGACGCTGAAAGGTGACGGTTACCTTGACGGGAGCTCGCAATGACCCTGGCGGAGGGGGCATCGCCGGGGCGTGCCACCCCCTTCCCGACAAGAATGAGACACCCCCGCCGCTTGCCTTTCTGGAAGATGATGCTATAATTACGCATGGGCGCGTAGCTCAGCTGGTTAGAGCGCCACACTCACATTGTGGAGGTCAGGGGTTCGAATCCCTTCGCGCCCACACGGACTTCATAACCACGGCCCGAAGGAGTCTTCGGGCGCGTGTTTTTTGAGGCCCACACTCGCGAATGAAAGAACCGCCCTCCACGGTCATCCGGGAAAACCCCCAGCGCAGATTGGAAGTGGACTGGGTCGTCAGCAATCTGCGCTGGCTCTTGTTGTTGGCCGTCCTTCTTGTCGGATTTCTGGACCCCTCGCACGGTTTCAACAGCCCGTCATCTCTTCCCCTCGGCCTGCTCATCGGCATTGGCGTTGCCTACAACCTGGCGCTGACCCTCCTGTTGGCTGTTCATCGTTTCCCGCCCCTTCTCTCCGTACTTGCTCTGGCTGTGGATACGGTCCTGGCCGTTGGTCTGATGGCCGTCTCCGGAGGATTGGATAGCCCCCTCCTGTTTTTCGCGCTGTTCCCCATCATTACCGCCGCTCTCCGCTTCTCCTTTCTGACCAGTCTGGCAGCAGCGCTCTTTATCGCCATTGGCTACCTGGGTCTGGGCTTCCTGGAGATGACCCCCTTGACGGTAGACACACTGTTGGCCAAAATGGGGAATGTCGTCATCATTTTGCTGGCCGCCGTGGTCACCGCCCTGGTCGGCGGGCAGATGAAGCGGCGGGTCGCCCTCATCCGACGGCAGGAAGAAGAAGAGGAATTGCGCCGGCTGCGCGCCCGTCATCAACAGTCCCGCCTCATTTTTGAACTGGCCAGCACCCTCAGCGCAACGCTGAATTACCAGCGGGTTCTGGAAGCCATCTTGGACGTGGCGGAAATCGGCCTGCATGAACTGGCCGGACAGGAAACCCCTCTGGTCGGTCTGATCCTCCTCTTCCGGGGGGACCAACTGAGGGTCGCGGCATCCCGTCATGCCCCCCGCCGGGACCAGCAGGTGGCCCTGGAGGGACAATCCGGGGTCCTGGCCCAGGCGCTGAGAACGGCGGAGCCGGCTCTCTGCCTGGCCCCAGGCGAAGACCCGGAACTGGGCCGATTTGTCTCCCTTCATCAGTGCCGGGAAGCGGTCGCGGTGCCCCTGAGGGCGGGTTTTGAGACCTTCGGCCTGGCCGTTTTCGGGAGCTCTCAAACCGGCCTGTTCACCCCCGATTACCAGGACCTTCTCAGCGCCCTCTGCAATCAGGGGGTCGTTGCCCTTCAGAACGCGCGGCTCTACCAGAGCTTGATGGAGGAGAAAGAGCGCATCGTCGCCGTAGAGGAAGACGCGCGCAAAAAACTGGCCCGCGACCTCCACGACGGCCCCACCCAGTCCATCGCTGCCATCGCCATGCGGTTGAACTACGTCCAGATGCTCCTCAAAGAACGGCCCGATGAAATTCAGGCGGAACTGGCGCGGATTGAAGAACTGGCCCGTCGCACCACCAAAGAGATCCGCCATATGCTGTTCACCCTCCGGCCTCTCATCCTGGAGACCCATGGACTGCGCGCGGCCATAGAGCAGTACATCGCTAAGCGGATGGAAACGGATCCGCTGCCGATTCGGTTGGAAGCACCGGAGGGCGTGGATAGTCGGCTGGATAAAGACCAGCAGGGCACGATTTTCTACATCATAGAGGAAGCCATCAGCAACGCCCGCAAGCACGCCCATGCCAACCAGATTGTAGTGCGGATGTACACCCGGGGGAATCTCTTTGTCGCCGAAGTGGTAGATGACGGTGTGGGCTTTGACCCGCGCGTCCTGGAACGGGGGTACGAAGAGCGCGGCAGTCTGGGGATGCTGAATATGCGGGAGCGGGCCGAACTGGCGGGCGGCAAACTGACTATCATCTCCGCCCCAGGCCAGGGAGCCACTGTGCGGCTGGAAGTTCCCCTCAAAGAGGAGTACGGCCGTGATTGACCGGTGGCTCTGGCTGGGTGGCTCCGGACTGGTTGCCCTGCTGGCTACCTGGACAACCTGGCTCCTCCGCCACCAGGCCTGGGCCCAACGGCTGAAAGCCTCCCCCTTTTTCCCTTCCCTGCTCCAACTGCTCCGGTTCCTCTACTACATTGGCGGTCCGTTCGCCGCCCTGCTCTGGGGGCGGGACGCGGTGGTGGAGCGACGGTTCGGTCTGGACCCCCTGCCTCTTCTGCTTGGCTCCTCCCTTTCCCCCGAAGAGCGGTTGCAACTCTGGATGGAGGGGGTGCGTGGCCTGGGCTGGGCCATCCTCCTGGGGACAATGGCCTGGGCCATCCTAGTGGTCATCTGGTGGGCCGTAGGGCACCGGAGCGACGGGAAGACCGTTCGTCTTCCCCTCTCCATCCCCACCGCGCTGAGGGAGGCCTTCTTTCAGGAGACCCACTGGATGTTCTACCGGAACGGGCCCTCGGTTGTGTTGGGAAACTATTGGGGAGCCTGGACGGGATTGGGGATCGTTGCACTGGAGGCCATCCTGAACCCCTGGTGGTGGGAAGCTCTGCGGGAACCGGAGAAGCGTCCTCTGACTCTGATTCGCGCGGGCATGGCTGTTCTCAGCGCGGCGTTCTATTTGCAGGCGGCCAACCTCTGGCTGAGCATCTTGCTGCACTGGGGGGTCACCGGGGGACTGGCGGGCTGGACCGCCGCGCGGGCCCGCCGCGAGGATTCATAAAAGGCCTGCCAGGCCCGGGGGCCCGGCAGGCCTGCGGCGTCAAACCTGCTCAAAGTGGGCCGCTTCCACCACGAACACCGTCGCCCGATGTTGGCCCGGCTCCGGCGGCGCGCAGGTCTGACGGAGCAGGTCTATCACCCCATCCACCTCCGCTGCCTCTGCCCCAATCAGCAGCGTGACGTTTCCCCGCCGGAGAAACCCACCGGTACTGGCAATCCGGGTCACCCGGTAGCCCCCGGCGATCAGCCGTTCCATGACGGCCCCCGCATCCCCGTCCTGCAAGATGACGATGAGTAGTTTCATCCTCACACCTGCTCAAACCGTTCTACGTTGAGGACATAGATGGTTGCCCCCCCGACCTGCGTCTCAATCATCATCGGCTGCACCTCCGCCATCGTGACCTCCAGGTGCACGGGGAGGTAGCGGGTGTACGGGCGGCACAGCGTCCGAAGCCGCCCCAGCAGATGGGGGAGACGGGCCCGGTCCAGGCCAATAAGGAGGGAGACCGTCGCCTCCTGTAGCAGGCCGCTGGTGGAATCTATCTGGGTGACGTAAAACCCCTCTTCCACCAGCGTCCGAATCACATCCCCGGCCTGCCCGCCGGCCACCGTCGCAATCACCAACTGGTTGACCTGTTGCTCGCCCATCCCATCCCCATTTTACCCTTACTTTTGCATCTGCGCAAATGGCAAAACTTGCAGGAGTTACGCAGTTAGCCTTCCGGGATGTCATTGCGAGCCGCCGCAGGCGGCGAAGCAATCCCCCCACCACCTTTGGAGATTGCTTCGGGCACTCCGTGCCCTCGCAATGACCCTTCGGGGCTGTCGCCCCTCGCGATGACCCTGTGGCCGTCATTGCGAGCCCGAAGGGCGAAGGGCCACGCCGAAGGCCACGGCCCGAGAGGCCTCGCCTCGTGGGGCTCGCCCGAGGCGCAATCCCCCGTCGCTTCTGGGGATTGCCACCACGCGCTGCTCGTGGCAGGCTTTCGGGGCTGTCGCCCCTCGCAATGACCCTTCCGTCCGGTGCGCAGGCTGTCAGCCTGTACTGTACCGGCCTGGCGGCTGGCGGTACGGTGGCGCAGGCCCGACAAATTTGGAACATACCCCCTGCAGGCATCGGATGGCGAAAATCCCGGTATCGGGTATAATATCCCTCGGTCGCTGTACCACCTGCCGAGGCAGGAGAACCCCGCAGACCCGATCCCGCCGTCCATCAGGAGGTGTTGATTGGGCAAGCCCGAATTCTTATCCCGTCCCTCCCATCCCCGTTGGGGCGAATTCGTCATAGAATCCACCATCCGGGTGCTGGCTTTTTCCAGCATCGGCTTTGTCATCCTCATCTTTTTCTTTCTCGTCCGGGAAGGCATCCCCATCTTCTGGGAAATCTCACCGGAGAACCTCTTCGGGACGCGCTGGTACCCCACTTTTGGCCTCTTCGGTACCCTGCCGCTCATCCTGGGCTCGCTCCTGGTTACGGTGACCGCCATCCTCATCGCGCTCCCCCTGGGGGTGGCGACGGCGGTTTTCGTGCGGGAGGTGGCCCCGAACTGGGCCCGGGAAATCCTCAAGCCGATGATAGAGATACTGGCGGGCATCCCGTCGGTGGTGCTGGGCTTCTTCGGGATGACGGTCGTCGCGCCGCTGGTGCGGGAGGTGTTGGGCGCGCCCACCGGCCTGACCGCCTTCACCGGCGCCCTCATCCTGGCCTACATGGCGCTGCCAACCATCATCAGCGTGGCCGAGGACGCGCTGGACGCGGTGCCCAAGAGTTACCGGGACGCTGGCCTGGCGATGGGCGCCACCCAGTGGCAAACTATATGGCGGGTGGTGGTCCCGGCGGCCCGCTCCGGTATCGTCACGGCAGTAATGTTGGGGCTGGGACGGGCCATCGGCGAGACGATGGCGGTGATGATGGTCACCGGCAACGCGGCCCGCATGCCGCTGACTCTGGACTCCCTCTTCCGCCCCGTCCGCACTATGACTGCCACGATTGCCGCTGAGATGGGCGAAGTGGCCCAGGGCAGCGTCCACTACCACGCCCTCTTCGGCATCGGCATCATTCTCTTCGTCATCACCTTTATCATCAACGCGATGGCCGCCGTCACCATCTTCAAGAAACCCCGCCGGGGAGGTCTGCGATGATCAATCGGTATCAGGTCCAGCGATTGGGGTTTATCCTCTTGGGCGTGATTTCCCTCATCGTGGTGTTGCCGATTCTCTTTGTTGTCGGAAACATCGTCGTCCAGGGAATCGGAGCCATCAACTGGGAGTTTCTCACCGCGATGCCCCATGGCGGGATGAAGGAAGGAGGGATTTTCCCGGCCATCGTCGGAACGTTGCTGCTGGTGCTGGGGACAGCGGTCGTCGCCATCCCCGTGGGCATCGGGGGGGCCATCTATCTGGCAGAGTACGCCCGGGACACCTTTTGGACCCGCACCCTGCGCCTGGCCATCATCAACCTGGCGGGGGTCCCCTCCGTCGTCTACGGCCTCTTTGGCCTGGGCCTGTTCGTCCTCTTTCTACAATTCGGGACTTCGGTCCTGGCCGGCTCGCTGACCCTGGCCATTATGACGCTCCCCGTCATCATCAGCACGGCGGAGGAGGCGCTGCGGGCCGTGCCGGGGGAGTTCCGGCTGGTGAGCGCCAGCCTGGGCGGGACCCGATGGCAGGGCATTCGTCACATCGTCCTCCCCCAGGCCCTGCCGGGCATCATCACCGGCATCATTCTGGGGCTCCTGCGGGCGGCCGGGGAGACGGCGCCCATTCTCTTCACCGCCGCCGCTTTCTACCTGCCGCGCATCCCCCGCTCGCTGTTGGAGCCGACCATGGCGCTTCCCTAC
Organism: Thermoflexales bacterium; assembly: GCA_014360895.1. Classification (GTDB taxonomy): domain Bacteria; phylum Chloroflexota; class Anaerolineae; order B4-G1; family DUEL01; genus SpSt-77. The sequence continues at coordinate 11,339 of JACIWQ010000033.1, read as the reverse complement.
CACCTGTACGTCATCAGCACCCAGGTGCCGGGCATGCCGCCCCGGGTCCAGTACGGAACGGCGCTGGTCCTGTTGACCATCGTCCTTTCCATGAACGCTGTCGCCGCCATCATCCGCAGTTACTTCCGGCGGCGCCGGGAATGGTAAATCCCACCTCACGTTTCACGTTTCACGTTTCACGTTTCACTTTTCACGTTTCACTTTTCACTTTTCACGTTTCACGCCCTTGGAACCCAAAATCCGCTTCCAGAACGTCAGTTACTTCTACGGCGACCGCCCGGCCCTGCGGGACGTGACGCTGGACATTCCGCCCAACGCCATCACCGTCGTCTTCGGACCGGCAGGGGGCGGCAAGACGACGCTCCTGCGCCTCATCAACCGGCTGAACGACGAGGTGGAAGGGACCCGGATGACCGGGCGGGTCCTGTTGGACGGGCAGGACGTCTACGCGCCGGGGGTGGATGTCCCTCGCCTGCGGCGGCGGGTGGGGATGGTCTTCGCGCTGCCGCTCCCGCTGCCGGGGACCGTGCGGGAGAACGTCCTCTACGGCCCCAAACTGGCGGGGATTCGGGACCGGGCCCGGCTGGAGGAGATATTGGAGCGGAGCTTGCGGCTGGCCGCGCTGTGGGACGAGGTGAAAGACCGGCTGGACGACCCGGCCAGCCGACTTTCGGGCGGGCAGCAGCAGCGGCTCTGCATCGCCCGCAGCCTGGCTCTGGAACCGGAGGTCCTGCTGCTGGACGAGCCGACCTCCGGGCTGGACCCCATCTCCACCGGCAAAGTGGAGGAGGCGCTCCAGCAATTGAAGCACCAGTACACCATCGTCATCGTCCCCCACAGCGTGCAACAGGCAGCCCGCGTGGCCGATTATGCCGCCTTCTTCCTGATGGGGGAACTGGTGGAGTGCCAGCCCGGCCGGGACCTCTTCACCACCCCGCGCGACCGCCGCACCGAGGACTACATCACCGGCCGCTTTGGGTAGAGAAACGGGCAAAGGGTTAAAGAGCGGGCGGCTTCATCGCTCAGGAGATTCTCCGCACTTTCCGGGACCCGGACATCCCCACTGTAGAGGTCTCCTGGCAGCGGGCACTGGAACTGGCGTACAGGTTTAACCTCTCCGCTTATGATGGGGCGTATCTGGCCCTGGCGGAGGAACGGAGCACCCAACTGGTGAGCGACGACCGGCGTCTGTATCACGCGGTGCGGGAGCATCTGCCCTGGGTTCTCCCGCTGGAAGACGTTGCCCTTCGGGAGGGCTGATGGGGAGTCCCTCAGAGGCCGACTGGCGGGCCGAGCGTGGCGTCCCTTCCCTGACGTGGCGCGCCGGCCAGGAGCGGCGCTTCGGGATGGTCCTCCGCCACGCCGACCCCACCGGGAAGCGGGTACTGGATGTGGGCTGCGGGGTGGGGATGTACCTGACGGCCTTTCGCCGCCATACCCCCAGCGTTTTCGGTGTGGAGGTGGAGCGGGAATGGGCCTGCCAGGCCCAGGCCTGCGCCGCCGGAGTGATCCAGGCCATGGGGGAAGCTCTCCCCTTCGCGGATGGCGCCTTTGACCTGACCTTCTCCCACGAGGTCCTGGAGCATGTTGCCGACGACCGGGCCACTCTGGCGGAGATGGTCCGGGTCACCCGGCCCGGCGGTCGGATTGTCCTGTTCGTCCCCAACCGGCTCTACCCGTTTGAGACGCACGGTTTCTTCTGGCGGGGGCGCTACCGCTTCGGCAACATCCCGCTGGTCAACTACCTGCCCAACCCGCTGCGGAACCGGCTGGTCCCGCATGTCCGGGCGTACACGGTGGGCGCGCTGCGGCGCCTGCTGCGGGGTCTGCCCGTGCGGGTGGTCTTCCGGACGGTGATTTTCCCCGGCTACGACCGCCTGGCCCGCCGTCGGCCCGCCCTGGCCCGCCTGTTCCAGACCATCACGTATGCGCTGGAACGGACACCACTCCGTATCTTCGGCCTTTCCCACTTCTGGGTGCTGGAGCGGGAGTCGGAGTTTCCCCCACAGGCCTGAGATCTCCGCGCCCTCTGTGTTCTCCGCAGTGGGTGAAAGTGACCGTATCATTCCGGGGACACAGGGGGTAGGCAAAAAAGGGGTTGAAGCTCCGTAAAAGGGGGACAAAAGCGGCCATCGTCTGCCCATCATGAATTTGAGCTAACCGGCGGAAAGGGGTACAATAGACCCCATCATTCCCATCCACACGGTTGGCTCAGCGGTCCTTCTGATGCTGCTGGGCCGGATGCCGGAGAGCCAGGCCGGCCGGCTGACCTGCCCGCCCCAGGTCGTCCGGATTGGAGGCCCAGCGCCGGGCCCGCGAGGCCGGCGGGACGCGCTCCCCTCCTGGGACCCGAAGGGGTGGTAGCATTGGGTGCACCATACCTGGCCGATGCCCCTGATGCGCAGTCTGCCTGCGGTCGGGAAGAGCTGAAGGTGGAGGTGGTGCGGGAGGAGGACGGGGGCTATCGGGTGGACCTCCGCGGCCATTATGTGGCCCCTCCAGGTGGCCGATGTCCCTAACTCGTGACGGTCTCCGACGCGCCGTTTGCCTTTACCGGATAGCGGGGTATAATAAACAACGTATTCTCAATTCTGGCCCTTCCAGCCAGAGCCGCCGGACGGGCTTTATCCCATCCGTCCACACAGGAGCGCGATGATCGGAACCCCGATACCCGAATCCTCCGCTCTTCGCTTCCCTCCCACGTCCCATATCTGTGGATTCTACGAGACCGAAGAAGAGCACCGTGCGCTGGTCACCCCCTTCCTCCTTCAGGGCCTGGAGCGCGGGGAGCGGGTGGTCTACATCACCGATGCCCATTCCCCCGGGACCATTCTGGAGTACCTCCGGGACGGCGGGGTGGACACCGGGGCCGCCCTGGAGTGCGGACAACTGGTCTTCCGCACCGCGCAGGAGACGTACCTCCCGGACGGCCGTTTTGACCCCGACCGCATGCTGGCCCTCCTGCGGGCGGAGACGGAGCGGGCCCTGGCCGACGGCTTCACCGGCCTCCGGATGACCGGCGAGATGACCTGGGCCCTGCGCGGTATGCCCGGCCACGAGTTCCTTTCCCAATATGAGGCCCGGGTCAACGAACTCCTCCCCGACCTTCCCTTTATCTACCTCTGCCAGTACGACCGGCGGCAGTTCGGTCCGGACTTCCTGTTGGACATGCTCTGGTGCCATCCCCTGGTCGCCTCCGGTGGGCAGGTGTACGAAAACCACCACTATGTCCCCCGCCGTGACCTCCCGGATGCGGCATACGGTGAAGCCCGGGTGCAGCGCTGGCTGGAGGACCTGGCCGAACGGAGTCAGATAGAAGACCAGGCCCGCCGAATGTCCGCCGCCTTGCTGGCGATTGCCCGGCCGGCCCGACAGATGGCCGCCTTTTTGGACCCGGATACACTCCTCCGGGAGGTCGTCTACTCGCTGCAGGTGGTGACCGGCGCCTACAACGTCAACGTCTTCCTCCTCACCGACGCCGGGCTGGTCCTGGCCGCCGGGCACGGCGGCTACGAGGACGGGCGGCCTCCGGTCGGCTACCGGCTGGAACTGGGCCAGGGCATCATCGGCACCGTCGCCCAGACCGGACGCCCGCTCCTGGTCCCGGACGTCCGCCAGGACCCCCGCTATCTCCCGTATGGCCAACTCCCCCACACCCGCTCCGAACTGGCCGTGCCGGTGAAATCCGGCGAGCAACTCCTGGGTGTGCTGGACGTTCAGTCTACTGTTCCGGACGCCTTTGACCAGGTCGCGCTGGAGGCGATGAACGCGCTGGCCGACCAGTTGGCCGTCGCCCTGGAAAACGCCCGCCTCTTCGGCGAACTCTCCCGGCGGCTGCAGGAGATGAGCGCCCTCCACGACAACGCGCTCCGTCTGGCCGAAGCGGGCTCCCTGGACCGGTTGCTGGAGGCCATCCTCCGGCGGGCCATGGCCCTCCTGCGCGCTCGGGGCGGCGGCATCTACTTCTACGACCCCGTCGCCGATGGGCTGGAGTGGATTGTGGGCCAGGGGATCGGCCGGGAGAACGTGGGCGTCCGCCTGCGGATGGGTGAGGGCCTCTCCGGGCGGGCCCTCCAGGAACGGCGCCCGCTGAAGGTGGACGACTACCGCACCTGGGAGGGCCGCAGTCCCCTCTTTGAGGGACAACCCCTGGGGGCGGTCGCGGCCGTCCCCCTCCTCTGGCAGGAAGAGACCATTGGCGTGCTGACCGTCTCCCGCATGCCGGAGCAGCCGTCGTTCTCCGAAGACGACATGCGCCTGCTAACCCTCTTCGGCCAGCAGGCGGCATCGGCCATCGCCACCGCGCGCGCCCGCGAGGCGGCGGAACGCCGGGTCCGCCAACTGGCCATCGTCAACGAAATCGGGCAGGCGCTGGCCGCCGCTCCGGACCTCCCCACCATCTACCGCACCGCGCGGGACGGCGTGCGGCGATTGGTGGACGCTCCCGTCTTCGGCATCTCCCTCTTTGACCCCCAGCAGCAGACCATCACCGCCGCGTTTATGGCGGAAGGGGACGCGGAGTTGGACGTGAGTCAGTTCCCGCCGCTGGCGCACGTCCCGGATGCTCCTGGCGGGCGAAGCCGGGCCATCGCCACCGGTCATCCCGAACTCATCTCCGACCTCTCCCCGGCCTACGAGGGGGGCAAGGCCATCGTCGTCGGCGGGGAGCCCTACACCCTCTCTGCCCTCTACGTCCCGATGGTCGTGGAAGGGCAGGCCATCGGCCTGGTGGAAGTCCAGAGTTACCGCCGTGCTGCCTACACGCCGGAGGACGCCGCGCTCCTGCAGACCGTCGCCAACCAGATCGGCCTGGCCATCCAGAACGCCCGTCTCCTCCAGGAGGCCCGGCGCCTGGCCGCCTTCAACGCCGAAATCGTCAACTCCCTGGCCGAGGGCATCATCATCACGGATGAGACAGGACATATGACCTTCGTTAACCCGGCCGCGGCCCGTCTTCTGGGTTACGAGCCACAGGAGTTGACCGGTCAGCACCGAAACATCGTCCTTCCGCCCGACCAGCAGCCCATTGTCCAGAGAGCCGTCCGGCGGCGAAGGCGAGGCGTGAGCGACCGATATGAACTGGAAATGCTCCGGAAAGACGGACGGCGGGTGCCGGTGCTGGTCAGCGGCGTTCCCCGCTTTGACGAGACGGGCCGCTTCATCGGCACCCTGGCCGTCTTCACCGACATCTCGGAGCGGAAGCGGGCGGAGGAGGCCCTCCGGCGGTACGCGGAGCGGCTGCAGGTGCTGCGGACGCTGGACGCGGCCATCCTGGCGGCCCAGTCCCCTGAGGAGATTGCCCGCGAAGCCCTCCGGTACGTCCGACGCCTGGTGCCCTGCCACGGAGCCGGCGTGGTGACGTACCGACCGGCCACTCGCGAGGGCGTCGTCCTGGCAGGGGACGCGGATAGCGAAATTCCCATCGGCGCCGGGTTCCGCTTCCCCCTGGTCGGAGTGGACCGGGAGATTGAAGCTAGCCAGCGGGGAGAGGTCCTTTTCGTGCCGGATATTTCCGCGCTCCCCGCGCCTTCTCTGGCGGAACAGGCCCTGCTGGCGGCCGGTGTGCGGGCCTACATCGCGGTGCCGCTGCGGGCGGGCGGCGGACTGCGGGGATGGCTGGCCGTCGCTTCGGCTACCCCGGGCGCGCTGACCGCTGAGCACGTGGAGATTCTCCAGGAGGTCTCCGCCCAACTGGCCGTCGCCCTCTACCAGGCCGACCTGCGGGCCGCGCTGGCGGCCCAGGAGGCGCGGCTGAGCGCGCTGGTGGAGCGGCTGCCCGAGGGCGTCCTCCTGCTGGACTGCGACCACCGGATTCTGCTGACCAACCGGGCAGCGGAAGAGTTCCTGCCCGTCCTGGCCGATGCCCGGCAGGGCGACGTGCTCATCCACCTGGCCGGTCGCCCGCTGGGGGAGTTCCTGGTCGTCCCGCCGGGGGATGGTTGGCACGAAGTGGCCCTTCCGCACCTGCGGCGGACCTTCCAAGTAGCGGCCCGGCCCATCTCCGGCATCGGGCCCAACGGCGGGTGGGTGCTGGTCATCCGCGAGGTCACCCGGGAGCGGTTCCTCCAGGCGCAACTGGAGCAGCAGGAGCGGCTGGCGGCGGTGGGGCAACTGGCCAGCGGCATCGCCCACGACTTCAACAACCTGCTCACCACCACCATCCTCTACGCCCAGATGGCGCTGGAGTCCCCCGACCTTCCCTCCGACCTGGCCCAGTCTCTCCAGGTCATCATCGGCGAATCCCGTCAGGCCACCCAACTGGTGCAGCAGATTCTGGATTTCAGCCGCCGCGCGCCGATGGAGGCCCGTCCAATGGACCTGGCGCCGTTCCTCAAGGAAGTGACGAAGGTCCTGGAGCGCGCCATTCCGGAGAACATCCGGCTGCGGCTGGTGACCCGAACCGGGCCCTTCACTGTCCAGGGCGACCCGACCCGTCTGCGGCAGGCGGTGGTCAACATGGTCCTCAACGCGCGGGACGCGATGCCCCAGGGCGGCGAGGTCCGTCTGGGCCTCTCCCGGCTGACGGTAGGGCCGTAGGAGAGGCCACCAGTGGTGGGGATGGAGCTCGGGGAGTGGGTCTGCCTGGAGGTCGCCGACACGGGTACCGGCATCCCGCCGGAGGTGCTCCCCCACATCTTTGAGCCCTTCTTCACCACCAAGCCCCGGGGGGTGGGAACGGGCCTGGGGCTGGCGCAGGTCTACGGCATCGTCCAGCAACACGGCGGCCACATCGGCGTGGAGACGGAGGTGGGGAAGGGGACGACCTTCCGGGTCTACCTGCCCGCGCTGGCGGAGGAGGCGCCCCCGCTGGAGCCGACGGCCGAAGGCCCCCTGCCCACCGGCCGTGGGGAGACGGTTCTGCTGGTGGAGGACCACCCTGCGCTGCGGGCGGCGGGCCGGGAGGTGCTGAAGCGGCTGGGCTACCGGGTGCTGGAGGCGGCGGACGGGCGGGAGGCGCTGGAAGTGTACGCGGCCGAACGGGTGGACCTGGTCCTCACCGACGTGGTGATGCCGGGGATGGGCGGCGTGGCGCTGGTGGAGGCGCTACGACGGCGGAACCCCGACGTGAAAGTGGTCGCCGTCACCGGCTACGGAGAGGAGCAGGAAGTGGAGCGCATCCGTCAGGTCGGCGCGCTGGAGGTGGTCCGCAAACCCTTTGAGGTGGAGCGCCTGGCGGAGACCCTCCGCCGGGTCCTGGGGTGAGGGGGGAACGTGCCAGGCACTTCGGAAAGTGCCGGGCACGTCAGAGAAACGATTTCAGCAACTGGCGCGCGGCCCGCTCCCAGGTGAACTGGGCGGCGCGCGCCAACCCTCGCGCCGTCATCTCCCGCCGTAGCTCCCTGTCCTCCAGTGCCTGCCGGATGGCCTGGCCCAACCCCTCCTCGTCCTCCGGGTCCACCAGCAGCGCGGCGTCCCCGGCCACCTCCGGCAGACTGGAAACCCCCGAGCAGACCACCGGCACCCCGCAGGCCATCGCCTCCAGAACCGGCAGCCCAAACCCCTCATAGAACGACGGGAAAACGAAGAGGTCCGCGCCCCGATACAGGGCGGGCAGGTCCTCATCCTCCACAAATCCCAGAACCCGCACCCGGTCGGGGTGACGGGCGGCCTCCTCCAGGACCGATTCGTAGAGCCAGCCCCGGCCCCCGGCGATGACCAGCACCCGTCCGGTATCCGGGAGGCGGGCGAAGGCGCGAATCAGGCGGACGTAGTTCTTGCGCGGCTGGAGCGTGCCCACCGAGAGGACATAGGGCCGGTCCAGGCCGTAGCGGGCCCGCCGTCGCTCCTGCTCCCCGGGCTTCGGCTCCGGGCGGAAGCGGGCGTCCACTCCGCTGTAGAGCACTTCCACCTTCTCCGGCGGCGTCCCCAGCAGTCGGATGAGGTCGGCGCGGGTGGCCTCCGAATCCGCCAGCACCCGGTCGGCCCGGGCCACCGACGCCGGCACCACCCGCTCCAGATACCGCACCAGTTTGGGGACGAAGTGGTCCGGGTAGTGCAGGAAGGAGAGGTCATGGACGGTGAGCAGGGTCCGCGTGCCGGGCCGGGTGGGGGGAAGGACAAAGTCCGGGGAGTAGAAGAGGTCCACCGGGCCCGTGAAGACCTCCACCGGGATGGGCAGGCGGGCCCGGTGCCAGAGGCGGGCGGCCCATTCGTCGCTGATGGGCAGGAGGCGGAGGCGGACGGACGGGGAGGATGGAGGGACGGAGGGGGATTTCCGCCCTCCGGCGGCCGCAAAGAGGGTGTAGCGGTGGCCGGCCCCCTCCGTTTCCGTCAGCCGGAGCAGCGCACCGACCAGTTCGCGGGTGTACCTCCCGATGCCGGCCCGCTGCTGGATGGCGGCGGTGTAGTCAATGCCGATGTGCATTACGCCATAGCCGCCAGAATGTCCGATGGCTTGATCATTTCGCCGTCGGCCCGGTTGACCCGCCGTACCCGTTCCCGACCGACGACCCGCTCCACTTCCAGCGCCAGTTGCCCCAGATTCAGTTCGGGGACGATGACCCGGCGGGCGCTGCGGGCTGCCAGTTCCACCACCTCCTCCGGGAAAGGCCAGAGGGTCTGCAGTTTCAGGAAGCCCACCTTGCGGCCCCGCTGGCGGGCCATGCGTACCGCGTGGCGGGCCGAGCGGGCCACCGCGCCGTAGGCGACCACCAGCGTCCGGGCGCCCTCCACCCCGTCCTCTTCGTAGAGCAGAATGTCCGAGAGGTTGCGCTGGATTTTGCGGAAGATGCGTTCCAGCCAGGGGCCGATTTCGTCGGGCCGTTCGGTGGGATAGCCCCGCTCGTCGTGGTGCAGGCCGGTAATGTGGTAGCGATACCCCCGTCCGAAGGGGATCAGCGGTGGGATGTCGGAGGGGAGGTTCTCGTACGGCTTGTACCATTCCGGCGGAACCAAGGTCTCCGCCCGCTCCACCCGCTCTATGGTGGCGGGGTCCGGAAGTTCCACACCCTCCCGCATGTGGCCGACCACTTCGTCCATCAGCAGGATGACGGGGGTCCGGTACTTTTCGGCGAAGTTGAACGCGGCCACGGTGAGGTCAAAGGTCTCCCGCACCGACGACGGCGAGAGGGCGATGATGGGATGGTCGCCGTGGGTGCCCCAGCGAGCTTGCATCACGTCCCCCTGGGACGGGCTGGTGGGCCGACCGGTGGAGGGGCCCAGCCGCTGGACATCCACGATGACGCAGGGGATTTCGGCCATGGCCGCGTAGCCGATGCTCTCCTGCATCAGGCTGAAGCCGGGGCCGGAGGTGGCGGTCATCGCTTTGGCCCCGCCCACCGCCGCGCCGATGACCGCCGAGATGGAGGCAATCTCGTCCTCCATCTGGATGAAGACGCCGCCCACCTGGGGCAGGCGACGGGCCATGTGCTCGGCGATTTCGGTGGCCGGAGTGATGGGGTATCCGGCGAAGAAGGTGCATCCGGCGGCGATGGCGCCTTCGGCGCAGGCCTCGTCTCCTTGCATCAGAACGGCGCTCATTCCTCCCCCTCCACCTCGGTGACGAAGATGGCGAAGTCCGGACAGTGCAACTCACACCACCGGCAGGCGGTGCACTTCTCCGGATGGGCGACGATGATTCGCCCGTCCTCGTTTTGTTCCAGGACCTTCATCGGACAAAAGGCGACGCAGAGACCGCATCCCTTGCACCAGTTGGGGAAAACCGTTACCTGTCCCTGACGGCGTCGTTTCCGGCGGAGCTCCGTCGGAGGGACGGCGACTTCTGCGGTCAGCGGTGCTTCCGAATCACCCATTGGACCTCCAAAGATGACGCCCCTATTCTGCGCGCAACACCACCGTGCGGCCCGAGTAGAGGGCGGCGAATCGCTCCCCATCCTGCGGCGTGCCGATGCCCGCCCCATAGTGCATGGGGACGACGAGGGCGGGGTTCAGCGTTCGGGCGGCGTCCACCGCCTCCTCCACCGTCATCACGTAGGTCCCGCTGACGGGCAGGAGCGCCACGTCGCAGGCAATCCAGGCCATTTCGGGGATGGCGTCGGTATCTCCGGCGAAGTACAGCCGGACCCCCGCCACGGTGACCACGTAGCCCACATGCCCGGCGTTTTTGGGATGAAAGGGCTGGCCCGGGGCGCGGAATTTGTTGATGTTATAGGCCGGGACCGCCTCCACCTCCACCCCCGCCACCGTCATCCGGTCGCCGGGGCGGACGGCACGGGCGCCCCGCAGTTGTCCCGCCGCGTTGCCCCCCGCCAGGATGACCGTGTTCGGCCCGCTCACCTTCGCCACGTCCTCCGGTGAGCAATGGTCAAAGTGTTCGTGGCTCACCAGGACCAGGTCGGCCACCGGCGGCTTTCCGCGCAGTTTCCAGGGGTCAAAGTAGACCACCGGCGGGCCGTCCAGGCGGAAACTATCGTGCCCCAGCCAGTGCAACTTCTGGACCAATTCTTCCGGCGTCATGGCCTCCCTCCTGATGCTGATGGCTCTTGCGCGATGGGGATTGGGGACGGTGAGGCCGTCCCCACCCCTTGCGGGTGTGAGTTACTCCTGTTTCGGTGCCAGGACGATGACCTCCGTCTCCTGGGGGAGGTTCCCTTTGCTGACTTTGAGGGAATCCCGCGCTTCCGCCTTTTCCATCCCCATTTGCTTGAGGAATCGGTTCAGCGTCCCCAGAGAGAGGGTCAGGCCAGGGATTTTGTACCACATCGGCACCACGATGGCCGGTTCCAGCAGGCTGATGACCTCGGAGGCCTCGGCGGGGGTGAGCCCACCGTCCCCGCCGACGGGGATGAGCAGGATGTCCACCGTCCCCAACGCCTCCACCTGCGGCTGAGTTGGCGCCTGCCCCAGGTGTCCCAGGTGGCAGACGGTCAGACCGTCATAGTCAAAGTGAAAAATAGTGCTCAGTGCGCTCTTCTTCTTATCGGCGTAGGCAGGGATGGCCGTGATGAAGACGCCGCCGATTTCGTACTCGCCGGGGGTATCCAGCACCCGGAACGGCCCCCGCACCGCGCGGGTATGATTGCACTCCGGGACGTCCCGGCTGACCGTGACAATATCGGCTTTGGGGCGGGGCAGGGTCAGGCCGACCTCTGGCCCGTAGGGGTCGGTGACGACGGTGGCCATTCCCCGCTCCGTCAGCCGGAAACAGTTCAATCCGTACCAGACGATTTCCATAATCTACTCCTCCCTGGAAATTATAACCCAGAATCTCCAATCGGCAATCTCGCGTTGAATCCTATAAAGTCGTACCGGTTTAAAGTCTCACAAAGTCGTACCGGATAACGTCGCTTTCGGGCAGCGCGTGGTCCCCTCCTCATCCCCCCCGCCCCCTTCTCCTCCCCGAAACGGGGAGGAGAAGGGGGAGAAAAAGTGGGGTTTTG
>JACIWQ010000032.1 GCA_014360895.1 Thermoflexales bacterium | reverse complement strand
GTCAGATTTTTTTTCTGAGCCTGATCCGATTCACGGCGAAGCACCGCGGTCCTTTGCAGGCTGGGTTGATTCGGATTCTGCTGGCGGGTTATCGCGGTTTACGAAAGGGACTTCCCAACCCTTTCATTTGACACTTCAATGGTTTTGTCTTACAATTGAGTAAGAATAACCGGAGGAAGTGCTATGACGATTGTGACCCTTTCCACCAAAGGACAGATTGTTCTACCCCGGGAGATGCGGGAAATGCTGGGATTGAGAAAGGGGGACCGACTTGTTGTGACTCTGGAAGGGGAGCGGTTGGTGCTGACGCGTCTGACCTCTAAAAAGGGGGAGTGGCAGCACTGGCGCGGACGTCTGGCCGGCTCCACAATTCTCCAGGAACACATTGCCGAGCATGCCAGCGAGGTACAGCAGGATGAGCGTATGTCTTGACGCTTTTGCTCTTTTGGCCTGGCTGCAGGAGGAACCCGGCACCGACTTGGTGGACGATTTTCTCAATCGGGCGGCCTCAAAGACCGAGTTCCGCTGTTATATGTCCTGGATCAACTTGGGTGAGGTGTATTACCGTCTCTTCCGGGCCCGGGGCCCTGAGGAAGCCGATGCTTTCTGGATTGATGCCAGGCGTACACTGCCTCTTTCCCTCGTTGAGGTGACAGCAAAGCGCGTCCTTGAGGCTGGGCGCCTCAAAGCCCGCTATCCGATCGCCTTCGCGGATGCTTTCGCTGTCCAATTGGCCCGAGAAATGGATCTTCCACTGGTCACTGGGGATCCCGAAATCCAAGGGCTGGCGAAGGAAGGTCTGCTGCAGGTGATTTGGCTTTCCCGATAATCCTGGCGTGAAACCAATGGACCGGTGAACCTCTGCCTGGACCTCTCCCCCATCGTCCACCAGAAGGCCGGGCTGGCCTCTTATGCCAGAGAACTGGCAACGCAATTGTTGGAAATAGAGGCCGGCCTTTCGTGGAGCGCGTTCCACTACGACCGCCATCCCCCTGTCTCACTACCTCCCCCGCTTGACAGGTTGCCCCGCCGGGTGGTGCCCTGGGGAGCCTACCGCTGGCGCCTGACGGCGGCCCTCTCTCATTTCCTGGGCCTGAGTATGGATGGCCTTTTTCAGGGTGTAGACCTTTTCCACGCTACGGAGCATCTTCTCCCCCGCTTCTCCCGCATCCGGACCGTCTTCACCCTCCACGACCTCATCTTCCTCTTCCACCCCGAGACCCACAAGCCCCTGAACCGCTGGTTCCTCACCCTGATGATGCCCCGGTTTCTGCGGGCCGCCGATGCCGTCATCGCCGTCTCTGAATGCACCAAACGGGACGCGGTCCGGGCCTACGGCATCCCCGAGGAGAAAATCACCGTCATCTACGAAGGGGTGAGCCTCCGCTTCCGCCCTGCCGACCCGGAAGCCGTGCGGGTGGTCCGGGCCAAATACGGCCTCCCCGAGCACTTCATCCTCTACGTTGGCACCATAGAGCCGCGCAAGAACCTCACGGCTCTTCTGGAAGCTTATGCTGCTCTCCAGGCACGGAACACGCAATACGCAACACGTCTGGTCATCGTTGGCAAGAAGGGTTGGCTCTACGAAGGCTTCTTCCGCCGCTTGCGGGAACTGGGCCTGGAGGAACACGTGCACTTCACCGGCTATGTCCCCGACGAGGACCTCCCCGCCCTCTACAGCGCGGCCGACCTCTTCGTCTTCCCCAGCCTCTACGAGGGCTTCGGGTTGCCGGTGCTGGAGGCGATGGCCTGCGGCGTGCCGGTGGTCTGCTCTAACACCTCCAGTCTGCCCGAGGTGGCCGGGGACGCGGCGCTACTGGTGGACCCCGCCGACGTCCGGGCCCTGGCGGAGGCGATGGAGCGAGTGCTGGCCGATGAGGCGCTGCGGGCGACCTTGCGGACCCGGGGGCTGGAGCGGGCCCGGCAGTTCACCTGGGAGGCGACGGCCCGGCGGACGCTGGAGGTATACCGGCGGGTGGTGGGGAGTGATTGACCCTTTTTGTGGCTTGTGTTATCATTCCATCAAAAGAGCCAAATGATAACACCTGCTGGGAGGGGAGAAAGTGATCCGAACTCAAATCCAGTTAGAAGAAAGCCAGTATCGTGCATTAAAAGAACTGGCTGCACGCCAGAGGGTGTCTATAGCCGAATTGGTCCGGGGGGCAATTCAGGCCTGGCTGGAGACCTCGGCGGGCATTTCCGAAGAAGAGCGTCGTCGGCGGGCCATTCCCGCCGCGGGCCGGTTCCACAGCGGATTGGGAGACCTGGCAGAAGAGCACGACGAATACCTGGCTCAGATTTATTTTTGAGATTTCGAGATAGTGCCTTCAGGATAAGGAAATCCGGTTGGCAGCAAATGGGGCAAGTAAGCACGAGATGGAGGGACGGTCTTCCTCTCCTGGGAGTGTTGCTCCTGGCTTTCGCTTTGTTGAACGTTCGCCTGGCTGCCCGCAGCCTTTGGGTGGACGAACTTTTCACGGCACGACTGGCTGAATTCCCGCTCCATCAGATTCCTCGCGAAGTCGCGGCCGATTTGCACCCGCCCCTTTACTTTTCGCTGATTCGGCTGTGGGCTTCGGTGGCAGGTACAAGTGAGTTTTCCCTTCGTTGGCTCTCCGTCTTTTTCTCCATGCTGGGAATCTCCTTGCTCTGGAAGTTGGGGTATCGTCTGGGTGGTTCGTCTGTCGCGTTGCTCTCTGCAGCGGCCTTGAGCATCTCCCCTCTTTTTGTGGAATTTTCCCGAATGGCCCGCTATTACTCTGCCGTTCTGACGCTGGGTTTGCTGAGCACTTTCTTGCTTCTCAAAGCCCTGGAATCTGGCCGATTTCCCGTTTGGCTGAGCTATGGGGCGGTCACGGCAGCGATGCTCTATACCTTCTATCCGGTGGTTGCCCTTGTTCTTGCCCATGGTCTTGCCCTTTTTCTGCAAAGCAGGCCTCATTCACGCTGGCAATGGTTGATCACCGTTTCCCTGGCCGGACTTTGCTTTCTGCCGTGGGCGGTGGTAGCCATTGGACAAATCCCCCGGGCGGCCGAGATGACCCATGCCGATTTGGCCACAACCTTGCCTGGACTCCTTCTCTCAGCGGCATATCCGTTCTACGCTTTTAGCGTGGGCGAGACCCTCTTCCCGTGGTTCCCGGCTGCCCTCCCCGCCGTGAGCGCGATTCTGATTCTCGCCGTGTTGGGCTACCTCCGTTGCGACCGATCCACCGAAGTTTTATTGAGCCTGCTGCTTCTTGTGCCCGTTCTCTTCACGGCCTTCACTATTACGTATATTTCCACGGGCACCCCCTTTCTGAACGCACCGGTGCGATCGCTGTTTGTCCTTCCCTATTTCCTGCTGCTGGTTGTCCGGGGCTGGCACTCCCTGAACCGTTCTCTCTGGCGGGTAGGACTGGGGATGCTAATTGGCCTGGCCTGGATACTTGCCCTGCGCAATATGTATACCGGGCAACAATACCTGAATCCCAACTACATTATCCCCGCCCGTGAGGTTGCCCAACAAATCGCGGCCCAGGCTAGCCCAAAGGATGCGGTCATCGGAGAATGGGATAGCGGCTTCAGTTATTACTACCAGCGCATTCCCCATCTGAGTGTCTATCTGGAAGCGCAGCCTGTGGAAGAAGCGCTCCGTTTCCTGACCTCCTCGTCTCCGGAGCGTGTTTGGCTGATCATCATTGGCCGGGACCGAACCCGCGAGGCCACCCCGGTGGAACTCATCCAGTGGCTGAAAACAAACTATCGCCTGGTGGAAGAAAAGGGGTATGTGCCACAAGATTCTGCTTACCGGGCATTCAAAGAACGAATGCTTCGCCGTCCTGCCTACCTGTACAAACTGGTAGTGTATCGCTTTGAACGCCCACCGGAAGGAGGCCCATGAGAAGAGTGGGTAGAATGCCGGATGCCTTTTGGGTCCTGGGTCTCTTCGCTGCCGCTCTCGCCCTCTACCTGCCCACCCTCGCCCCTAGCCTCCTCTGGGGCGGCGGGGACTTCGCTACCTTCCAAACGATGGCGTACCTCCTGGAGATTCAACTCCCGGGCGGGATTTTCGGCCACCCTCTCTGGGTCGTCCTGGCCCACCCCTTTACCTGGCTGCCGGTCCGAGATGTGGCCTGGCGGGCCAACCTGGCCTCGGCGGTCTTCGCATCCGGCGCGCTGGTGCTGGTCTTCTTCGCGGCCCGCCGTCTCACCCGGTCCACCCCCGCTTCCCTCCTGGCAACCGCCGCCCTGGCCGTCTCCCACACCTTCTGGACCTACGCGGTGATGGCCAAGGTCTATTCCCTCAACGCCCTGCTCCTCATCGCCTGCATCTACCTGCTCCTCCTGTGGGGGGAGAAGGGACGGGGCGGTTATCTCTGGGGGTTCGCCTTCCTCTACGGCCTTAGCTTGCTCAACCACCTGGTGATGGCGACGGCGGCCGCGGGGTTTCTGGCCTATGTCGGCATCATCGCCTGGCGCCGCCGTGGGGAGCCAGGTCTGAGGAGGGAGCTGCCCCTGGCCGCCCTGGCCTGGGTGGCGGGGGTCGCTCCGTATCTCTTCCTGCTGACCCGAACCGGGACCACCGGCAGCGCCCTGGGCACCGTCCTCGGCTTCCTACGGGGGCTGGGGTACGTGGCGACCCGGCCATCGGCACTCCTTTTGGGTCTCGGGGTCGGTTTGGCCTTGCTCCTTTACCAATTCCCTTTGACCTTCATCCCCGGCTTCCTGGGCCTGCGACGCCTGGGCCGGCAGGCCGCACCCGAAGCCTGGATGCTGGGGCTGGCGGCGCTGGGAGATGTGCTCTTCCTCCTGGCTGCCGCCGACCCCAGGGCAGGCGGGGAATACTGGTGGAACCTGCACTACTACCTCCAAATGTATGTCGTCTTTGCCCTCTGGATCGCCGTGGGCTTCGCCGACCTCTGGCCCCGGTTGACCGGCCGACAGTGCAGAATAGCGGCGGTCATTCTGCTGACCATCGCCCTCCCCATCCTGCTCTACGCCCTGGCCCCGGCGGTGGCCCGCCCCTTCGTCTCCAACCTCCCCGGTTTCCGCCCCCTACCCGGCCGGGACAATCTGACCTATGTTCTTTCCCCCTGGAAGCACCGGGAGACCGGCGCCCGGGAGTTCGGGGAGCGCATCCTCTCCGCCCTCCCCTCCGATAGCATCCTCTTCGCCGACTACAGCATCTGGGCCGTCATCCGGTATCTCCAGGTCGTGGAAGGTGCCCGCCCGGACGTGACACTGGTCCAGTTGTCCGGCGACCAGGTCTCCCTGGTCCTGCAGTACCGGGACCGCCCCCATCTCTTCTTGGCCGACGTCTACCGGTACTACGACCTGGACGGGATCGGCCGATACTTTGAAATCCAGCCCTCCGGCCCGGTCTACCAGCTGGTTGAGAAAACCCCATGACCCCCCACTACCTCCTGGACCTCCGCACTGCCACCGACCATTTCCCCGGCATCGGACGCTATGGGGTGAACCTGGCCCGGGCGATGGCGCCGCTCCTGGGCCCGGAGGAGCAGCTGACCCTCCTGCGGGACCCGGCCCGGCCCTCCCCCTGGGACCTCTCCGCCCTGGCCGGGGAGCGGGTGCGGGTGGTGGATGTACCCCTTTCCCCCTTCTCCCTCCGCCAGCAGTGGGCCGTCCCCCGCTTCATGCGCCGCCTGCGGGCCGACCTCTACCACAGCCCCTACTACCTGATGCCCTACCGGCCGGGTGTGCCGACCGTCCTGACCGTCCACGACCTGATTCCCCTCCGCTTTCCCCGACAGTCCACCCTCCAGGCCCGCCTCCTCTTCCGCTGGACGACGGCCCTGGCCCTGCGCGCCGCCGACCACGTAATCGCCGTCTCCGAGGCCACGCGGCAGGACCTGCTGCGCTTCTTCCCCCTCCCTGCTGACCGGGTCTCCGTCATCCCGGAGGCCGCCGACCCGGCGTTCCGCCCCTGTTCGCCCGCCGAAGTGGAGGCCCTCCGCTGCCGCTACGGCCTGCCGGAGTCCTTCGTCCTCTACGTCGGTTCCAACAAACCCCACAAGAACCTGACCCGCCTGGTGGAAGCCTGGGCACAGATTACGGAATACGGAGTACGCAATACCCTGATCATTGCCGGCCCCTGGGACCCCCGCTACCCCGAACCCCGCCGTCGGGCGGAACAACTGGGCCTGCAGGCCATCCGCTGGCTGGGGCCCGTCCCCGAGGCCGACCTCCCCGCCCTCTACAGCGCGGCCGACCTCTTCGTCTTCCCCAGTCTTTATGAGGGTTTTGGGTTGCCGGTGCTGGAGGCCATGGCCTGCGGCGCGCCGGTGGTCTGTTCCAACACCTCCAGCCTGCCCGAGGTGGCCGGGGACGCGGCGCTGCGGGTGGACCCCACCGACGTCCGGGCCCTGGCGGAGGCGGTGGCGAACCTGCTGACGGACGAGGTGCAGCGGGAGGAAATGAGGAAAAGAGGATGGCAGCAGGCGGCGCGCTTTTCATGGGAGCGAACAGCGGCGATGACCCTGGATGTGTATCGGAGCGTAACCGGTCTCGCTTGACAATCCTCCATCCTGCGGTAACATGAAAATGGCCGTGCTAGACGGGGAGCTGGCGGTGCCCTGTACCCGCAATCCGCCATAGCGGGGTTGAATTCCTTCCCGAGGGCTCACGTCGCCGGAAACCCCTCCGGTCAGAGGGTGCTGAACGGCGGGTCCTGCGCGGCAGGAGCCTCCAAACCCCGCCAGGTCCGGGAGGAAGCAACGGTACGGAGTCCCTCCTGGGTGCCGCAGGGGTGCCTGCCCGGAGCCGGATGGCCGAAGGCGGTCCGGCGGCCAGGTTCGACGGAAGGTGCACGGCCATTTTTTATTGACCACAGGCGACGGACGACAGAGCACAGACGACAGACGGGTCTCTATGGCATGAACTGGCATCGCATGATTCAGGGCGCTGTGGCCCTGGCCGCTTTGTTGTTGATGGGCGGGCTGGCGGCGACCTACCAGGCCGACGCCATCCCGGTCACCCTGATCGTGGACGGAGAAGCCCGTTCGGTTCGCACGCACCAGCAGACGGTCGGCGCGCTGCTGATGGATGCGGGCCTGAATCTCCGCCCCGAAGACGTTGTGGAACCGGCCCCAGAGACGGCCCTGCAGCCCGGGATGGCCGTGACCGTCTCCCGGGCCCGCCCGGTGACCATCCAGGCCGACGGGCGGACCTGGACGGTCTGGACCCACGCGACGAGGGCCGACCAGATTCTGGCCGAAAACCACATCTCCCTTCAGCCCGCCGACCGGGTCACCGTGACCTCCTGCGAATCGGTGACCATGCCGGCCTGTACGGGTGACCGGTTGGTCCGGGTCACCCGCGCGGTACCGGTGACCCTCCACGAGGATGGGCGAACGGTCCCCTTTGTCACCGCCGCGCCGACCGTCGGGCAGGCGCTGGAGGAACTGGGCCTGGCCCTCTATCGGGCCGACCGCGTCCGGCCCGGCCTGGGGCAACCCGTATCCGCCGGGATGCACATCTACCTGGAGCGCTCCCGACCTGTCACCGTCCTGGTAGATGGGAAGACGGTCCGCACCCGCACTCACCGCAGCAGGGTGGGGGAGGTGCTGGCCGACCTGGGCATCGTCCTGGTAGGCCAGGACTATACCGACCCGCCGCCGGAGGCCCCCTTAGGCGAAGAGACGGTTGTCCAGGTAGTCCGGGTCGCGGAGGCGTTTCTGGTCCAGCAGGAGCCAATCCCCTACTCGGTACGCTGGCAGGCGGACCCCGAACTGGAAATAGACCACCGGCAGCTGATTCAGGAGGGCGCGGCGGGCATCCTTCAGCGGCGCTGGCGGGTCCGCTACGAGAATGGCGCGGAGGTTGCCCGTGCTCTAGAGGATGAATACGTCGCCGTGCCGCCAACAGAAAAGGTCATTGGCTACGGGACCAAGATTGTCGTCCGCCAATTGGAGACCCCCGAGGGGACGATAGAGTACTGGCGGGTCATCCGGATGCTGGCCACGTCCTACAGCGCCTCCACGGCAGGTGTACCGAAGACGAATCCTTACTACGGCCGCACCCGACTGGGCCTGCCGATGCAACGGGGCATCGTCGCCGTGGACCCGCGTGTGATTCCCCTCCGCTCTCGCGTCTACGTGCCCGGATACGGCATCGGACTGGCCGCCGATACCGGCGGCGCCATCAAGGGGCGGCGGATTGACCTGGGCTATAACGATGACGACCTGGTCCTCTGGTATCGCTGGGTAGACGTCTACATCCTCACCCCCGTCCCTCCACCCGACCAGATTTTATACATTCTGGATTGAGTCGGCCTGGCTCCGCGTATGAGCGACGTCGTCCAGACTCTCCGCTGCTATGGCATAGAGCCCCGTCGGGAACTGGGGCAACATTTTCTGGTGGACGCGCGGGCGCTGGCCCGCATCGTGGCGGCCGCAGAGTTGTCGGCGGAGGATGCCGTCCTGGAAATCGGGGCCGGAGTGGGGAACCTGACCCGGCTTCTGGCGAAGGAGGCCGGGCGCGTCGTCGCGGTGGAGATTGACCGGCGGTTCCTCCCCATTCTGGAGGCCGAACTGACCGGCCGGCCCAACGTCCATCTGGTGACAGGGGACATCCTGGCCCTGGACCCGTCCGAATTGATGGGCGAGGGGCCGTACAAGGTGGTGGCCAATCTGCCCTATGCCATCACGTCGGCGGTGCTCCGGCACCTGTTAGAGGCGCGCGTCCCCCCGACGCGGATGGTCGTGACGGTCCAGCGGGAGGTGGCGGAGCGGATTGTGGCCCGAAGCGGGCGGATGAGCCTGCTGGCGGTCAGCGTTCAATTCTACGGTCGCCCGCAATTGCTGTTTCGTCTTCGGCCCGGCGCCTTCTATCCTCCCCCGGAGGTGGAGTCGGCCGTGGTGAGGATAGACCGTCATCCCCGACCACCGGTGGGGGTGGCGGATGTGGCCTGGTTCTTTCAGGTGGTCCGGGCGGGCTTCTCTCAGCCCCGCAAGCAACTGAGCAACAGTCTGGCGAGTGGATTGGGCATCCCGTCCGATGCGGCGGCCGATGCCCTCGCGAGGGCAGGCATAGACCCGCGCATCCGGGCGGAACGGCTGGCTCTGGAGGACTGGGCCCGGCTGGCCGGTGTGTTGACCCGTCTGATGCCACAGGAGGGATAACATGCGCCACGTCATCGTTCGCTGGATATTCGGAGTGGTGGGGCTTCTCCTTCTGACCGGTTGTGCCCGGCCGACTCCCAGCCCCCCCGCTATTCCGGAGGAGGAACAGCCGCCGCCGGTCACCTTGTCCATCCCCTTCAATGTTTCCCCTGTGGAGCAGCCGGTAATAGGCCGTCCCCCCAGCCTGTACCTGAACCCCAGCAGTGTTTCACTGGCGGTCGGGGAGGATACCACCGTCCAGGTCTGGGCGGATGGGGTGGGGGGAGTGAACACGCTCTTTCTGGCAGTGAGTTTTGACCCGCTGTTGATCCAGGTCGTGGACGCGAATCCGGCGATAGAGGGGATTCAGGCCGCGCCGGGTGACCTGATGCCCCTGGTACTGGAGAACAGAGTGGAAGGGGGCCGCCTGGTTTATCAGGCGGCGGTTCCACCCGATGTAGCCGCCAGGGATGCCGGCGTTGTGGTGTCTTTGTCGGTGCGGGCGATCGCGCCCGGGACCACATCGCTCCGAATGGAGCAGGTGGCCGCTCAGGATGGGGCGGGGAACCCCGTTTCGGTTACACCCCTCGCGGATGGCGTCGTCACCATTACCGGTCCGGTTGCCTCTCCGACGGCGGAAACCCTGCCGCCGGCTCCCCAACCGACGGTTCCGGCCACTCCAGCGCCGTCGGGGACCGGTGGGATTTACTACATTGTGGAGCCGGGGGAGAATCTCTTCCGTGTTGGCCTGAAATTCGGCACGACGGCCCAGGCGATTGCCGCTGCCAATAACCTCGCCGACCCCCGGCAGATCCAGGCGGGGACGATGGTACTGGTCCCGGTGCCGGCCCCGGGAGGTGGGTACGGTTACTACGTCCGGCCTGGGGATACGGTCTACTCTATCGCCCGCCGCTTTGGGATGACGTTGGAGGAACTGGTCAGCCTCAACAACATCGGGCCGGATTTCACCATCCACCCCGGTACGATTTTGAAAGTGGTGCCGAGGCGGTAACGCGGGGCTTGTAACGATTCAGCCAGTCATTGCGAGGAGCGGAGCGATTCAGCCGGTCATTGCGAGGAGCGGAGCGATTCAGCCAGTCATTGCGAGGAGCGGAGCGATTCAGCCAGTCATTGCGAGGAGCGGAGCGACGAAGCAATCTCCATTCTGTCATAAGTCCCAGAGCGTCAGGCCGGTGGGGGGATCGGCCCGGCGGTGTACGGGTTCCGGGAATACCCGGATGACTACTTCCAACATCGGGAAGACGTGACCTTCTATCAGATGGCCGCCCACCGTACTCCCGTCGGAGCGCCCCAGGATGGCATGGGCGTGGACGATGGGGGCGCCGTCTTCTCCGAGGGCCACATTGCCGGTTATGCTCAACACTTCCACCTGTTCCTCCACTGGAATCTGCCGGTAGACAGCCGCGGTGGTGTCAAAGTACCCCAGCGTAGCCCGACGCATCGCGCCGATGGCCCACAGTACGGCAAAGCCTACCTTGTGTTCCGCTGCCCACGACCGCAGGGAAGCCATCGCCTCTTCCCCGGCCTCCAACCGGATGAGAAACCGCCCGTCTACCTGCCGAACGCGCATGGCAACCTCCTGGATAACGGGATTTCCTGAATTATAGCAGACTTGGCCCGTTTGGGGGAGAGCGCTCAAGAGAAGACTTTATCGGAAATAGCGCCAGGTAGCACAGCACGTATTTTTCCCACTAAGGAAAATCTGCGCTCGTCCGCGTTCATCCGCGTCCTATTTCCGAAGTTTAGAGACACTACGGGTGGAGTGGGGCTGCGGAAGGAGTACTTGCCGAAACTCGCAACCTGGTGTAATATGAACACACCCTGTTGGCGGGAGGAAGTCACGTGGAAAAGCGCATCATCCAGACCTCTGATGCTCCTGCGGCGGTTGGCCCCTATTCCCAGGCGGTACGCGTGGGGGATTGGATTTTCACCGCCGGACAATTGGGCCTGGTTCCCGGAACGAAAGAGTTCGCCGGGCCGGATATAGAATCCCAGACCCGCCAGGTGCTGGAGAACATCCGCGCCATTCTGGAAGCGGCCGGCTCCTGCCTCCGCCATGTGGTGAAGACGACGGTCTTCCTGCAGGATATGGGGGAGTTCCCCCGGATGAACGGCGTCTACGCTGAATTTTTCCCGGAGGACCCGCCTGCCCGGTCTACCGTCCAGGTGGCGGCATTGCCCATGGGGGCCCGAGTGGAAATAGAGGCCGTGGCGGTGGCCTGCGATTGTGACCCTTCCGGGCGGTGTCCATGTTGCAAGGAATAGCCGAAGATGGCGGAGGAGCAGGCGGGCCGGGAAAGAAAGAGTTGGATCGGGCCGTATCTTCTGATAGAGCGAACGGCCCGGCGGCTGGTGGTGGAGCGGAAAGGAAAGCCTCTGGTTTCCATCATCGCCGTAGGGGCCGTTTTTCTGGTGTTGTTGGTTGCTATGGCCCCCTGGCGCGGCGGGACCCGGGTGCCCATCGCAGTGAGTCTGGCCGCTATTGCTCTGGCGATCGGGTTTCTGATTGCGGGGTTCGTCCCCCGTCTGGAGCGGTTGACGGTGGACCTGGAGACCCGGGAGTGCTCCCTGGAACGGGTCTACCTTCTGGCTCGCCGGAGCTGGACGCTTCGGATTCCCTTGGGTGGGGTGGGGGAGGTGCGCTGTCGCCAGCGGGTCTGGCGGGAGGCGCCCGACGCGGCCGTCATCCGCTGGTCGGTGGAACTGGTGGGGGACGGGCAAACATGGCCGCTGGCTGAGGATGACCACGAGGAGCCCATGCAGGAATTGGCCCGGCTGATCGCTGAGGTCGCCGGCATCCCCCGACGTTCTTTCATCGCAGAAGGAGGTTAGCAGATGAAACTGGCCGGAAAACGCATTGCTGTGCTTGCCGAAAACAACTACCAGGACCTGGAACTCTGGTACCCGCTTCTGCGAATGCGGGAGGAGGGGGCGGAGGTCAAAGTGGTCGGCACCGGTAGCGCCCCCACTTATACCAGCAAGTATGGCTATCCGGTGATGGTGGACGTTTCTGCTGATCAGGTCTCCGCCGACGACTTTGATGCCGTCATCATCCCTGGCGGCTACGCCCCTGACCTGATGCGCCGGTACGAATCGGTTCTCCGACTTGTCCGGGAGGCGTTCCAGAAGGGAAAGGTCGTCGCAGCCATCTGCCATGCCGGATGGGTGCCCATCTCGGCGGGCATCCTGAAAGGCCGACGGGTGACCAGTTTCTTCGCCATCAAGGACGACATGGTGAACGCCGGGGCGGAGTGGGTGGACGCGGAGGTAGTACGGGACGGCAACCTCATCACGTCGCGGAAGCCCGATGACCTCCCCGCTTTCTGTCGCACCATTATTGAGGCCCTCTCCGAGAAGGCTTAAAACTCTCCGTGACTATTCAGCCAGTCATTGCGAGGAGCGGAGCGACGGAGCAATCTCCAACCCGCAACCGGGGAGATTGCTTCGGCTACGCCGCGCTATGCGCCGAGGCAAACGGCTATTTCGCTGCACTCGCAGTGACGACCTCGCCCCGTGGCGGGCCTTTGGCCCTCGCAATGACACCGCTCCATAGGCGGTACGGAACGGGAGAGGCTGAACAGTTACACCGTTCTTTGTGTGAGGCATGAATCTCTCCGTTTTTCGGGACCCGCAGGCCGCCCGGGCGATTGCCGAGGCGATCGCGGCGCGCTCTACCCGGCCGGTGCGGCTGATGGAATTCTGCGGCGGGCACACCCATGCCATCCTGCGCTTTGGCATCCCGGACCTGCTCCCGTCTACTGTAGAACTGCTATCGGGCCCGGGATGCCCGGTCTGTGTGACGTCGGCGGCCGACCTGGGCCGGGCCATCGCACTGGCGAAAATCCCGGGGGTCATCCTGACCACTTTCGGGGACATGATGCGGGTGCCTGCGGACCGGGGCCGTTCCCTGGCCCGCGCCCGGGCCGAAGGGGCCGATGTCCGCATCGTCTACTCGCCGCTGGACGCGCTGGAAGTTGCCCGCCAGAACCCCACCCGAACCGTGGTCTTTCTGGGCGTGGGCTTTGAGACGACCGCGCCGATGGTGGCGTCGGCGGTCCTTGCCGCAGCGGCGGAGGGGATTCGCAACTTCGCCGTCTTCAGCACCCACAAACTGACGCCGCCCGCCATGCGGGCCATCCTGGAAGCCGGTGAGGTCCGGCTCTCCGGGATCATTGGCCCGGGCCACGTCACCACCGTCATCGGCCCCGAGGCCTGGCAGTTCCTGCCCCGGAAGTACGGTGTCCCTTGTGCGGTGGCCGGGTTTGAGCCGCTGGACATCCTGCGGGCGATCCTGGCGCTGGTGGAGATGCTGGAGACGGGACAACCGGACGTCGCCAACGCGTATGCTCGCAGCGTGCGATCTGGCGGGAATTCCGCCGCACTGGAGGCGATGGGACGGGTTTTTGAAGTCGCCGAGGCGGAGTGGAGGGGACTGGGGGTTTTACCGGCCAGCGGCCTGCGGATTCGGGAAGAGTACACTTCCTACGACGCCGCGCGGCGTTTCCCTATGGAGGTTCTCTCTGCCCCCGAACCACCGGGTTGTCGCTGCGGCGATGTCCTGCGGGGAGTCCTGCGGCCGGTGGAGTGCCCTCTCTTCGCGCGAGCCTGTACCCCCCAGAACCCTGTCGGCCCCTGCATGGTCAGCGCCGAGGGCGCCTGCGCCGCCTACTACCAGTACGGACGACAAATTCCCAACTAACCCTTCCCGTTTCACGTTTCACGTTTCACGCTTCCCGTTTCACGCTTCACGCTTCACGTTTCACGCTTCCCGTTTCCCGTTTCACGTTTTACGTTTCACGCTTCACATTTCACGTCTCGCCATGTCCCTACCACCGCTGACTCTCCAGATGACCCTGTACCAGGCCCTGCGGCGGGTGACGGAGAACCGTCCCGCTCAGGAGGCGCTGATTTGTGGGGGCCTGAGGCTGACCTACGGCCAGTTGCAGGAGCGGATAGACCGGACTGCCGACTTTCTGGCCCACAAAGGTGTCCGCAAAGGGGACCGAATCGCGCTGATGCTCCCGCCCGGGGTGGATTATATCACCCTCTTTTTTGCCATCGCGCGGCAGGGGGCCGTCGTCGTCCCCATAGACCCCACCGTCCGTCCCCAACGGGTGTTCCAGATTACGGGGCAGATTGCGCCGGCCTGGATGGTGGTGGCCGAACCGCTCCCGGACGCGGTTTCGTCCGGCCTGCCGGACGGGATAGAGGTTCACCTCGCCGACGAATTCCTTCCGGAGCGGATGCCGGACTTGCCCCCATCTCCGCCGCCGGAGGTTGCACCAGGGGATTTGCTGGCGATTCTCTACACCTCCGGGACCACCGGTGTGCCCAAAGGGGCCATGCATACCCACCGTAGCCTGATCGCGCCGGTGGTGGCCAGCCTGAGGCTGCGGGAACTGTGGATGAAGCGTCCTTCGCTGGCGCAATTGCCTAAAATGGGGCGGGCACTGGCCCGCTACCGACGACGCCTCCTGCGGGCGGCGGGTCGTCCTCAGGTTTTCCTCTCCACCACCGGCTACCACAACACCACCGGCATAGAGGTCTTCCTGCAGGCGTTGCTGATGGGGGACACCCTCGTCGTCCAGCCCTTCTTCCATCCGGTGGAGGCTCTGGAACTGATCCAGCGGGAGCGGGTGACGGTCCTGGTTGCCGTCCCGACCGCGCTGGCGGTGATGCTGCGGGTGGAGAACTTTGACCGCTATGACCTCTCCTCCCTGCTGATTTGCGGGACGGGTGCCGCGCCCTGCCCGCCGGACCTGGCGCGGGAGATTCAGCGTCGCTTCGGCTGCGCGCTGCACATCGGGTTCGGGGCCACCGAGATCGGCGGAGGGATTGCGGCCACCGATGTCGGCGATTCGCCCGACCTTCAGGCGGAGACGGTGGGACGCCCGATGCCGGGGATGGAGGTGCGCATTGCCGATGAGGAAGGCCGTCCCCTGCCACCCGGCCAGGTGGGAGAACTCTGGGTGCGGGGGGAGAACGTGATGCTGGGCTACTGGGGCGCGTCCGACCTGACGGAGCAGGTGTTGGATTCCGAGGGCTGGTATCATACGGGCGATATGGCGGTGATGGATGAGCGGGGATACCTGCGCATTGTGGGCCGGAAGAAGGACATGATCATCCGGGGCGGCCGGAATATTTACCCCGAGGAGATAGAGCGGTATCTGGTGGCCCATCCCGCGATCCAGGAGGTGGCGGTGGTGGGAGTGCCGGGGCGATTTGGTGACGAGGAAATCTGGGCATTCGTGATCCCGGCCGAAGGGCATACTCTGACCCCTCAGGAAGTACGGGAATTCTGCAAGGGAGTGCTGGAGCCATATCAGATTCCTCAGGTCGTCCGGGTGGTGGAGGATTTCCCCCGTGCTTCTACAGGGAAACCGCAGAAATTCCGGCTGCGGGAGATGGCGATGAAAGAAGGGGATAGGGGGAGATAGGGATCGGGAGGCGGTTGCCCCTTCCTTCGTCCCTCCCTCGTGTCCTGACATCAGAGGGATTTGCCATTGAAGAGTTTTGGTATATAATTTCGCAAGAAAACAGAACAATCAACCGCCGGACGGACATCCATGAGCATCCTTCTGTGGGGAACGTGGTCGCTACCATATTTTGAGTGGCCGACTCACTGGGGAGCTGTCCTGCTCCTGGGGCTGTATATCGTATTGCTCCTCATTGTTCTGGCTCGCTCCTGGCGGGATTTTCTTGCGTTGCGTGGCAAGCGACTGCTCCTGTTTGTTTTCCTCTTTATCCTTACCCCCCTGTTGAATAGAGTGTTCATTCTGCGGCTGCCGGCCCCTGACCTGCTCCCGCCTCCTTTCCTGCCCGCAGAACCGGCCGTGCCGGGATTCCCTCTTCTGGGATTGCTGCCTGTGATACCGGCCGCGGTCTGGCTGGGCGTGGGGCCAGCTATGATCCTGGGCTTGGTGGCTGGACTGTTCCGCTCCACCACTCATATCTTGTTTGAGCCCCTGAACCTGGCGTTGGGGGCCGCTCTCCTGGCCTTTTTCCTGAGGCAAGACTTTCGTGGCCGTTTTGCCCTCCTGCTTCGCCAACCCTTAGGGGCGGCCCTAGTTGTTGTCCTCCTGATTCAACCGGCACTTTTCATCGGATGGTTGGTTGGCGAATACCGTCCGGGTCAGGGCCTGGTGGTGTTGGATTATGTCCTGACCCTGATGGCTATCAGTGTCCCGCTGGCCCTTATAGAAGCTCTGGCCTACGGCTTGCTCTTTCAGACTTTTTATCTCTTGGTCCCCCGACTGCGCCCGGTCCGGATTGCTCGTCGTTCTCCGCCGTATGCCCGTACGCTGAACCGCCGATTCCTGTTCTTGTTTATCCCTCTTTTTATTCTCTTTTTCTCGGTCCTGGTCTATGCGGTCGTCTCGTCGGCAATGAATACGGCCACCCGCCTGGCGGTGGACGCCATGGTCCGCGATGCCCGCAACGGTGCCGATGGGATCGGCGAGTTCATCTCTACCGGCCAGAGCCTCATTCGTCAGTTCTCCGCCGCGCCGCAAATCTGGAACGATGACGTTCCGGCATGTCAGGCCCAGTTGCAGACGTTTATCCAGATGCTCCCGTATTTCAGCCGTCTAACAGCCTACGGTCCGGACGGGAGTCTGCGTTGTTCGTATCCCTCCTACACCTCGGGGGAAGTAGAACCGACCCCCGAAGAGCAAGAATTTCTTTCCCTGATTCAGGTCACCGGCGGAGTGCAGACAACGCCGGTTCATTGGGGGCCGAACGGTTCGGTCATTCTCTCTTTCTTGAGTTCACTGGAGCCGGCTGCTGGAGGAGAGCGGCAGGGGGTCCTCGTTGGCCGGGTGGAGATGGGCGTGAACCCTCTCCTGGAGCGGGTTCTGACGGGATTGCAATGGACGATGCAACAGGGAGAGGGTTTTGTGGTGGATGACGAAGGCCGGATTGTCGTCCATCAGGACCCCCAGCGGCTGCTGGAACGGTGGGAAGTGGACCAGAGCCGTCCCCCGCTGGCAACGGTGGGGGATGGATGGGTGCGGGAGACCCGGGACAGTCGGACCAATGCCCGCCAGATGGTCTGTTATCTGCCGGTCAGCGGGTATCCCTGGGCTGTGGTCATTCTGCTTCCCCACAAGGTTCGGATGGAACTGGCCCTCAGCATTGCCACGCCGCTTTTGGTCCTTCTGACCGCTCTGACCGGAGTGGTGGGCCTCATTATCTCCCTGGCGACCAGTCAATTGACCCGCCCTCTCAATCTGCTGGCCCGCGCGGCGGAAGAGATCGCCCAGGGCAACCTGGAAAAGTCCATCCAGATGGTGGGGGACGATGAAATTGCCCGACTGGGTGAATCCTTTGAGAAGATGCGGGCCAGTCTGCGGGACCGGTTGAACGACCTCTCCTTGCTTCTTCGGGTGGCCCAGGAAGTCTCTGCCACGCTGGACCTTTCTCAGGGCATTTCTCGCATCCTGGAGGGTGCCCTTCAGACCCTTCAGGCGCGTGTCTCCCGGATTGTTCTCCTCTCCGCAGTGGGCGAGCCTCAGGTCGTGATTGGACGTGGCGAGCCGGTGGAACATATCGGGACTCTGGATCGGGTCCTGGCTCTGGCCGCCCGGGATGCCCGCACTTCCATTGTCCTGGATAACCTGCGCCGGGCCCGCCTGCTGGCGGGTGCGGGTCCCCTCCCGGATGACGTTCAGGCCGTCGTGGCGCTGCCGGTTCTCAGTAAAGGGCAGCCGGTGGCCGTGATGTGGGTTGGATTTGACCAGCCGCGCCGCCCTGAACCCTCTGAACTGGACCTGCTCTCCACGCTGGCCAGCGAGACAGCGGTCTTGATTGAAAATGCCCGGCTGTTTCAACTGGCGGAGAGCGAACGGCGGCGTCTGTTGGCGATTCTCTCCAGCACCAGCGATGCCATCCTGGTCACCGATCGGGATGATTGCCTTCTGCTGGTCAATCCTGCGGCGGAGCGGGCGCTGGGCATCCCGGCCGACGAACTGGTTGGCAAGAAGGTCAGCCAGACCCTTCTGGACCCTGTCCTGGTGCGCATTCTGACGGAGCCGCTGAGCCGGAGCGGGCCTCTGGTGGAAGAAGTCCCGCTGCCGGGCGGGCGGATTTTCTATGCCAGCGCGTCCACCATCCTCAGCGCCGAAGGGGAGAACATGGGGCGGGTCGTGGTGATGCGGGACATCACGCATTTCAAAGAATTGGATGAGATGAAGTCCGAGTTTGTCGCTACGGTTTCCCACGACCTGCGTGCCCCGTTGACGTTCATCCGGGGCTATGCCAGCATGCTTCCTATGGCGGGAGACCTCACCCAGAAGCAACAGGAGTACCTGGATAAAATCTTCAAGGGCATTGAGCAGATGAGCACCTTGGTGGAGAATTTGCTCAATCTGCAGCGGATTGAGGCGGGGATGGGTCTGGAGGAGCGCCCCTGTCATATCGGGGCGTTGCTGGTGGAGGCGGTAGATGGGATGCGGGCACGGGCGGTTGCCAAAGGGCTCACTCTTCGCCTGGAAGCAACGGAGCCTGCCCCGGTGATTTGGGGAGACGCGACGCTCCTCCGTCAGGCAATTGCCAACCTGGTGGATAACGCCATCAAGTACACACCATCCGGCGGGACGGTGACGGTTGGCTTACAGGTATTGGGTCATGAGGTCCACATTCTGGTCAGCGATACCGGTGTTGGCATTGCGCCAGAGGACCAGGTACGTCTCTTTGAGAAATTCTACCGGATTCGTCGCCGGGGCCTGGAGGATGTGCCAGGTTCTGGCTTGGGACTGGCGATTGTCAAATCCATCGTGGAACGGCATAATGGACGGGTCTGGGTGGAGTCCCAACTGAATCGGGGTAGTACTTTTACGATTGCGTTGCCTCTTCGCAAGCCGTCGGGGACCGGCGGGTCTGCCGGGATGGCATAATGCCCCCTTCTGTCTTCGTATAGTCATTGGCGGCCCCAACCCCCGCGTCCGATCGGGCAGGGTGGGGGAGGTGTTGTGAAATGTCCCTTCAGATTGGCATCGTTGGCCTCCCCAATGTGGGAAAATCCACGCTCTTCAACGCACTTACCCAGGCAGGCGTAGCGGTGGGGGCGTACCCTTTTACAACCATTGACCCCAACCGGGGCGTCGCCGCGATACCCGACCGGCGGCTGGAGGCGCTGGCCCGCCTGGTCGGGCCGGAACAGGTTACGCCAGCTACGGTAGAGTTTGTGGACATCGCGGGCCTGGTCCGGGGGTCTCACCGGGGGGAGGGACTCGGCAACCGTTTCCTGGCGCATATTCGGGAGGTGGATGCCATTGCCGTTGTCGCGCGGTGCTTTGCCGATCCCGACGTGGCCCATGTAGATGGGAGCATAGACCCGATTCGGGACTTGGAGGTTCTGGACCTGGAACTGATTTTGGCGGACCTGGAGACGGTGCAGCGGCGACTGGAGAAGACCCGTCCGGCGGCCCGGGCCCGTCCCCGCGAACTGGCGACGGAACTGGCACTGCTGGAGGAATTGGAAGCGCGGCTTCAACGGGGGGAGCGGGCTTCGGTTTTCCTGAAGGCGGATGGGGAGGAGCGGACTGCTCTTGTCCGGGAACTTCATTTGCTGACGGCCAAACCCCGTCTTTATGTGGCAAATGTGGCCGAGGAGGACTTGCCGGAGGGTGGAGAGGGGGCGGCGTCGGTGGTGCGGCATGCCGAAGCGGAGGGTGTGCCCTGCATTGTCCTCTGTGCCCGTCTGGAAGCGGACCTGGCTTCCTGGCCTCCCGAGGAGGCGGCAGAGTACCGTTCTGCTATCGGCCTCTCTCAATCGGGATTGGAGGCGCTGGTCTGGGCGGGCTATCGGGTTCTGGACCTCATCACGTTTTTCACCATTGTGGGGGGACGGGAGGTGAGGGCCTGGTCGGTGCGTCGGGGCGCGACGGCGCCGGAGGCGGCCGGGCGGGTGCATAGCGATATGCAGCGGGGTTTCATCCGGGCGGAGGTTATTGGCTGGGAAGAACTGGTGCGGGCCGGAGGGTGGGCAGCGGCCCGGGAGCGGGGGCTAATCCGTACCGAAGGGAGGGATTATTGTATCCAGGATGGAGATGTCTGTCTTTTCCGGTTCAATCCGTAGGATGACTACCCAACCAGTACTTCGCGTAGCCAACAGCAGCGAGGCGGACAGGCTGCGGTATTTCGTGTAGTCATTAAGGTGGGTGAGTATGGTCTGGCGGATTGGGTCTTGGAAAAGAAAATCAGGCTATACGAAATGCGCTCCAGGCCAGACGCACGATGCAGTGGCTCCCGCAGGGTAGGAGGCTATTCCTCGCTCTCCGATCCACTCTCGTTGAAAATCCGGTGGTACCCCCGGTCCAGTTCGTCGTCGCTTAGATGGGTGTAGCGCTGGGTGGTGGTGATGCTGCGGTGGCGGGCCAGTTCCTGCGCCAACCGGACGTTCCCCCCGCTCCCCCGCAGGACCACCGTCACAAAGTAGTGGCGGAAGGTGTGGGGTGTGATGGTGCCCCGGGCCCGCTCCCCCAGCGCCGCGACGGTCCACTCCTCCACAATTTTCTCCGCCGAGCGAGGGGATAGCGGGAGTACTCGCTCTCCGGCCCCCTTATCGTGGCGGGCGAAAATCGGGAGCGCACTGAGCGGGCGTCCCTGCTTCCCATCCAGTTCGGCCCGCGCGTCCAGGTAAGCCCGCAGGTAGCGCAGACTTCGCTCCGAGAAACGCACGATGGCCTCTCGGTTCCCCTTTCCCAGCACCCGCGCTCGCGCCTCGGTCCAATCCAGATGCCCTCGGGTCAACCCGCAAGCTTCCGAGACCCGCAGGCCGGTATCCGCCAGCACATGAAGTAGAGCACGGTCTCTTAAAACCCGCAGGAGTTCCCGCTCGTCGTGGGGTGGGGGGGTAGCTGCCTGCGCGACGGTCTCCAGTATCTTCTCTATCTCCGCGCGCGGGAACGGGGGCAATCGCGCCGCCTCCCGCCGCGCCCTCCGGCGGCAGAGGCGATGCAGGGCAGGCAAGTTGACCGGCGCCCATTCCTCCGCAGCGGCGTACTCGTAGAAGGCCCGGATGGCGGTGATATAGAGTTGCTCGGTCGCCACGGAGGCATTGTGGAGGTCCTGGATGTACCAGCCCATCCAGTCCACCGAGAGGCTGGAGACCGGGGTCAGGGTAGGGGAAATGTCGCGTGCAGAGAGAGTCTCGGCGAAGCGTGCCACGGCCTGGCAATAGGCCTTGTGGGTGTTGGGGCTGCGGCTGGCAGCGACCTCGTCCAGGAATTTCTGCAACGCGTCCTGCAGGGTCAGGTCGGTCATATCTGCCCTTATTCCAACCTAAACTGCATCAGAAATAGGACTCGGATGAACGCGGACGAGCGCAGATTTTTCTTTGGAAGAAGATACATCTGCGCTACCTGCCTGGCGCTATTTCCGATGGAGTCTATTGTAGGGCGGACGGCGAATTTGTCAAACTTCCGGCGGGGAGGCGAAGCAGCGCCTTCGGCTCGCGGGGTAGGGGGACGAGTCTACGGACCGGATTATGATTCGGATAAGATACACTATCCGAAACAACAGCAAAGGGCCCCTCCTCGTTTGACAAACCACCCTCTCTGCCTTAAAATTCCCCTGTGAAAGACTCCCCTACACGGAGGTTTCTATGGCCAGGCCTGTGAAAATCTGCGACCTGGTTCTCCGGGACGGCCACCAGTCGTTGCTGGCGACCCGGATGCGCACCGATGATATGCTCCCCATCGCGGAGAAAATGGACAAGGTCGGCTTCTGGGCGGTGGAGATGTGGGGCGGCGCTACCTTTGACTCTGCGATGCGTTTCCTGGAAGAAGACCCCTGGGAGCGCCTCCGCTTGCTCCGTAAGGCGATGCCCAACACCCCCTTTATGATGCTCCTGCGCGGCCAGAACGTCGTCGGTTACCGCCATTACCCCGATGATGTCCTGGAACGGTTCATCGTCCGGGCCCGCGCCAACGGGATAGACGTCTTCCGCATCTTTGACGCCCTCAACGACATCCGCAACATAGAAGCGGCGATGCGCATCGCCAAACGGGAGGGCGCGCACGTCCAGGCGGCCATCTGCTACACCATTGGCCCGCCCTACAGCATAGAGTACTTCGTCAACCTGGCCCATCAGATGGCCGAACTGGGGGCCGACTCCATCTGCATCAAGGACATGGCCAGTCTCATTACTCCCTACGCGGCCTACGAACTGGTCCGGCGGCTCAAGGCCGAAATCGGCCTGCCGGTCCACTTCCACTCCCACACCACCAGTGGGATGGCCACGGCCGCGCTCCTCAAAGCGGTAGAGGCCGGCGCCGACATCGTGGATACCGTGATGTCCCCCCTCTCTATGGGCACGTCCCACTCCCCCACCGAGTCCGTCGTCGCCATGCTCCAGGGGACGGAGTGGGATACCGGCCTGGACCTGAACCTGCTGGCGGAGATCGCCGAGTACTTCGCGGGGGTCCGCCGCAAGTACGCCCGCTACGAGAGCGGCTTCTTCGGCGTGGACGTGGGCGTCCTGCAGTACCAGATTCCCGGCGGGATGCTCTCCAACCTGGTCTCCCAACTGCGCTCCCAGAAGGCCGAGGACAAGTACCCGGAGGTCCTGAAGGAGGTCCCGCGCGTGCGGGCCGAACTGGGCTACCCGCCGCTGGTGACCCCGTCCAGCCAGATTGTCGGCACGCAGGCCACGCTGAACGTGGTCCTGGGAGAACGGTATAAGATTGTGCCGGAGGAGGTCAAGAACTACGTCCGGGGCTTCTACGGCCGTCCGCCCGCGCCCATTGACCCCGAGGTCAAGCAACTGGTCATCGGCGACGAGGAGCCCATAGACTGCCGTCCGGCGGACCTGCTGCCGCCGGGGATGCCGAAGGCGTGGGAGGAGATCGGGCACCTGGCCCGCAGTGAGGAGGACGTCATCTCCTACGCGCTCTTCCCCCAGATCGCTCGCCCGTTCCTGGAGCGGCGGGCGCGCGGGAGCGACGGGAAGGAACCGGTGGCGGCGGCGATTGCCGGCTTGCTCCTGCACCAGCTCCAGGAACAGGCCCGGAAAGAGCCCCCCACCCTACCGGCCCCGGCCGTCTCTCCCTGGAAGACCAACTGGCGTCCCGCCAGCGGCCGCTGGACCGGCATCATAGAGGGCGCGGGAGGGCTGAGGTAAGATACAGGATATACCACGAAGACGCAAAGACACGAAGAAATTAACAATTAACCAATGAAACTTCGTGTCTTCGTGTCTTGGTGGTTTAAAAAAACCGAAGGAGGAGCAGGTGAAGCGGGAGTTTACGTTGGTTCTGGACGGTGTGGAGTATCCGGTGGTTGCCGAGGGGAACACGGTGACGGTGAACGGACGCCCGTTCACGGTGGAGGTGACCCCGGACGGGCAGGTGCTGGTGGACGGCATCGCCTACAGCGTCGCGCTGGAGGAGAAACGGGCCGTCGTGGAGGGGAAACCCTACTTGGTGGAGGTGAGCGGCCTGCGGGTGGTCTCCGCCCCACCCCCCTCCTCCACCCCATCCCGCGCCGCTGGCCCAGCTCCTGCGGCCGCCAGCGCGGGCGCCGTCCTGGCCATTATGCCCGGAAAAATCACCCGCGTCCTGGTCCAGGTCGGCCAGCGGGTGCGCGCGGGAGACCCCGTCTGCGTCCTGGAGGCGATGAAAATGGAGAACGAACTCCACGCCAAGCAGGACGGCGTGGTCAAAGCCATCCACGTCCGCCCCGGCGACGACGTGGAGAAAGACCGGGTGCTGGTGGAAATCGGGTAGGTCTCACCGCAGAGAACGCGAAGGACGCAGAGGAATTAGCAATTAAAGAATTAACAATGAGATGCTCTGCGCTCTCTGTGGTTAAACTCCAAGGAGGCAAACGATGACGGGACAGACGAAGCCGGTGCCCCGGGTGCTGGTGGTCGGCGCGGGGATCGCCGGGATGCAGGCGTCGCTGGACATCGCCAACGCGGGCTATGAGGTGGTGCTGGTGGAGCGTCTCCCCTCTATCGGTGGCCGCATGGCCCAACTCTCGGAGACCTTCCCCACCCTGGACTGCTCCCAGTGTATCCTCACCCCCCGCACCGTAGAGGTCGGACGTCACCCCAATATCCAGTTGCTCACCTACTCCGAAGTGGAGTCCGTGACCGGCGAGGCCGGACGGTTCCAGGTCCGCATCCGCCACCACGCGGCCTACGTGGACTGGGAAAAGTGCACGGGCTGCGGCCTCTGCCAGGAGAAGTGCCCCAGCAAGGTCCCAGCGGAGTTCCAGCGGGGACTGGGGACCCGCAAAGCCATCTACACGCTTTCTCCTCAGGCCGTCCCCAACAAGCCGGTCATAGACCGGGATGCCTGCATCTACTTCCAGAAGGGACGCTGCCGGGCCTGCGAGAAGTTCTGCCCCACCGGCGCCATCGCCTACGACCAGACGGACACCTTCATAGAGACGGAGGTCGGGGCCATCATCCTGGCGACGGGCTACAATCTCTACGGCCAGGAGAACCTGCCGGAGTACGGCGGCGGCAAAATCCCGGACGTCATAGACGCGCTGGCTTTTGAGCGGCTGCTCTCCGCGTCCGGCCCCACCGCTGGAAAAGTGCTCCGTCCGTCCGACGGTCGGGAGCCGAAGGAGGTGGTCTTTATCCAGTGCGCCGGATCCCGGGAGCCCGCGCGGCACCTGCCCCACTGTTCCAAGATTTGCTGCATGTACAGCGCCAAGCAGGCTATCCTCTACCGCCATCGGGTCCACGACGGGCAGGCGTACATTTTCTACATTGACATCCGCTCCCCGGGCAAAGGGTACGACGAGTTCATCCAGCGGGCAATGGAGAAGGAGGACGTGGTCTATCTGCGCGGGAAGGTCTCGCGGGTGTTTGCCGAGAACGGGCGGGTGGTGGTGCTGGGCGCGGACACTCTCTCCGGCCAGCAGGTGCGCATCGCGGCGGACCTGGTGGTGGTGGCCCCGGCGATGGTGCCCCGCCCGGAGACCCGCCGCCTGGCCGAAATGCTGGGCGTCGCGGTGGACGCGACGGGCTGGCTGACCGCGGCAAATGGCGAACTGTGCCCGATGGAGAGCGACCGCCCCGGCGTCTTCCTGGCCGGGACCGCCGTCGGCCCGATGGACATTCCGGAGACGGTGGCCCACGCCAGCGCGGCGGCCGCGCGGGTGATGGCGAGGCTGAGGCGTGGGGAGTGAAACGTGAGGGGTGAAACGTGATGGGGGTTGCAATGGGCTTTGCTGCTGCGCTGCGTTACTACTGGAATGTCCGCGTGTTGGGCCCGGCGGTGTTGCGGCTGGAACGGTGGCGGGCTGAGCGGCGGCCCGCTGCACCAACATCTGCCAGACCGTCCTCTTCTGGTATCGGGCCCTGGCGGAGTACTTCCAGGTCCCCCTGATCGTGATAGACACTCCCTTCGTGTACGGCGAGGAGGCGACGGAACACGCGGTCCGCTACGTCCGGCGGCAACTGGAGGAGGCGGTGCCGGTCCTGGAGCGCATCGCGGGCAAGCGGCTGGACGAGCGGAAACTGCGGCAGGTGGGCCTGCTGAGCAAGCGCGCCTCCGAACTCTGGCTGGAGATTCTCCAGCGCTGCCGCCACCGCCCCGCACCCATCTCCGTCTTTGACCAGTTCATCCAGATGGCTCCCATCGTGGAGATGCGGGGCGACCCGGAGACGGTGGACTTCTACGCCGCGCTGCTGAAGGAGGTGGACGAGCGGATCGCGCGGGGTATCGGCGCAGTGAAGAACGAGCGCAAGCGGGTCCTCTGGGACAACCTCCCCATCTGGTACCGGCTGCGCTACCTGGCGGAGTTCCTGGCCCAGCACGGCGTCGCCGTCGTGGCGTCCACCTACACCAACGCGTGGGGGGAACTGGCCCCACTTATTGACCCCGACGACCTCTGGGAGTCCATGGCCCGCACCTACATCTACCCCATCCTGAACCGGGGGACCGGCCACAAACTGGCAACGATGCGGCGGATGGTGGAGGAGTATCAGTTGGACGGCGCCATCCTGCACTCTGACCGGTCCTGCAAACCCTACTCCATCGGGCAGATGGACCAGCGGGACCGGTTGGCCCAGGAACTGGGGATTCCCGCGCTCCTTCTGGAGGCCGACCACAACGACTACCGGGCCTTCGCGGAGGAGCAGGTGGCGACCCGGCTGGCGGTGTTTGTGGAGATGATGGGGGTGTGAGGCGGGAAGCGTGAGGCGTGAAAAGTGAAACGTGAAAAGTGAAACGTGAAGCGTGAAACGTGAAGCGTGAAACGTGAAACGTGAAACGTGAAACGTGAAGCGTGAGGGGTGAAAATGGGAGGGAGTTCTTCGTTGACGATTGCGTTGGGGCAGATGGACGTGGTTCCTGGAAAGCCAGAGCGGAACCAGGCCCGGGCGCGGGAACTGGCCGCACGGGCCCGGGAGGCTGGGGCGGACCTGCTGGTATTGCCGGAACTGTGGCTGCACGGGTACGCGCTGGAGCATGCCGCGGAGTGGGCCGACCCGCTGGGGGAAGGGGGGTTCGCCCAGATGGCCGCGATGGCCCGGGAGTTCGGCCTCTACCTTTGCGGCTCCCTCCTGGAGCGGCACGGGGGCGGCGTTTCCAACACCGCCGTCCTCTACGCGCCCGACGGGACGCTCCTGGGCGCGTACCGCAAGATTCACCTTTTCCGGCTGATGAACGAGCCCCGATATCTCGTGCCGGGCGACCGGGCGGTCCTTTGCCCCACTCCGTGGGGGCC
Organism: Thermoflexales bacterium; assembly: GCA_014360895.1. GTDB lineage: Bacteria > Chloroflexota > Anaerolineae > B4-G1 > DUEL01 > SpSt-77. The sequence goes on along the minus strand of JACIWQ010000032.1, from coordinate 3,812 downwards.
GACGGGGCTGCTCATCTGCTACGACCTGCGCTTTCCCGAACTGGCCCGGACACTGGCGCTGGCCGGAGCGGTCCTCCTGCTGGTTCCAGCTCAGTGGCCGGTCCGCCGACTGGAGGCCTGGCTGCTCCTCGCCCGCGCGCGGGCCGTGGAGAACGAACTCTTCGTCGCCGCGTGTAACCGGGCAGGGGTGGAGAACGACGTCGTCTTCCCCGGCCGGTCTATGGTTGTGGACCCCTGGGGAAACGTTTTGGCAGAGGGAAACGGGGACGAGGGCCTCTGGGTGGCCCGGGCCGACCTGCGGGAGGTCCAGAAAGCCCGCCGGTACCTCACCGTCTACGAGGACCGCCGCCCTGAGGCCTACCGGGTTGCGGGAGGCACCGGCGACCCCCAGGGCACGGGGTAGCCGCCTTCTCCAGGTAACTGCTGCCAGGTCACAGCGAGCGAAGCCGCCTTCTCCAAGTAACTGCGCCAGGTCACTGCGAGCGAAGCCGCCTTCTCCAAGTAACTGTTGCCAGGTCACTGCGAGCGAAGCGAAGCAGTCTCCGTACAACGGAGGCAGTTATGTCCGACCGGATTTTCGCCGACTGTCCCCACTGTGGCAAACGGAACACTTACACCCGCGCCGAATTGGAGGAGGCCCGGCCCGGCGCGAAGGTGTGGCGCGCCCTGCGGTCCCCGCGCCCCCCGGAGCCCCGGGAGTATGTCGTCACCTGCCGCCATTGCCACCAACCCTTCAAAGTCATCGTGCGGCTATAGGACAACAAGGAGGTGCCCCATGGCCACCGAAGCGCCCCCCGCTGCGCCGGAGGAATCGGGCGCGCTTGCCCAGTCCGCTCCCCTCACCCCCGCCGACGAGCGGCTGATCGCCTACTTCCAGGACCTGGAGCAGAAGTCCCTGGACACGCTGGAGGGCGCGGCCCGGCAACTGATCACCCTCGTCACCACCCTGCTGGGCCTATTCTTCGGCGTCCTGGCCTTCAAGGACCACCCCACCTACCTGGCCCTGCCCGCCGTCCGCATCCTGGGCGGCCTGGCCGCCGGCTTCTACGTCCTGACCCTCTTCCTGGCGCTGGACGTGGTGATGCCCCGCCGCCTGGAGGTCCCCCTTGTTCATTCGTTCGCTCATTTGTTCATTCGTTCATTGCCGTCCGGTACGGGATGGCGCGGGCCTCCCCCTCCCCTCGCCCGTCCGTGGGAGAGGGAAGGGGACCTGGGGGTGAGGTGAGGGCCCTCTTCCTCCCCGCCGACCCGCTCCTGACCCCGGAGGGCGAGCCCGCCCCCTACGCCCTGGGCGTGGAGGAGGAGTGGGAGGAGACCCTGAAGGCCATGCGGGAGGCCGACCCGCCGGTGGAACTGGTCAAAGTGCTCCCGCCGACGGCCGACGCGCTGGACGAAGCACTGGCCGGGACCTACGGCGGCATCTTCCACTTCACCGGCCACGGCGGCTGGGACGGGAGGACGGCCTACCTCCTCTTTGAGACACCCGCGGGCGTGGCCGACCGGGTGGAGGCAGGACGGGTGGCCGACCTCCTGCGCGGCCGCGTCCTCCTGGCCGTCCTCTCCGCGTGCCTGAGCGCGACCCCCGGCGAGAGCCCGGAGGCCAACCTGGCCGCGCTCCTCTGCGCCCAGGGCATTCCCTTCGTCCTGGGGATGCAGTTGACCGTGCCCGACGCCCCCGCGCGCCGCTTCACCACCCGTTTCTACCACTACCTCTTCCGGCGCGAGCCGCTCCTGGAGGCCGTCCGCCGGGGCCGCCTCGCTGTCCTCAGCGACACCTCCCTCCCGAAAGAGGCGCGGGCGCTGGTGATGGGCATCCCCGTCCTCTACGTCCGGGGGCCGGGGGTGCCGGAGTTCCGCCTTCCGGAGGGGAGAGGGCTGAAGGTGCGGGCGCCCGCGCCCAGGGTGGACCTGACCGGGATCCCTGCGCCGGAGGCCGGCTTCTTCGGCCGCCACCGGGAGCGGGTGGAGATCGGCGAGCACCTGCTCGCCCAGGGACGGGCCAGGCGGGGGGCCATCGTCACCCTCTACGGCACCGGCGGCATCGGCAAGACCGCGCTCCTGTGGAAGACCGCCGAGCGCTTCGCCTGGGCCTTTGACGGCGTCCTCGGCGTGGCCCTGGACCCGCTCCCGACCTTGGCCGATGTCCTGGGGCAGCTGGAGAAGTTCCTGGGGCTCCCGGGGGACCCGACGCTGGCCCTCCCGGCGCGGCAGGAGCGGGCCGCCCGCGCGCTGGAGCGGGCGCGCGTCCTCCTGGCCCTGGACAACTTTGAGACCCTCACCCGGGCCGGGCAGGCAGGGGACGAGGGCGCGGTGGCCCTCTACCGGTTCCTCTGCGGCCTCCCCGCGCGGGGCGCGGCCCTCCTGGTCTCCACCCGGGAGCCGACGGGCCTGGCGAACGAGCGGCGGGTGGAGGTCTCCGGCCTGGACGAGGGGGCCGGGGCGGGCCTCTTTCGGGCCTACATCTCCGCCCGGCCCGACGCGCTGACGGTGGAGGGGATGCGGGCCCTCTCCCGCCGGGTGGGCGGCCACCCGCTGGCGCTGAAGTTGCTCGCCCGCCGGTTTGACGAGGGGGTTGAATCCCTGGCCGATTTCGTGGAGCAGGTGGAGGCGCTCCTCCCGGCGGTGGAGAAGTGGGACGAGGCGGCCCGCCACTGGACCCTGGAGGCCTGCTTCGGCTTCTCCCTGGCGCCGCTGGCCGAGCGGGAGCCCGCGCTGGCCGACGCCCTGGCCCGCCTGACCGTCTTCTCCGGCCCGTTTACCGACTTCCTGGCCGCGCCGGTCCTCTTTGGGGCGGAGCGGGTGATGGTGCCGGAGGAGGAACAGAAGGCCCTCTTCCGGCAGGCGGCGGGGATGCTCCACCGCCTCTGGGAGCGAGGGCTCCTGGAGCGGGCATCACTCCCGCTGGGCCCGCGGGTGGAGGAGACCTTCTACCTCTACTCCGTCCACCCCGCGCTGGCCCCCTTCGCCCGGGCCCGGCTGACGCCGGAATCCCGCGCGGCCGCGGAGGAGGGCTTCTTCCGGGCGATGCAGGCCCTGGCGGAGATGTGTTATCCGGGGAGCGAGGGCGGCGGCGTATGGGCCAACCCGCTCCTGGCCCTGCTGGCCCGCCTGGCACTGCCCGACCTGCGCCAGGCTGCCGGGATGCGGGCAGATCGGGAGGGCTCGCTCCTGCGCTACCACGCGGGCTTTCTGCTACGGCACTTCGGCGACCTGGAGGGGGCGATGGGGCTGTATCGGGAGTCGCTGGCGATAGACGAATCCCTGGGCGACCTGCGGGGCAAAGCGGCGACGCTGCACGAGATGGCCGGAATCCTGGTCCTGCGGGGGGACCTGGAGGGGGCGATGGGGCTGTATCGGGAGTCGCTGGCGATCAAGGAATCCTTGGGCGACCTGCGGGGCAAAGGGGCGACGCTGGCGATGATGGGGCAGGTACTGCTGGCCCAGGGGCAGGCGCCGGAGGGGGTCCGGGCACTGCGGCAGGCGCTGGAGATTCTGGTCGGGATGGGCGCGCGGGCGGACGCGGAGCAGGTGGCAGGGATTCTGGAAGGGGTGCGGCAGATGCTGGGGGAGGAGGTGTTCCGGGCGCTGTGGGCGGGCGCGACCGAGGTCAGCCTTCTCAGGCCTCCGGCCAGGCGGCGGCCTCCGCCGCCGCAGGGGCCCGCATGATTTCGGTCCGGGAGTGGATTGGCCAGTCGGTGCGGGCGGCACGGGAGGGAGGCCCGGCGCGGGAGGAGTGGCGCGCGCTGGCGGAGGGGGTCGCGGGGGCGGAGAACGCGCCGGCCGAACTGCGCGCGCTGGCGCGGGTGCTGCTG
>JACIWQ010000031.1:26931-31238 GCA_014360895.1 Thermoflexales bacterium | reverse complement strand
CCTCCCCTCTCCTGACCTCTGGTCAGGAGAGGGGAGGGGGTGGCCCGAAGGGCCGGGGGAGGGGTGAGGCCTCCTCCTCCGCCAGCCCCGCCTCCTCGCAGGCCCGGAGGTAAAGTTGCCGGAGCACTGCCTCCAGTCCGCCGAAGGCGGCGGGGAGGGCCCGGGCGAAGGGGCGGATGGCTTGCAACCCCTCGGCAAAGACCTCGCGGGCCTCCCGCGCCCGGCCCAGGCCCAGGAGGACGAACCCGTGCGTGCCCAGACTGGTCGCCAGGTCGGGGAGGAAGGCCTGGGAGTTGGCCTGGGCCAGGCTCCGGTAGTGCTCCACCGCCTCCTGCGTGGCCTTCAGCGCCTCCTCCCGCCGGCCCAGGGCGGAAAGCCGAATGCCCAGGTTGTTGAGGCTTAGCGCCAGGTCGGGGAGGAAGGCCTGGGGGGTGGCCTGGGCCAGTTGGCGGTAGATTCCCACCGCCTCCCGCGTCGCCTCTAACGCCTCCTCCCGCCGGCCCAGGGCGGAGAGGTCCGCGCCCAGGTTGTTGAGACTTCGGGCCAGGTCGGGGAGGAAGGCCTGAGGATTGGCCTGGGCCAGGCGCCGGTAATGCTCCACCGCCTCCTGCGTGGCTCTCAGCGCCTCCTCCCGCTGGCCCAGGTCGGAGAGGTCCGCGCCCAGGTTGTTGAGGCTCGCGGCCAGGTTGGGGAGGAAGACCGGAGAGTTGGCTTGGGCCAGGCTCCGGTAGTGCTCCACCGCCTCCCGCGTCGCCTCCAATGCCTCCTCCCGCCGGCCCAGGTTGGAGAGATCGCGGCCCAGGTTGTTGAGGCTCGCGGCCAGGTATGGGAGGAAGGCCTGGGAGTTGGCCTGGGCCAGTTGGCGGTAGATTCCCACCCGCCTCCTGGGTGGCCCTCAACGCCTCCTCCCATTGGCCCAGGGCGGAAAGGGCCAAGCCCAGGTTGCCCAGCAGGGGGGCGCGCTCGGCTTGGTCTTCCTCAGGCGTCCGCTTCAGCCGGGCCCGGTAGAATTCGGCCAGGAAGGGGCGCAGGAGCAAGGTGCGGTAGGGGTGGGGGAGAGCGCCCTCCCAGGCCTCCAGCCAGGCCGCCGCCACCTCGGGTGGGAGGGCTTCCGCCACCTCCTTCAGCCAGCGGGTGGTCACGTCCAGCGCGGCCTGCGCTGCCCCGGAGGCGCCCGGAACGGCGGCATCGCTCAGCCGGGGCAGGACCTCCACCACCATGTGCACCGGCCAGAGCAGGGCCAGGAGTCCCCTGATCTGTTCCCATCCAATCTCAACCCGGCCTCCCACCTCTTCCACCATGCGGCGGGCAGTTTCATCGGCCCGGCGGATTTCCTCCGGGCCGGGCAGGATGGACTCTGCCAGGCGGCCCAGGTCCTTCCCCCGGCGGGCCAGGACCAGGTCGGCCAGGGGGTCGGGCGTTACGGGGGGAAGGAGCCATTCCGCCCCCTCCGGGACGGGGAAGAGGGAGCGCAGGCGGCGGGCCAGCCAGCGGGGGTCCATCCGCTCCCCCCGGGCCGTGCAGGCCCGGAAGGGGGAGTTCTTCTCCCACCACTCCACCACCTCCTCCTCGGTGAAGGGGCGGCCCAGCGTCGCCGCCGCCAGCGCCTGCTCTATCCGCTCGCATGCCTCGGCCCACACCTCCGGGGTCTTCAGCAGGTCCTCTGCCCCCTGGGCCTCCAGGGTCCGCTTCCAGCGGGGCTGCTCCCACCGCTCCCAGAGGTCGGTCAGGACGGCCACTTCGTCCGTGCTGCGGGCCACCCGGTGGCCGCAGGCGGCGAGGACCGCCAGGGCCAGCAGCGCCAGCGGCGCTTCGGGCAGTTCGTCGGGCTCGTAATCCACCTCCGGGGGCACGCCCGGCGGGGCCAGGCGCTCCCGGAAGAGTCCCCGGGCCTTGAGGAAAAGATCCTGCCGATCAGCAGGGTCCCGGAGCGGGGGCACCCTACGTGCATCGTATCGGATGCCAGCGTCCCGCAGCGTCCCGGCCACGTGCCCGGCTACCGGGTCTTCGGGGTTGGCCCGCATCAGGAAGAGGAGGGCCAGGGGAGACGTCCGCTCCGGTGCAGCGTTCCGGACCGCCCACGCCAGCGCTTCCAGTTCCCCCGAAGGCCGCTGTTCCGCGTAGTCCACAATGAGGAGGGTGGGGCGTTCGGGGCGGGCCCAGATGGGGAGGCACTCCTCCCAGTTGGGGACCTCCACGGCGCGGGGGAGGAAGAAGGCCTGCCAGCCCTCTCCCAGGGCCAGCGCCACCTCCACCGCCATCCGGGTCTTCCCGATTCCGCCCGGACCCCAGAGAATCCAGGCCCGGCCGGCTTCGGGGGGCAATCCCTCCAGGGAGCCCGCGATTTCCGCCACCAGCGCCCGGGGCTCCCTGCCGGTGAAGTCCACCAGGCGGTAGGGGGCCCTCAGGCTCTCCAACAGGGTCTCCGGCGTCAGCGCTGGGGGATGGGGGAGGATGGCAGGCTTGAGGGCTCCCCAGGCCCGCTCCCGGGCCCGCCGCTCCTGCTCGTCGGCCACCTGGCCGGGGAGGGTCTCGGCCAGCCGGTCCAGTTGGGCCGAGACGGCCCCCAGGAGGTGGACGTGGTCCCGGAAGAGGACGTCCCGCACCGCGTCCCGGAAGTCCGGCGCCACCCAGAGGCGGGCCCAGACGCACTGGGCGTAGAGGCGGGCCGCCTCGGCTCGCTGCTGGGGCGGGAGGGGATAGGGGGCCAGGGCCTGCTCCAGGGCCTGGGCCAATTCCTCGCTCCGGCCCTGCCCCAGTGCCACCCTCAGCGCCGCCCGGAAGAAGGGGGCATCGTGCATCGGCAACTGGCAGATGAGGTCGGCCGCGTTGCTCCAGCCCCGCTCCCGCGCTTCGGCGAGGAAATCCTCCTCGGCCCGCCGGAGGGCCTCGGCCAGTCTCTGCTCCCGCTCCCGCGCCGCCAGATACTTCGCCGTCTCCTCCACGGCGGTCTTGGCGATTTTGGCGCCGGGAAGGCCCAAATCGCCCAGCACGTCCAGCACCAGGGAGATGACCCGCTGGACTTTCTCAGGGTCGCTCCGGGTCGGCAAAGCCCCTCCGGTCATCGTTTCTCCCCATTTTATTTTACAAACCACGAAGGCACAAAGACACGAAGTTAATTTGTTAATTGTTAATTGTTAATTTGTTAATTTCTTCGCGTCTTCGTGCCTTTGTGGTTGAACATGCACCTCCAGCGGGCCCAGGCGCAGGTCGGCCAGGGTCACCACCGGGATGCCCAGTTGCCGGTCGGCGAAGGCGCCGTGGCAGTCGGAGCCGCCGGTGACCAGCAGGCCGTGACGGGCGCAGAAGGCCCGGCAGCGGGCCGTCGTCTCCGGGGAATGGTAGGGCGTGTGGCACTCCACCCCGGCGATGCCGAAGTCCAGGAAGGGCGCCAGCGCCTCCTCTATGGGCCCCAGGCCGCGCAGGCTCCCGCCCGGGTGGGCCAGGACGGGCACCCCGCCGGCCTCCCGGATGCGGGCGATCGCCTCCGCCGGATGGGGGAAGTCCGGCATCGGGGGACGGATTGGGTCCACGAAAATCCGCTCAAAGAAGTCCCGGACGTCCCGGCAGAGGCCGGAATCTATCAGGAAGTTCAGCCCCTTCCAGCCGCCCCGGCGGGGGTCGTTCGGGTAGGCGGCGTAGGCCTCCAGGTCCACGGGGTACCCGGCCCGGGCCATGCGCCGCAGCGTCTCCTCGTTGATCCACTCCAGCCGTTCCCGGTTGGCCCGCAGCAGCGCCCCCAGGGCGGGGTCATCGGGGCGGACGCCGTAGCCGAGGATGTGGACAAGGGTCCCGTTCAGCGCGGTGGAGATTTCCACCGAGAGCAGGAAGGCAGGGGCGTCGGGGGTGTGGCGGAGGAGGTCGGCGACGGCGAGGGCGCCTTCCAGCGTGTCGTGGTCGGCGACGGCGAAGAGGCCGATCCCCGCGGCGCGCACCTGGGCGACGACTTCCTCCGGCGTCCAGGTGCCGTCCGATGCGGTGGTATGGATATGCAGGTCGGCGCGCATGGTTGGGAGGAAGGTGCCTGGCACCTTGCAGGTGCCAGGCACCTCGGGGCGCGCGGTTAGCCGCCCAGCCGCTTCTTCAGTTCGGCCGTGAGCGCGGGGACGTACTTGAAGAGGTCGCCGACGATACCGTAGCGGGCCAACTGAAAGATGGGGGCTTCGGGGTCCTTGTTGATGGCGACGATGACCTTGCTGGTGCGCATCCCGGCCTGGTGCTGGATGGCGCCGGAGATGCCGCAGGCGATGTAGAGGTCGGGGCTGACGGTCTTGCCGGTCTGGCCCACCTGGTGCTCGTAGGGGATC
>JACIWQ010000031.1:0-26921 GCA_014360895.1 Thermoflexales bacterium | reverse complement strand
AGCCCGCGTCCACCGCCGCGCGCGAGGCGCCGACGGCGGCCTTCAGCACGCGCGCCAGTTCCCGGATGGGCTCAAACCCCTCCGGCCCGCCGACGCCCCGGCCGCCGGAGACGATGATGGCCGCGTCGGTCAGGTTGACCCCGCCCACCGTCTCCTGGAAGCCGACGACCTTGGACCGAATCTCCTCCTCCTTAAGGACGGGGTTCACCCGGACCACCTCGCCGGTGCGGGACGCGTCGGGTTCGGGCTTGGGGAAGGCGCGGGCGCGCAGGGTGAAGATGGCGGGCCGCCGCTCCGGGACGGTGCAGGTGCAGAGGAGTCTGCCGGCGTAGATGGGCCGGGTCGCCACCAGTTGCCCGTCCTGGACCTCCAGCGCGGTGCAGTCGGCCACGCAGCCGGTCTCTAGGTCCACCGCCACGGCGGGGCCCAGGTCGCGGCCGCGGGACGTCGCGCCCATCAGGATGACGGCGGGCCCGTGCTGGCGCGCCAGGTCCACCAGCAGCGCCGCGTACGGTTCCAGGCGAAAATCGGCCAGGGTGGGGTCGTCGGCCAGGAAGACCTTGTCGGCGCCGTAGGCGATGGCGTCCTTCGCCAGCCCTTCCACGCCGTGCCCGAAGAGGCAGGCGACCACCTGGCCGCCCAGGGCCTGGCTCAACGTCCGGGCCGCGCCGATGGCCTCCCACGACGGCCCGGCCACCTGTCCGTTGAACTGTTCAATCCAGACGAAAATGTCGTTGCTCATCGGTTCCTCCGGTTGGTCAGAATCGGACGCAGATGAACGCAGATCGGGTTTGTCGCGCAGGGTTCATCCCGCGTTTGCGACGGAGTTCGGGTTCACCGTCGGCAGCCCTTCCTGTTCGGCGGCGGCGCAGAGCCGCTCATCGGCGGAGACGAAGGTCAGGGAGAAGCTCTCGGAGCGCAGGGCGTCGGCCAGTTGGAGGGCGGTGGCGAGTTGCAGGGCATCGTAGGCGCGCAGGGGATGGCGGCGGGTCAGTTCCACGGCAAGAAGAACTGTTCCCCGGTTCGGCGAGAGGACGGAGTACCCCTCTACGTCCTGCAGAAAGGCCTCCAGCAGGTCGTCGCAGAGGCGCGGGTCCAGGTCGCCCATGCGCACGCGCCGGGCCAGGGCCGAGGCCACTTCCACTATGCTGAATTCGGCCATCGCAATAGATGCTGTCGCCGAGATGTGGCGGACCCAGCGGGTCCCCGGCTCCGGCAGGTACCGCTTGACCAGCGCGCTGGAGTCCAGGTAGAAAACGGCCCGGCCCCTCATCGCTCTCCGCGTTCTGCGATGATGTCTTCCGAGAGCGGCGGGGTCAGACGAAGGCCTGCCAGCCGACGCTCCAGTTCTTCCCGGCGGATGGGGCGTCCTTCGGCGTACCGTCGCTCCTCTGGGGGGACCAGAAGCCCGCTGCGCTCCAGCGCGCGCTGGAGCCGGACCTCCGGGTCTTCTTCCTCCAGCCAGTGCTCCACCGCTTCCGCCATCACCTCATCGGGCTCCCGCTGCAGGGCGGCCGCCCGCTCCAGCAGCCGCTCATACAGCGCCGGACTCAACCGAACCCGTACCTCTGCCATCTCGCCCATCTCTCCACCTCCGCTCCTCTGCTCCTCCGCCCCCTTAAATCACCTTCTCCGCCATCAGTTTATCCACCAGGATGCGGACGGTCTCCTCCACCGTCTCGGCCTGGATGATTTCGGCCTTCCCCTCGCGGGCCGGGGGCGGGAAGATGCGGGTCCAGCGGACGCCGGAGCCGGCCGCGCCCACTTTCGCCGGGTCTGCGCCGATGTCGGCCGCGCTCCAGACGGGGTACTGGGCCCGCGTCGCCTTGCGGATGCCCATAAACGAGGGGTAGCGCGGCTCGTTGATCCCCTTGATGGTGCCGACGACGGCGGGCAGGGGCGCCTTCACCACCTGCCGGCCCTGCTCCAGCAGCCGCTCCACCGTGATGGACTTCCCCGCCGGGTCCAGTTCGGCAATCTTGATGACGTAGGTGAGGGGGGAGAAGCCCAGATACCGGGCGACCTCCACGGGGACCTGGCCCGTCTGGCTATCAATGGCCGACTTGCCGAAGAGGACCAGGCCCACGTCCCCCAACTTTTCTATGGCCTTCGCCAGGACGTAGGAGGTCGCCAGCGTGTCGGAGCCCTCAAAGGCGGGGTCCCAGATGCGGATGCCCTCGTCGGCGCCCATCGCGATGGCGTGCTTGAGCGCCTCCAGCGCGGCCTCCGGCCCCATAGAGATGACGGTGACCGTCGCGTTGCCTCCCAGCCGGTCCTTGATGAGCAACGCTTCTTCTACGGCGTACTCGTCCCAGGGGTTGATGACGATGGGCGAATCCCCCCAGGAGACGTTGCCCGCGGCGTCCACCGTCAGTTTGGCCGCCGAGTCGGGCGTCTGTTTGGTACAGACGACGATGCGCATGGATTCACCTCCGGTTGTAGGATGGGGAAATCAGGCCTCCCGCTGCCACTCCTCCGGGTCGTAGGCCGGAAGTTCGCAGCGCAGGGGGCGGTCCTCCCGGTAGCCCAGGACATACTGGGCCTGGATGAGTTCGTGAATCTGGGACGTCCCCTCGTAGATGCAGGCCCCTTTGGCGTTGCGCAGGAACCGCTCCACGTCGTACTCGTCGGAGTAGCCGTAGGCGCCGTGGATTTGGACGGCGTCGGACGCGGCGGCGAAACTGGCCTCGGTGGCGAACCACTTGGCCAGGCTCGTCTGCCAGGTGTTGCGGATGCCCTGGTTCTTCAGCCAGCCCGCCCGCAGGTAGAGCAGCCGCCCGATTTCGTAGTCCCGCCGCATGCGGGCAATCATCTGCTGGACCAACTGATGCTCGGCGATGGGACGTCCGAAGGTCCGGCGCTCGTGGGCGTATTTGACCGACGCCTCCAGGCAGGCCCGGATGAGGCCCGTCGCCCCGGCGCCGATGGTGTAGCGGCCGTTATCCAGGCAGGACATGGCAATCTTGAAGCCCTCGCCCTCCTCGCCCAGCCGGTTCTCGGCCGGGACCTCCACGTCGTTCATCGCGATCCAACCGGTGGAGCCGGCGCGGACGCCCAGTTTACCGTGGATGTCGCCCGTGGTGACGCCCTTCATCTCCCGCTCCACGATGAAGGCGCTGATGCCCTGGTGCGGCGGGGCCTTGGGGTCGGTCCGGGCGAAGACCAGGAAGTTGTGGGCCAGCGAGGCCATGCTGATCCACATCTTCTCGCCGTTGAGGATGTAGACATCCCCTTCCCGGCGGGCGGTGGCGGCCAGCGCAGCCACGTCCGAGCCCGCCCCGGGCTCCGTCAGGCCGAAGGCGGCCCACCGCTCCCCGCGCGCCTGGGGGATCAGGTACTTGCGCTTCTGCTCCTCCGTCCCCCACTGCAGCAGCCCCAGGCTGTTCAGGCCGATGTGGACGCTCATTACCACCCGCAGGAAGGTATCCACCCGCTCCAGTTCCTCGCAGGCCAGCCCCAGGCTGATGTAGTCCATCCCCTGGCCGCCGTAGCGGACGGGGATACAGATGCCCAGGATGCCCAGTTCGGCCATGCGCTCCACCGCCCGGACGAAGGGTTTGTGGGCGCGGTCGTATTCCTTGACGTAGGGGGCCACTTCCTTTTCGGCGAAGTCCCGCACCATGCGGACGACCATCTCGTGTTCGGGGGTCAGGGAAAAGTCCATGCGTTTCCTCCGAGGTGGGATAACTGACTATCGGTCATTATATTCAAGGTGGAAAAAGACGCAAGTCGCGATTCTTTGGGGAAATGGGGGCAGGGGCCGGAGGCTGTCCCTCTGGATTGGGTGTGGAATCATTTCATCTCCTGTCATTAGTCCTTTTGTGCTATTGCGGGCCACCAAATAGTCCTCACGTGCTATAGACAAACCGATGCGATGGGGTATCATGAAAAGCGGTCAGTAACTGACCGGCGGTCAGTATGTCCACCTGTCGCGTGTTCATCCTCACGGGGCATCCCCTCTTCGCCGAGGGCGTGGAGACCCTGCTGCAGGAGCAGCCGGGGCTGGAAGTCGTCGGCCGCGGCGACGTTTCCCCCGAGACCTTTGCCCGGATCCGGGAAACGGTTCCCGATGTGGTGGTGGTCGGCGCCCCGGGCGAGGAGCAGGAAGCCATGGTCGCCCGGGTCTTCCAGGCCCTCCCCGGCCTCAAGGTGGTGGCCCTCAACCTGGACGATAACCGCATCCACATCCATTACCGGCAGACGAAGGTGGGGCGGCAGGTAGAGGACCTGGTGGAGGCCATCCGCCAGCCGCTGGAGTGGGGGCGGCCCCGCCCGGCGCAGATGCGCATCTTCGCCGTCGTCCAGGGCCATTACGGCCAGCGCATCGTGGAGAACATCCGCACCCACGGCCCCCGAGGCTGGACGGTGGATTGCTGGCGGGCCCCCGACCTTCCGGCGATGATAGACGACCCGGAACCCTACCTTCCCCTCCATGTCCCTCCGGCGGACCTCATCCTGGTGCTGGGCGAAAGCCCGGCTGTCGCCCAACTGATCCCCGACATCGCCCGACGAGCAGGCGCTCGGGCGGTCATCGCCCCGGTGGACCACAGCGCCTGGCTTCCGGAGGGGCTGATCCGCCAACTGGAAGTCCGCCTGAACCAGATGGGGGTCGCGGCCGTGTTCCCGCGCCCCTTTTGTTCGCTCACCGAAGACGGCTACAACATCCGCCACCAGCGCGTGGCCTACGCCAACCCCTGGATCGCCGAGTTCGCCCGCCATTTTGGTCGCCCCGTCTTCCGCATCCGCGCCGCGGGCGGCGTCGTCCAGGCGGTGGAGGTGGAGCGGGATACCGCCTGTGGCTGCGCCCGCTTCGTCGCCGAACATCTGGTCGGGATGCCGGTGGGGGAAGCCATCCTGCAGGCGGGGATTCTCCACCATCACTACCCCTGCCTGGCGGGGATGACCATAGAGCGTTCGCTGGGCGATACCCTGCTGCATGTCTCCGGTCAACTGATGCGGCAGGCGGTGGAGGTGGAAGTCGCGCCGCTCCTGCCCCGGGCCGCGTACCTGGTGCCCGAAGGGCGGTCGGCGTGATTTTTACGTTTCACGTTTCACGTTTCACGTTTTACGTTTTTACGTTTCACGTTTCACTTTTCACTCTCCGTGATACGTGAAACGTGATACGTGATACGTGAAACGTGATGATCGTCCCACAACCCATCACCAGCAAGGAGGAACGTCCATGCCCGTCAAACGAGTCTATCCGGTTCCCAGCGATATTGAGATCGCCCAGATGGCCGAATTGATTCCCATTGTGGAGGTTGCGGCCAGCGTCGGGCTCACCGAGGACGACCTGGACCTCTACGGCAAGTGGAAGGCCAAGGTCCACCTGGACGTCCTGCACCGGCTGAAGGACCGGCCCAACGGCAAGTACGTGGATGTGACGGCCATCACGCCGACCCCGCTGGGGGAGGGGAAGACCGTCACCACGATCGGCACCAGCCTGGGGCTGGCCTACATCGGCAAAAAGGTCATCACCTGCATCCGCCAGCCCTCCATGGGGCCGACCTTCGGCATCAAGGGCGGCGCGGCCGGCGGCGGCTACTCCCAGGTGGTGCCGATGGAAGACTTCAACCTCCACCTGACCGGCGACATCCACGCGGTAGGCGTGGCCCATAACCTTCTGGCGGCGGCCATTGATGCTCGCATCCTCCATGAGATGGAGATGACCGACGAGCAACTGGCGAAATTCTGCCCGGAGATCCCCCGCCTGAACATTGACCCCAACTCCATTCTCTGGAACCGGGTGGTGGATGTGAGCGACCGCGCGTTGCGCAACATCATCATCGGTCTGCAGGCCGGGCAGATCAATAAGCCGTTGCCGGAGGGGGCCAGCACGCTGCGGGATGTGGTCGCCAATCTCCCCTACGGCACCGACGGTGTCCCTCGCGTCAGCGGCTACGACATCACCGTCGCCTCGGAGATTATGGCCATCCTGGCCCTGGTGGACGGCTACAAGGGGCTGGCCGACCTGCGGGAGCGGCTGGGCCGCATCGTCTGGGGCTTCAGCAAGGACGGGCGCCCGCTGACGGCGGAGGACCTGAAGGTCGCCGGCGCGATGACCGTCCTGATGAAGGACGCGCTGATGCCCACCCTGATGCAGACGCTGGAGGGCACACCGGCCTTCGTCCACGCCGGGCCCTTCGCCAACATCGCCCACGGCAACTCCTCCATCATCGCCGACCAGATCGCCCTCAAACTGGTGGGGCCGGACGGCTTCGTCGTCACCGAGTCCGGCTTCGGCGCCGATTGCGGCATGGAGAAGTTCTTCAACATCAAGTGCCGCTACTCCGGCCTCATCCCCAACTGCGTCGTCCTGGTCTGCTCCATCCGGGCGCTGAAGATGCACGGCGGCGGCCCGGAGGTCATCCCCGGTCGGCCCCTCCACCCCGCCTACACCGAGGAGAACATTGAACTTCTGGAGAAGGGCCTGCCCAACCTGATCCAGCACGTGGAGAACGTCCAGAAGTTCGGCGTGCCGGTCGTCGTCGCCATCAACCGCTTCAAGACCGACACGGACCGGGAGATCGCCGTGGTTCGGGAAGCGGCGATGAAGGCCGGCGCGTTTGACTGCGTCGTCAGCGAGGTATGGGCGAAGGGCGGCGAGGGCGGCGCCGCCCTGGCCGAGGCGGTGGTCCGGGCCTGCGAGCAGCCCAGCAACTTCCGCTTCCTCTACCCGCTGGACATCCCCATCAAGGAGAAGATTGAGATCATCGCCCGGGAGATTTACCGGGCCGATGGGGTGGATTACTCGCCGGAGGCGGAGCGGAAGATTGAGATGTACACGGCAGCGGGCTACGACAAACTGCCGCTCTGCATGGCCAAGACCCACCTCTCCTTCAGCCACGACCCGAAACTGAAGGGCGCGCCGCGCGGCTGGCGGCTCCCCATCCGGGATATTCGCGCCAGCGTCGGCGCAGGCTTCCTCTACCCGCTCTGCGGCGCAATGCGGACGATGCCCGGCCTGCCCAGCCGCCCGGCCTTCGTGGATGTGGATATTGACCTGGCGACGGGCAAAGTCAAGGGGCTGTTCTAACCCCCGCGTCCCCGGTCCCGGTGGCGGGCGGAGGGAAACCTCCCCCGCCACCCACGGGGGCGTGAAGCGTGAGAAGTGAAACGTGAAATAGTGAAACGTGAAATAGTGAAACGTGAAATAAAGGAGTGAGGTGAGACGATGGAGAAGGTCGTTCTGGATGTACCGCTGATGTGGGCCGACCACCACGTCCTGAAGGTCCGCGAAGCGCTGACCAAACTGGACGGCGTGGCCGACGTCTACGCCAGTTCGGCGTGGAAGCAGGTATTGGTGAAGTACGACCCAGCGAAGGCGGATCGCGCCAGGATAGAGCAGGCGCTGGCCCAGGCAGGATACCCCGTCGGCCAGGGCCAGACCCCCATCCTGGTGGAACCCACCGAGAAGCGGCGCGACCCCCGCTGGAGCGCCCTGAGCTTCCGGATGAGCCAGACCTACCGGGCCGATATTGAGATGTCCGGCGACTTCCGGAAGTGGTAGGATTCTAGGATTCTGGTGAGGTGAAATATGGCGAAGAAGAAGGTACGGACTCCACAGGAGGCGAGCCGCGACCCGGCGGCGATCGCCCTCCTGGAACGAGCGATGCAGATCGGTGCTGAGACCTGTTTCTATCGGGCGGATGAGATTACCCCCTGCCCCATCGGCGCGGAGGGGCTTTGCTGTCGGTTTTGCGCAATGGGTCCCTGCCGCTTGGTGGGCGATGTGGACCGGGGCGTCTGCGGGGCCAGCATTGACACCGTCGTGGCCCGCAACTTCGCCCGCGCGGTGGCGGCGGGCGCGGCCTCCCACTCCGACCACGCCCGCGATCTGGCCTACACCCTCCTGGCCGCCGCCGAGGGCCACGCCCCCGACTACAAAATCCGCGACCCCTACAAACTCTACGAGGTCGCCCGCTACCTGGGCGTGAAGGTCGGCGACCGCCCGGTCAACGAGATCGCCCGGGATGTGGCCCTGGCCGCGCTGGGCGAGTTCGGCCGCGTCCAGGGCGAGTTGCTCTACCTCAAGCGTGCCCCTGCCAAGCGGCAGAAAATCTGGCGCGACCTAGGCATTGCCCCCCGCGCGATTGACCGGGAGGTGGTGGACCTCCTCCACCGCACCCACGCGGGCAACGACCAGGACGCCGAGCACCTGCTGGACCAGACGATGCGCTGCGCGCTGGCCGACGGCTGGGGCGGCTCCATGCTGGCCACCGACCTCACCGACATCCTCTTCGGCACCCCGGCCCCCGTCCGCTCCGAGGCCAACCTGGGCGTCCTGCGGGAGGACATGGTCAACGTCATCATCCACGGCCACGAGCCCACCCTCTCCGAGATGATTGTCGCCGCCGCGCAGGACCCCGAGATCATCGCCTACGCGCAGAGCAAGGGCGCCAAGGGCGTCAACCTGGCCGGCATCTGCTGCACGGCCAACGAGGTGTTGATGCGGGAGGGCGTCCCCCTGGCGGGCAACTTCCTCCAGCAGGAACTGGCCATCCTCACCGGCGCCGTGGAGGCGATGGTGGTGGACGTCCAGTGCATCATGGAGGGCCTGGTCCCGCTGGCCCAGCAGTTCCACACTGCGCTCATCACCACCTCCCCCAAAGTGCGGGTGACCGGCGCGACCCACATCCAGTTTGACGAACACCGGGCGCTGGAAATCGCCAAACAGATTCTCCGTACCGCGATTGACCGCTTCCCGCAGCGGGGCGAGGTCTTTATCCCGGACATCCGGGCTCAACTGGTCCCTGGCTTCTCCCACGAGTACATCAACTACGCGCTGGGCGGCACTTACCGGGGCTCTTTCCGCCCGCTGAACGACGCCATCATCGCCGGGCGCATCCGGGGCGTCGTCGCCGACATCGGCTGCAACAACGCCCGCCTCTGCCACGATGAGAACCACTACTACGTCGTCTCCGAGTTCCTCAAGAACGACGTCCTGGTGGTCCAGACCGGGTGCGGCGCCATCGCCAGCGCCAAAAAGGGCTACATGACCCCCGAGGCGGCGATGGAGTACGCCGGGCCGGGCCTGCGGGAGGTCTGCGAGGCCATCGGCATCCCGCCGGTGCTGCATATGGGCGCCTGTGTGGACAACTCCCGCATCCTTACCGTCCTCTCCCAGATGGCCACCGAGACCGGCCTGGGCGACGACATCTCCGACATCCCCGCCGTCGGCATGGCCTCCGAGTGGATGAGCGAGAAGGCGCTGGCCATCGCCACCTACTGCGTCGCCTCCGGCGCCTACGTCATCATGGGCGGCGTCCGCAACCCGGTGGCCGGGAGCGAGTACGTCACCCGGCTCATCACCGAGGGCTGGGAGAAGAAGGTCGGTGGGCGGCTGGAGTTCTTGGAGGACCCGGAGGAGATTGTCCGGCGCTCCCTGGCCCACATTGACAAGAAGCGCGCAGCCCTGGGCCTGGAGGAGTACAACCCGGCCAAGTGGGGCAAGTCCGGCGACTGGCGCATCCGCGAGGTGCTGGAACTCCCGCTGGAGGAGCGGCTGGAGGCGGTGTACGGTCGGCGGTAATCGTGAGCCCTCTGAAAAACGGGTTGGCGCAGGCCGATCCGCGGTGAATGTCAGGGCGAGCGAAAGCGAGACCGCAGCGTCCAAAGGGGCAATCTCCTCTGAGCAGCGCCGGGGTGCGTAGGGAGGAGAAAACCGCTATGGGACAGGACTCCGTAGAGGAACTGATCGCCGAGGCGGCTCGCCGGATCGTGGAAATTCTCCACCCCCGGAAAGTGGTCCTCTTCGGCAGCCGGGCCCGGGGCGAGGCGCGGCCCAATAGCGACATAGACCTGCTGGTCATCGCCGAATCCTCCGAGCCGCGCTATCGCCGGGCTATTCCTCTCTACGGCGCCCTGAGCGACATCCCCATCGCAATGGACATCCTTGTCTACACGCCGGAAGAGGTGGAGGAGTGGAGCGGCGTCCGGCAGGCCTTCGTGACGACGGCCCTTCGGGAGGGGATCGTCCTCTATGAAGACCGTGGCTGACCTGGTGCGCGGGTGGATCCGCAAGGCGGAAAGCGACCTGGCCAGCGCCGAACTCTGTCTGGAGGCCGGACGGGCGCTGGATGTGGTCTGCTTCCACGCGCAGCAGGCCGCTGAGAAGTACCTGAAGGCCTACCTGACGGCTTATGAAATAGACTTTCCCTTCGTGCACAACCTGGAGAAACTGATAGAGTTGTGTGCGCGGCAGGACCCGGAATTCATCTCCATCAAGTCCCTGGGCCAGCAATTGACGCCATACGCCGTCTCCCTCCGTTACGACGCCGAATTCTGGCCGGATGTGGACGTGGCGGAGCACGCCCTGCATGCCGCCCTAACGATCAAGGAGTTCGTTGTGGAGCGTCTGCCCGAAGAAATGAAGCCCGAAGAGGATTAGGGAGGAGACGATATGTCCAGATACATAGCCACCCGAGCCATTCGCGGGGCCAACGCCATCGTCGCCGAGGCGGAGGCCCTGCTTCAGAAAGCACTGGCCGAGAAAGGGCCCGATACCCCGGTTGCGTTTACCAACACTGCCTATTACCTTCCCGTCATCTACGGCATGCTGGGCCATCCGGTGAGCAAAATCGGGGATATGGTGCCCGTCCTGGAGCACGCCAAGAGCCTGCTCCACCCCCCGCCGGATGAGAAGTGGTGGGTCCCCTATCTGGGGGAGACGCTGGACTGCGGGATGGCGACGCTGCTGGCGGAGGAAATCATTGAGGGCATCCGCTTCGCCTACGGCGAACAGCCGGAGCGATACCCCGGTTTCCGCATGACCGGCAGCGCCTCCTTCACCAGCCCGGAGTTTGAGAAAGAGGAGGGGGGCGGCGGCTACCTGAACGGTCCCATTGACGACATCCAGTTGCGCTCCTGGGGCATCCAGTTGGTGGACGGCCGGATGCCCGGGTTTGCCGCCATCGTCGGCGCGGCGCGCAACAACCGGGCCGCCGTCGCCATCGTCCGCGAACTCCAGCGGCGCAACATCCTGGTCTTCCTCTGCGGCAACGTCAACGGCCGCTCCATCATTGACCAGTTGCACGAGGAAGGGGTGGAGATGGGGTACGATACCTACATCGTCCCCTTCGGCCGGGATACCATCGCCGCTATCTACCCCCTGGGGTTCGCCACCCGCTCCGCCCTCACCTTCGGCGGCCTCAAGCCGGGCCAGTGGCGGGAGATTCTCCTCTACAACAAGTACCGCGTCTTCGCCTTCGTCCTGGCCCTGGGCGAGGTGGACGACCTGAAGTACGCCACCGCCGCCGGCGCCATCTCCTACGGCTTCCCCGTCATCGCCGATACCGTTATCCCCCAGATTCTCCCCACCGGCATCACCCGCTACGAGCACGTTATCTCCATGCCGTGGGAAGAGATAGAGGGCGAGACGGACGAGGAGAAGGCCGCCCGGCTGGTCCAGAAGTGCATTGAAGTTCGCGGCGTCAAGGTCAAAATCACCGAGGTGCCCATCCCCGTCCCCTACGGCTCCGCCTTTGAGGGCGAGGTTGTCCGCAAGGCTGACATGCGGGTGGAGTTCGGCGGGCGCGCCAGCCGTGCCTTTGAGTACCTCCGCATGGTGCCGATGGACCAGGTGGAGGACGGCAAGATAGAGGTCATCGGCCCCGGCTTTGAGGACGTGCCCGTCGGCGGGGCGATGGACCTGGGTATCCTGGTGGAGGTCGCCGGACGGAAGATGCAGGAGGACTTTGAGCCGGTGCTGGAGCGCCAGATTCACTACTTCATCAACGGCGCCTCCGGCGTCCAGCACATCGGTCAGCGGGATATCGCCTGGATCCGCATCAGCAAGGCGGCGGCGGAGAAAGGCTTCAACCTGCGCCACTTTGGCGACATTCTCTACGCCCGCTTCCACGCCGACTTCGGCGCCATCGTGGACAAGGTCCAGGTGAAGATTATCACCGACCCGGCGCTCCATGCCGAGTGGCTCCAGAAGGCGCGCGAGGCCTACGACCGCCGCAACCGGCGCCTGGCGGACCTGACCGACGAGGCGGTGGATACCTTCTACTCATGCGTCCTCTGCCAGTCCTTCGCCCCCACCCACTGCTGCGTCATCAGCCCGCAGCGGCTGGGCCTCTGCGGCGCCTACAACTGGCTGGACTGCAAGGCATCCTACGAGATCAACCCCACCGGGCCCAACCAGCCCATCCAGAAGGGCCAGTGCCTGGACCCGGTGAAGGGCTACTTCACGGGCGTCAACGAGTACGTCCGTGTGGCCTCCCAGGGGACCGTGGATCAGGTGGCGATGTACTCCATCATGGAGAACCCCATGACCGCCTGCGGTTGCTTTGAGTGCATCGTCATGGTCATCCCCGAGGCCAACGGCGTGATGGTGGTCAGCCGGGAGGACCCCAGCATGACCCCTGCCGGGATGACCTTCTCCACGCTGGCGGGCATGGCCGGCGGCGGCCTGCAGACTCCGGGCGTGATGGGCGTCGGCAAGTACTACCTGACCAGCCCCAAGTTCCTCTCCGCCGACGGCGGCTTCAAGCGGGTGGTCTGGATGTCCTCCTTCCTCAAGCAGACGATGGCTGAGGAGTTGAAGGCGGTCTGCGAGCGGGAGGGCGACCCGGACCTGCTGGATAAAATCGCCGACGAGACCGTCTGCACCGATGTGGAGGGCCTGCTGGCCTACTTGACGGAGAAAGAGCATCCCGCGCTGACGATGCCGCCGATCTTCTGATGCGAACCGGTGCCAGGCATTGCAAAAGTGCCTGGCACTTTGTTCTGAGAAATCCTGCTCCGGCGGCAGGGGGGGCCGCCGTCAGCCATGGCGGTGGCCCCCTTTTGCCGAAGGGGGGAGGATTCTTCACCCCACCTAGAAGGGGGAAGCCCCCGTCTTGACACTCGGGCCAGATGGGGGTATCCTTGTCTTGCAGATGTTCTTTGATTTCAGGCCACGTAAGGAGGTCATATATGCCGGTAGAAATTCCTGTAGAACAATGGCCCGGTCGGGTTATAGAAGAGACCCTCGGAGCTACTCCGGCGGAGGGGGGAACGCGCAGCCGGGTGGTCAAAGTGGGCGGAGAGAACACTCTCCCCTTTATGCTGACCGATGGCGAGATGCCCAACCCGCCCCGCATCGCCATTGAAATCCTGGACCAGCGGCCGAAGGACTGGTCCCCCCTGCTTCTGGAGGCCTGGGGCGACGTGGTGGACGATCCGGCGAAGTGGGCGAAGGCCGCCGAGGAGGCCGGGGCCGACCTGGTCCTCCTGCAGTTATCGCTGACGCGCGATGGCGGCAAACCCACCACCGCCGCCGACGCGAAGGCCCTGACCCGCGCCGTCCTCCAGGCGACGGGGCTCCCCATCCTGGTCTTCGGCCCCGGTCAGGTGGATGCCGACAATGAGTTGCTGGTGGCGGTGGCCGAAGAGGCGGCGGGTGAGCGCATCGTCCTGGGTATCTGCGAGGAGAAGAACTACCGCACCATCGTCGCGGCCGCGCTGGCCAACGGTCACCTGGTCAACGGCCGGACCGCGATGGACGTCAACCTGGCCAAGCAACTGAACATCCTCATCGCCGACATGGGCCTGCCGCTGGACCGCATCATTATGGACCCGACAACGGCCAGCCTGGGCTACGGCATTGAGTACGGCTACTCGGTGATGGAGCGGTTGCGCCTGGCGGCCCTCCAGGGAGACAAGATGACCCAACTCCCCATGCTGGTCACCCCCGGCTTTGAGGCCTGGCGGCAGAAGGAGGCCAAAGTCGGCGAGGGTGTGCCCGCGTCCTGGGGCGACTGGCGCCAGCGGGCGGTCCTCTGGGAGACCCTCACGGCGACCAACCTCATTCTCTCCGGCGCCGACATCGTCGTCCTGCGCCACCCGGAGACCGTGAAGCGGGTCCGGGCCTTCATTGACCGGATGATGGCAAAGTAGCGCAGGATTCATCCTGCAAGGAGGCGAGAATGGCACTCACCGGTTTGCAAATCTACAAACTGCTCCCGCAGACCAACTGTAAGGAGTGCGGGTTTCCCACCTGCTTGGCCTTCGCGATGAAACTGGCGGCCAAGCAGGCCGAACTCTCCGCCTGCCCCTACGTCTCCGAGGAGGCCAAAGCCCAACTGGATGCCGCCTCCGCGCCGCCCATCCGCCTGGTCGTTGTGGAGGGGCCCGGGCATAAGGTAGAAGCGGGCAATGAGACGGTCATCTTCCGCCACGAGAAGACCTTCTACCACCCGCCGGGTCTCTTCCTGCGGGTGAAGGACTCCTGGCCCCTGGAGCAGGTGAAGGGTGCCGCGAAAGAGGCGATGGACTACATCGTCACCTACGTGGGCATGAACCTGCACCTGGACGGCGTGGCCGTGGAGTCCGCTTCCGGAAACCCGGAGGCCTTCGCCGCGGCGGTGAAAGCAGTGCGGGAAGTGACCGACCGTCCCCTCATCCTGATGGCCTCCGACCCGGCGGTGCTGAAGGCGGGGCTGGCCGCCGCCGACGGCACCCGTCCGCTCCTCTACGCCGCCACAGCGGAGAACTGGCAGGCGGTGGCGGAGGTCGCCAAGGCGGCGAATGTCCCCGTCGCCGTCCGCGCCGACTCGCTGGACGGCCTGGCCGACCTGACCGAGAAGGTGAAGGGTGTGGGCATCCAGGACATCGTCCTGGACCCCGGTGTCCGCGACCCGGCCGGGACGCTGGTCACGCTCACCCACCTGCGCCGCCTGGCGCTGAAGAAGAACTTCCGCCCGCTGGGTTTCCCCATCATCACCTTCCCCGGCGAGGGCGCGTCCGACGTGATAGAGGAGGCCCAACTGGCGGCCGAGCACATCGCCAAGTACGCGGGCTTCATCGTCCTGGACCGCTTCGCGCCGGAGATGGCCTATGCGCTGCTGGCCTGGCGGGTCAACATCTACACCAACCCGCAGGAGCCCATCAAGGTCCAGCCGGGTGTCTACGAGATCAACAACCCGACAGCCGACTCGCCGGTGATGATCACCACCAACTTCTCCATTACTTACTTCTCTGTCGCCAACGAGGTGGACGGGAGCGGGTTGCCAGGCTGGCTGCTGGTGGCCGACGCGGAGGGGATGAGCGTCCTCACTGCCTGGGCGGCGGGCAAGTTTGACGCCGAGAAGATCGCCAAGACGGTGAAGACCACCGGCATTGAGGAGAAAATCAACCACCGCAAACTCATCATCCCCGGCGCGGTGGCCGTCCTGATGGGCGAGGTGGAGGAGGAACTGCCGGGTTGGCAGATCCTCGTCGGGCCGCGAGAGGCGGTGGACCTGCCCGGCTATCTGAAGTTGTGGAAGTCGTTCTGAGAGGACGCAGGTTGCGGCGGCACAGCCGCCGCAACCTACGTCTCTTGCAGAGTTCCCGGACAAGCGGGACGTTAGGGTAGGGCAGAAGATGGTCGCGGCCATCGGAAACGGCCAGAGGGGGAGGCTCTACGAGTGTCACGGGACCTTCAGGACTCCATCTGGCAGATAGTTGGTATCGCCCGGGGGGGCCCGCCCAACGATGCCAGCGAGCGGGTGGACGAATAGGTCTACGACTCCTCTCCGCATTCTGATCACCCTGTGCCTATGGTTACCGTCGTCTTCCGTCCCGAAGAGAAACGGGTAGAGGTCCCACCGGGCACCCTTCTCAGCGATGCGGCCCGCCTGGCCGGGGTGGACATCCTGATGCCCTGCGGCGGGCAGGGGCGCTGTGGCCGCTGCGCGGTCGTGGTGGAATCCGGCTCCGTCCGCCGCCGCTCCACCCAGCGCCTCACCCCGGACGACATCGCCGCGGGGTACGCGCTGGCCTGCCAGACCCTGGTGGAGAGCGACGTCGTCGTCTTCGTCCCGCCGCAGGAGCGGATTGAGCGCCGCATCAAGGAGACCAAGCGCGCGGCGAAGATTGAACTCCCGTTCCCCTACGACCGCCACGACCAGCCGCTGCGCAAGTTCGCCGTCACCCTGGAGCCCCCTTCCCTGGCCGACCAGACCGACGACTGGTCCCGCCTGCAGCGGGAAATGGCCCGCCGCTACGGAATCCGGAACCTCCAGGCATCGCTCCCCGTCCTGCGGAAACTCCCCCGCGCGCTGCGGGAGGGGGATTGGACCGTTACCGCGGTGGTGGAACTGGACGCCTGGGACCGGCCGGAGGGGCCGCCCCGGCTGATAGACGTTCTGCCCGGCGAGCACCTGGAGAGCCTCTGGGCCGTGGCGATTGACATCGGCACCACCAGCAACGTCGTCTGGCTGGTGGACCTGATGCGGGGCCAGGTGATAGCTCAGGCCGCCGACTACAACGGCCAGATCGCCCGCGGCGAGGACGTCATCTCCCGCATCATCTACGCCTCTAAAGGGAACGGCCTACAGGAACTCCAGGAACTGGTGATGGGCACGCTGAACCGGCTGATCGCCCAGGTCGCCGCGGAGCAGAACATCCGTCCGGACGAAATCTACAAGGCGACCGTCGCCGGGAACACCACGATGATCCACCTCTTCGCGGGCATCCCGCCGGAATCTATCCGGCTGATGCCCTTCATCCCGGTGGTCAACCAGGTGCCCACCTTCCCGGCCCGCGAGATCGGCCTGGGGATCAACCCGGAGGGGACGGTGGATTGCTTGCCCGGCATCGCGTCCTACGTGGGCGCGGACATCACCGCCGGGGTGCTCAGTTCCGGCCTCTGCGATTCGGACGAACTGACGCTCTTCATAGACGTCGGCACCAACGGGGAGATGGTGCTGGGGGATTGCTCCTGGCTCATCTCCTGTGCCTGCTCCGCCGGTCCGGCCTTTGAGGGCGCGGGGGTGGTCCACGGGATGCGGGCCACCGCCGGGGCCATTGAGGAGGTCTGGATCAACCCGGAGACGTACGAGGCCACCTACAAGGTCATCGGCGACGAGCGGCCCAGGGGTATCTGCGGTTCCGGCCTGATTTCGCTCCTGGCGGAGATGTTTATCACCGGGGTGGTGGATAAAAGCGGGAACATCAACCTGGACCTGCCCACGAAGCGGGTGCGGCGGGGGGAGCACGGGCCGGAGTACGTCGTCGCCTGGGCCGACGAGACGGCGACCGGCCGCGACATCGTCATCACGGCGGTGGATATAGACAACCTGATGCGGGCCAAGGCGGCCATCTACGCCGGGTTCTCCGTCCTGGCCCGCAGCGTCGGCCTGACGCTGCAGGATGTCCAGCGGGTGCTCATCGGCGGCGCCTTCGGCCAGTACATCAACGTGGAGAAGGCCATTCAGATCGGCATGCTGCCGGATATGCCCTACGACCGGTTCCACTTCCTGGGCAACACCTCGGTGCGGGGCGCGTACTATGCCCTGGTCTCCCGCGAGATGCGCCGCCGGGTGACCGAGGTGGGCCGGATGATGACCTACTTAGAACTCTCGGCCGACAACACCTTCTTTGACGAGTTCAATGCCGCCCTCTTCCTCCCGCATACCGACCTGAGCCAGTTCCCGTCGGTGGCGGCGCTGGTGGGGGAGGGGTAATATGCCGCTAACCGGCCTGCACCTTCTGCTTACTTACCAGTGCAACTTTGAATGCGACCACTGCTTCGTGTGGGGAAGCCCTTCGCAGAAGGGCACGATGACGCT
This sequence comes from Thermoflexales bacterium, assembly GCA_014360895.1. Classification (GTDB taxonomy): domain Bacteria; phylum Chloroflexota; class Anaerolineae; order B4-G1; family DUEL01; genus SpSt-77. Next base: position 9,381 of record JACIWQ010000031.1, on the reverse strand, counting down.
GGCGCAGGTTCAGCACATTTACAGAGAGGCGCGGGAACTGGGAACGGTGGAGTGGATATACCTGGAAGGCGGCGAGCCGTTCATGTACTATCCGGTCATGGTGCGGGCGGCGCAAGAGGCTGCCGAGGCTGGCTTCCGGGTCGGCATCGTGACCAACGGCTACTGGGCCACCACGCCGGAGGATGCAGCGGAGTGGCTGAGGCCGCTGTTCGGTATTCTGGACGACCTAACGGTCTCCACCGACCTCTTCCACTACGATGAAACGGTCAGTCCACAGGCCCGCTATGCGCTGGAGGCGGCGGCGTCGCTGGGGATTCCCGCCGACCTCCTGGTCTGCCAGGTGCCGGAGGGAGCAGCGGGATACCCGTCCCAGCCGAAGGGCGAGCCGGTGGAAAGCGGCCCGATTATGTTCCGGGGCCGGGCGGCAGCGAAACTGGTGGAAGGGGTGGCCCGAAAGCCCTGGTACACGTTCACGGAATGCCCGTATGAGCAATTAGACGACCCGGGCCGGGTGCATGTGGACTGTTACGGCTATCTGCACTTGTGCCAGGGGTTGACGATGGGCAACCTGTTGGAGCAGTCGCTGGTGGACATTGTGCGGTCATACGACCCGCAGGCGCACCCGGTAGTTGGCCCGTTGCTGGAGGGTGGTCCGGCCGCGCTGGTGGAGCGATATGGGGTGCCGCACGAGACGGCCTACGTGGACGCCTGTCATCTCTGCTACACCGCGCGGGGGATGCTACGGGGGCGCTTCCCGGAGGTTCTGGGGCCAGGGCAGATGTATGGGGAAAGCGAAAGGGGATGAAAGTGAATCCCGAAAGTATGGAAACTCGGGGGGTGGAACAATGGTGGTCATTCGGGACGCTGGGCAGAAAGTAAAACATCCCTACATTGCTCGCCAAAAAGGGGTATGTGGCGGTAAGCCTGTGATTAGAGGGACACGGATTCGGGTCGCGCAGATTGCGATAGAGTATGAACGGCTGGGATGGAGCCCGGATGAGATTGTTCGGGCTCACCCGCATTTGACCCTGGCTCAGGTCCATGATGCGCTTTCTTACTATTATGAGAACGTTGAGGAAATCAACGCAGAAATCCGGCAGGATGAACAAATGGTTGAGGAATTGAAGCAGGTCTGTGCGCGACCAGTGGTACCGGTGGCATGAAGCTACGAATTTACACGAACGAGAATGTTGATGTGGCAGTTGCGGAGGGGCTCCGGCGACGGGGAATAGATGCCTGGTCGGCCCGGGATGCAGGCAATTTGGGGCTTACGGATGAGGAGCAACTGGAATATGCACGGAGAGAGCGAGCGGTCGTTTTCACGCATGATGCCGACTTTCTTCGGTTGGTGCACCGGGAATGGCAGGAGGGCCGAGAACACTGGGGAGTGATTTACGCGCATATCGGGCAGTTGTCAGTTGGTGAGTGTATTCGCCGCCTGATGGATTACGCTCTGTTTATGGATGCAGAGGACATGAAGAACCGGATAGAATTTCTATAATTCGGGGGGGAGCCTTGACCGTCACCATCGCGCTGGCCGGAAAAGGAGGGACGGGAAAGACCACCGTTGCGGCATGCCTCATCCGCTACCTGCTGGAGGAGCGGGGGGGCTCTGTGCTGGCGATTGACGCCGACCCGGCGATGAACCTGCCGCTGGTCCTGGGCATGGAGGTGGAGACCACCGTCGGCGACATCCGGGAGGAGATGCTGGACCTGGTCCAGTCCAGCGGGGCGCTGGCGGGCTCCATGCCCGGCGGGATGAGCAAGCAGGACTACCTGGACTACCAGGTCAAGATGGCCCTGGTGGAGGGGGACCGGGTGGACCTGTTGGCGATGGGCCGTCCGGAGGGGCCGGGTTGCTACTGCGCGGCTAACCAGATGCTGCGGGTCATCGTAGACCGGCTCAGCGCCAATTACGACTACGTGGTCATAGACAACGAGGCCGGGATGGAACACCTCAGCCGCCGGACCACCCGCGACGTGGACGTCCTGCTGCTGGTGACTGACCCGACCCAGCGGGGCGTCGCGGCGGCCAAAGAGATGGCGCGGATGGTCCCCGGGCTGGACATTCGCGTGGGGCGCATCTATCTGGTGGTGAACCGGGTGCGGGACGGGCTCCCGTCGCCGCTGGTGGAGGCCGTCGCACGGACCGGTCTGGAACTGGTCGGGACGGTGCCGGAGGACCCAGCGATGGCGGAGTTTGAGGTCAGCGGCCGCCCGCTGATCCAGTTACCGCCGGAGACGGCGGTCTACCGGGCGGTGCGGGAGATCGCACAGAAAGTGCTGGAAGGAGACCGGTGAGGATCCGGATTGATCCCCACACCCTGGAACGGGCACGGGAACGGGGGACGGGGTTCGGAAATGCAGGTTACCTACGATGTTTCTAAAGACCTGCTGTATATCCGCCTGGACGACCGACTGCGCCGGTTATCAATCGGCGTGTTTCTGAAAGCGTGGTTCTGGATATTGGGGAAGGGGATAAAATCGTCGGCATAGAGATTCTGGACGCTTCCAGGAATCTGGCACTGGAGAGGCTGTTCCCTATCGGATTCCGGGTTTTGCCGGAGGCGGTTCCGGCCTGAATCATCACCCAGCAACGACGGAGGGAGGTAGAAATGTACATCATTGCGGAGAATATTCACATTATTTCCCCGCGCGTGAAGGAGGCCATTGCCAATCGGGACGCCAAATTCTTCCAGGACCTGGCGGTCCGACTGGTAGATGCTGGGGCCAGCGCGATAGACCTGAACATCGGCCCCCAGAAGAAGGCCGGGCATGAGATTCTGCCCTGGCTGACGGAGGTGATCCAGCAGGTAGTGGACGTGCCCCTCTGCTTTGACACCACCAATCTGGCGGCCATTGAGGCGGCCTGCGAGGTGGTGACCAAGGCCCAGCCCATCATCAACTCCACCTCCGCCGCCCCGGAGCGGCTGGAGAAGGTCCCCCTGGTCGCCAAGAAGTACAACACCCGCCTCATCGCCCTCACGATGGGGGAGGGGATGATCCCCGTCAAGGCGGAGGAGCGAGTCAACATCGCGCTGGAGATCATCATCCCCCGGATGCTGGAGATAGACTTCCCCATCAGCGACCTGATCTTTGACCCGCTGGTGCTGACCGTCTCCGGCTGCCAGGAGTACTGCCCGGAGTTTCTGGACGCGGTCCGGATGCTCAAGTACGCCTGGGACCCGCCGCCGCTGACCAACGGAGGGCTCTCCAACGTCTCCAACCAGGTCCCCTCGGAACTACGCCCCCTCCTCAACCGCACCTATATGGTGATGATTATGGGGGCGGGGATTGACATGGTCATCGCCGACCCGCTGGACCGCCAACTGATGGAGTGGATCCGCATCGTGGAGCAGCGGGACGACTCCACGCCGGTGGGCCGTCTGCTTCTGAAGATTCACGACCGCATCGCGGCGGGCGAGGAGCCCCAGCCCGAGGACGTGGACTTCTCCGACCCTGAGCAGGTGGACATCTGGAAGACGGTCCAGGTGTTGCTGAACAAGGTCATCTTCACGCCGTCGTATCTGAAGTTCTAACACCCCAGGAGGCAACCATGACCGCGATTCTGATTGACGGCAACGCCGTAGCATCTGCGATTCACCAGGAAATCATCGCCGAGGTGGAGGAACTGAAGGCCAAACACGGCATCGTCCCTGGCCTGGCGACGGTGCTGGTGGGCACCAACCCCGCCTCCCAGTTCTACGTCCGCTCCAAGCAGAAGAAGTGTGCCGAGGTGGGCATCCGCTCCTTCGGCTACGACCTGCCGGAGACGGCCACCCAGGAGGAAGTGGAGAACCTGGTCCGGGAACTGGGGGCCAACCCCGAGGTGCACGGCATCCTGGTCCAGTTGCCCCTGCCGCGCCACCTGGACGAGAAGCGGGTATTGAGCGCGATCCCCATTGAGAAGGACGTGGACGGCTTCCACCCGGTCAACATCGGCGAACTGGGGATGAAGGGGCGGGAGCCCAAGTTCGTCCCCTGCACTCCGGCGGGCTGCATTGAGTTGTTGGACCGGTACAACATTGAGATCGCCGGCAAGGAGGCCGTGGTTCTGGGCCGGAGCAACATCGTTGGGTTGCCGGTCTCCATGCTGCTTCTGAAGCGGGACGCGACGGTCACCATTTGCCACTCCCGCTCCCATGACCTGCCGGCTATCTGCCGCCGCGCCGACATCCTCATCGCCGCCGTCGGTCGCCCCAAGATGGTCAAGGCCGACTGGGTGAAGCCGGGCGCGGCCGTCATTGACGTGGGCATCAACCGGGTGGACGACCCCACCGCCAAGCAGGGCTACCGCATCGTCGGCGACGTGGACTTTGATGAGGTCAAGGAAGTGGCGGGATACCTGACCCCGGTGCCCGGTGGCGTGGGCCCGATGACCATCGCAATGCTCCTGAAGAACACCCTGACGGCGGCCAAGCGGGCGGCGGGGTTGATCCCGTAGCGGCCCATAACAGTTCGCTTTGTAGCACACAGGCCGCCAGGCCTGCCAGAGACAGGCTGACAATTTGGGCTACGCGTCTCCGGCTCAGTACAGGATAGCGGGGAATTCTTGTTCGGAGAGCGTGCTCGCAGGAGGGAACCCATGGCCGAGATGGCAACACTCCAGGTCCGGGTACCACAGGAGTGGGCAAAGGCCCTTGAAGACCCGACCACGCTCCTGGAGGTCATCGGGCTCGGTCTGGAGGAATATCGCATCCGAAGGGCGCTGCTGCTGTATCAGAAGGGAGCCGGTTCGCTGGGCTATGTGGCCGAAATGGTGGGTATTCCGGAGCGGGTGCTGATGGAGGAGGCCAGGCGCAGGGGGGTGCTTCCTCACTATGAGGAACGCTCATAGAGGTCAAGGAGCGGCTATGCGGACAGTTATCTCTCTCAAAAACCTGCGCAGCCAGTTCGTCCGTGACGTGGAGGAGATCAGCGGGGAGGACCTGCTGGCCTGCAACCAGTGCGGCAAGTGCAGCGCGGGTTGCCCCGTCGCGGCGGCGATGGACATGCTCCCCAGCCAGGTCATCCGCATGGCCCAACTGGGGATGACGGAGGTCCTGCAGAGCCGGACCATCTGGATCTGCGCGTCCTGTCTGACCTGCGTCACCCGGTGCCCGAAGGGGGTGGACCTGCCCCGCCTGATGGAGGCCCTGCGGGAAATCTCCCTGCGCGCGGGCGTCTCTGAGATAGACCTGGACCAGCTCCCGCCGGACCTGGTGCGGGAACTCCCGCAACTGGCGATTGTCGGCGGGTTCAGGAAGTATATCAAGTGAAGCGTGAAACGTGAAGCGTGAAGTGTGAAGCGTGAAGCGTGAAGCGTGAAGCGTGAAGACGGAGTACGCAGTACGGAACACGCCATGAAAATCCCGTACTATCCTGGCTGTACGCTCTCCACAAAAGCGCGGGGGTATGACCGCTCCGGGCGGGCGGTGGCGGCCGCGCTGGGGATGGAGTTGGTGGAACTACCGGACTGGCAGTGCTGCGGGGCGACTTTCCCCCTGGCGACGGATAACTCTATGGCCCTCATCGCCCCGACGCGCGTCCTCTACCAGGCCGAGCAGGCCGGGGAGCAGGTGGCCGCGCTCTGCGCCATCTGCTACCACGTCCTCAAGCGCACCCAGACCGCGCTGGAGCGGGACCCGGCGATGCGGGAGCGCATCAACTGGTTCACGGAGCAGGAATACCGGGGCCGCGTGCGGGTGGTCCACCTGCTGGAACTCCTGCGGGACACGCTGGGCTGGGAGGAACTGGCCCGGCGGGTCGTCCGTCCGCTGACGGGCCTGCGCGCGGCTCCCTACTACGGTTGCCTGCTCCTGCGCCCGTACGACGAGATTGGCCTGGATAACCCTGAAGCGCCGACGGTCCTGCACGACCTGATCCGGGCGCTGGGGGCCGAGCCGGTGGATTTCCCCTTCAGCACAGAGTGCTGTGGCTCCTACCTGACGGTGAAAGACCCGGTCATCTCGGAGACGCTTTCACGGGACATCGTCGCGTCGGCGCGGGCGGCGGGCGCGCAGGTGTTGGTGACGGCCTGTCCCCTCTGCCAGTTCAACCTGGACTGGCCCCAGCGGGAGACGGAGTTCGGGCGCACGGGCGACGAGATTCCCGTCCTCTACTTCACCCAACTGATGGCCGTCGCGCTGGGGCTGCCGGAGGAGGACTGGGGCCTGGAGGGGATGTACACCGACCCGCGCCCGCTGCTGCGAAACATCGCTCAGGCCGCCGAATCTGTCCCATAGCGCAGGCTGTCAGGCCTGCTGGTAAAGGATGGGATGGCTGTGAAACCTCGCCGGGCCCGGTTGCAGCAGCGATGGACGCAGGTCTGGTATCGGTTCCCGATGTTGCGCCTTGTCGTTCTGCTGGTGGCCCTGCTCCTGCTCCAGGCTGTCCTCTTTTGGAGTTGTGAGCGGGGACACAATCCCGAAATCAGCAGCCCGCTGGAAGCGCTCTGGGCCATCGCGGTCTTTGTCTTCAGCGGGGCCGATTTCACCCCGGTCACGGCGTGGGGACGCTTTCTGGCCCTGGTCGGGATTGTGGAGGGGATGACACTGGTCTCCGTGCTCATCGCCTCGCTGACCGTATGGCAGTTGCGGGGACGGAAAGGGGTGACACGGAAAATGAAGGGCCACATCATCATCGTGGGAGGGCCGCCCAGGGTCCGCCGTCTCATTCAGCAACTGCAATCGCCCGACCTGAAGACAGTGCGGCCCATTGTGCTGGTGGCCGACCTGCCGCAGAATCCGGTGCCGGACCTGCGGGTGAAGTTCGTCTCCGGCGACCCGGCCCAGGATGAGACACTTCAGGAGGCCGGTGTTGAGCAGGCCTACGGAGCGATTGTTCTGGCCGATTTGTCCTGCCCGGAGCCGGACGCCCGCACGCTGCTGGTGGCGCTGGCGATAGAGCATCTGAATCCCGAGGTGTATACTGTCGTGGAAGTGGTGGACCCGCGCAATGTGTTGCATTTCCGCCACGCCCGCGTGGACGAGGTCATCTGTCTGAACCAGTTCAGCGACTACCTGATTCTCCAGTCTATGGTGAGCCCGGGTCTCTCCCGGATGTTCCGTTCTCTGCTGGAGTTCGGTGAGGGCGACGAGGTCTATCGGGTGGTGGTGCCATCAACCTATGTCGGGTGGACGTTCCGAGACTTGTTCTTGGACCTCTATCAGCAGCGGGGTATGATTCTACTGGCAGTGGAACGGGGAGAGAGGACGATCATCAATCCGAAAGGGGAGTTCCGCTTGCAGGAAGGGGATGCCCTTTTCCTGATCGCTCCAGAAGAGCCTTCTTCTGTTCTGCAGGAGGCATAACCCATGCGCTACAAACTGTACATTCCCGGGCCCTGTGAGGTGGACGAGGAGGTCCTGGCGGCGATGGCCCAGCCCACGCCGCGCCACTACGGGCCCGAGTGGATGGAAATTTATCAGGACGTCATCGGGATGCTGAAGCAGATCTTCGGCACCCGAAACGACCTCTTTATGGTCCCCGCGGCGGGGTCGGCGCTCCTGGATATGGCCTTCGGGAGCATGCTTGCCGAGGGGGAAGCCATCGTCGTTGGAATGAACGGCTTCTTCGGCGAGCGGATGGGAACGATCGCCGAGTGCCACGGCCTGCGCGTCGTGCCCTTCACCGCGCCGTTGGGCCAACCGCTGGACCCGGAGGAGTTGCGGCGGGTCCTGCGAGAACACCCGGAGGCCCGCGCGGTCGCCGTCGTCCACCACGAGACCGCGACGACGGTGATGAACCCGGTGCGGGAACTGGCTCAGGTGGCCCGCGAGGCCGGGGTGCCGATCATCGTGGACGCTGTCTCCTCGCTGGGCGGAGTGCCGCTCCCGGTGGACGAGTGGGGCATTGACGTCTGCGTGACGGTGGCGAACAAGTGCCTGGAGTGCCCGCCGGGGCTGGCCTTCATTTCCGTGAGCCCGAAGGCGTGGGAGTGGGTGGACCGCAACGACAGTCGCCACGGCTGGTACCTGAACCTGCGCACGTGGCGCTGGTACGCGGAGAACTGGGGGGCCTGGCACCCGACGCCGGTCACGATGCCCACCAACAATGTCCTGGGGCTGCGGGTGAGCCTGCGGCGCATCCTGGCGGAGGGGCTGGAGGCCCACTTCGCCCGCTACCGGTGGGCCTCGCAGGCGGTCCGGCGGGGGCTGGAGGCCGTGGGCTTTGAGATGTTCGTCCCGGACGGGCCCACCGCGTCGCCCATCGCCACGGCGGTGAAGGCCCGGCCGGAGTTCACCGTCAACGAGTTGATGGCTTATCTGGCCCGCGAGCACGGCATCCTCATCTCCGGTGGCCTGGAGCCGCTGGCGGGCAAGATTTTCCGCGTCGGCCATATGGGCAAGGCGTCTACCCGTCCCTTCGTGATGGAGTTCCTTTTCGCCGTGGAGGAGTTTCTGCGGGGGAAGGGGCTCTCCGTGCCGCCGGGAGCGAGCATGGTGGGGATGGCGGAGGGGAAGAGTGAAACGTGAAGAGTGAAACGTGAGGCGTGAAACGTGAAGTGTGAAACGTGAAGCGTGAGGCGTAATGCGAGGGAGCTGCCCATGAGGGAAGAGGAATTGTTGGATCGGATTGTTATAGACCCGAATATTTGTCACGGGAGGCCCTGCATTAAGGGCACGCGAGTGATGGTCTCGGTGATTCTGGATAGCCTGGCCGAGGGAGCGACTCCGGAGGAGATTCTGAAGGATTACCCAACGCTGCAGTTGGAAGATATTCAGGCTGCCCTGGCTTATGCGGAGGCGAATTTGGGCAGTTATCCGGGCAATTCTGGAACAGTATTCGCTGGAGCCTTTTCGTCAGTGCTTGGTGATTGCGGATGAGCATAGACTGCGTATCCGCAGGCCTTGACGAGGGGGAGGAAAATGCAAGCCAATATCAGAGAAATAGCCCGTTATGCGTTGGATGAGTTAAAGGAAGATGAACTGGCGGAGGTTCTGTACTTTATCCACTACCTGCGCTGGCGTCGGGAAGAGAAGGATCAGTCTTGGTTCTGGACCGAGGAGTGGCAAACACGCTATCAGGAGGCCAAGGCGGACCTGGCCGCTGGGAGGTACAAGGAGTTTGAGAACATAGAGGATCTCCTGGCCGACCTGAAAAGCGGGGCCGAAGGATGAAAATCCGACGAACCGAACGGTTCAAGAAAGATTATCAGAAACTGCCGCCAGAGTTCAACAGCGGGTAGACCAAAAATTGCGAATGCTGGTTCAGGATTTTCGTCACCCTTCTCTGCGGGTGCACAAACTGCGAGGTGTGGAAGGGTTATGGGAGTTTAGTGTCACGATGAACTACCGGGTGATTTTTGAAATTGAGGGAGAGTACCTGGTTTTGTTGGCAGTTGGCCCGCATCAGATTGTGGATCGGATTTAGGGAGCAGGATGCCCATAGCGTTGGAAC
>JACIWQ010000030.1 GCA_014360895.1 Thermoflexales bacterium | reverse complement strand
TGCAACAATCCAGGTGACTGTCACCTAACCGTTCTAACTGTGTCAGGGCCCGGAGGGCGTCCGCCGGGCCGGATTCGGTCACGACGGTCAGGACGTCGCCGGGGAGGAGGACGGTGTCGCCGCGCGGGATGAGGACGCGGTTCCCCCGCCGGATCGCGGCGATCAGGCAATCCCGGGGCCAGTTGATCTCGCGGACGGGCCGTCCCGCGCAGGGGGCGCCCGGCTCCACCCGGATTTCCTCCACAGTGGCTCCACTGACGGCGCCCAGACGGACTTCCTGGGCCCGGTGGCGCAGGGCGGTCCGGCGGGCCAACGCGATGTGATAGGCGCGCGTCACGTCCACCCGCCGCAGGACGCCGACCAGACGGCGGGGGTCCCGGCGGTCCACCACGGGCAGCCGCCCCACGTCCCGCTCGCTCATCCGCCGCAGTGCCACGTCCAGCGTCTCGTCCGGATAGGCGACGACCAGTTGCCGCGTGCAGATGTCGCCCACCGTCCGGGCCGGGAGATCGCGCGCGTGGGCCGTCTCCACGTCCTCCAGCGTCAGGATGCCGCAGAGAGCCCCGTCGGCGTCCACGACGGGCAGCCCGTGCGTCCGCAGGCGGGCCATGCGGTCCAGCGCGTCCTGGAGGCTATCCGTCTCCCGCAGCGGCTCCACGTCCCGCTGCATCACCTCGCCGACGGTGAGCATGCTCAACACGTCCACGTCGCGGCCCCGCTCAATGCGGATGCCGCGCCGGGTCAGTTCCACCGTGTAGACCGAATCCGGCTGCAGTCGCTGGGAGATGAAGAGGCTCACGGGGACGGCGAACATCAGGGGGAGGATGATGCGGTAGTCCCCGGTCATCTCAAAGGCCAGCAGGGTGGCGGTGAGGGGGGCCCGGATGGCCCCGCCCAGGAGCGCGGCCATACCGACCATTGCGAAGGCCGGAGGGGTCAGCCCCAGGTTGGGGACGAGGTCCCGGCAGAGGGCGCCGTAGGCGCCGCCCGCCATCGCGCCCAAGAAGAGGGCCGGCGCGAAGACGCCGCCCATAAATCCGCCGCCGATGCTCACCGGCGTCAGGACCAGTTTGGCCGCCAGCAGCGCGACCAGGAGCGCCAGGGGCATCGTCTCCCCCAGCAGGACTTTCTCCACCGCCGGATAGCCCACTCCCATAACCTGGGGGAGGAAGGCGCCCACCGCTCCCACGACGAGGCCGGCGACAGCGGGTTTGAGCCAGCGGGGGGCGGCCCAGCGGGCGAACCCGTCCCGCGCCAGGAAGAGCAGGCGGATGTACGCCGCCGAGAGGAGCCCCGTCAGCAGCCCCAGCCCGAAGTAGAAGGGGAGTTCCCGGGCCGAATGGAACGCGTACGCCGGGACGACGAAGGCGGGCTGGGGGCCGGAGATGGCCTGGGTGAGGACGGCCGACGCGACGGCGGCCAGGAGGACGAAGCCCAGCGCGCCACTGCTGATGTCGCCGAGGAGGATTTCCAGGGCGAAGAAGACGCCCGCGATGGGGGCGTTGAACGCGGCGGCGATCCCCGCCGCCGCCCCCGCGCCGACCAGGACCTGGACCCGTTCGTCGGAGAAGCGCAGCCGCTGGCCCAGCATAGAGCCCAGCCCCGCTCCGATCTGTACGGAGGGGTCTTCCGGCCCCACCGACGCGCCGGTGCCGATGGAGAGGGCCGCCAGGAGGGCCTTCAGGGGCGTCCGCCAGTAGCGCAGGCGTCCCCCCGCCAGGGCGACGGCCTCTATGATGCCCGCCACGCCGTGATACCGCTCTTCTCCCAGAAAGCGGTGGGAGATCAGCCCTACCAGAAGGCCGCCGAGGACCGGCAGCAGCAGGATGGCCCACCGCCCCAGGGCCGGCTGGACGGCGTCCACGCCCGCCCATGCGCCCTGTTGGACCAGCGCGATGGCCTCCTTGAAGAGCCAGATGCCCCCGGCGGTCAGGAGCCCCAGGGCGAACGCCGCGCCGCCCATCGCCAGCGGGGCCGGGAGCGCCTGTCCTTTCCAGATACGTCGGATCGTGGCTGGGATTCCGTTCATTCGGGAAATAGCACCCGGGGCCTCAAGGCCACCCGAATTCAAACCCAATCTGCGCGAATCCGCGTTTATCCGCGTCCGATTTCCGATATAGCCACCTGACCGTTTTCGCTGGGAGGGTCATTGCGAGGCGGCGAAGCCGCCGCCACGCGGCGAGCCGCTCGCGGCGTGGCCGAAGCAATCTTCTGACTGATTTTCGGAGATTGCTTCGCCCCCTTCGGGGGCTCGCAATGACACCCCCGGAGAGGTTTTCGGGAAGCGCGATGAAAAGTGCCAGGTAGCCAGATTCCCCATTACTGCCCCCTCAGGTCTTCCCGCACCCAGAGGACAACCGTTTCGGCCGGGGGGAGCGGGGAGACGGGAGCCCGGTAGAGCCACCAGCGGGCCCATTCGTAGCCGCTCCGGGGCGGCGTCCAGGCCCGGCGGAGGGTAAAGGTTGTGCCGTAGTAGCTCTCAGGGATGGAGGCCCCGGCGGGGGCGACGATGAGGGCGGGTTTGAGGCCCGACGCTTCCGCCTCGGGCCCTGATGTCGGGCTGAATTCCCGCAGGGCCCAGGCCACCGCCGGGTCGGGGTCCACCAGCCAGAGGCGGTCTCCGGTCGCGTTGCGGGCCGGGGTCTGGGTCAGAAGCCGCTCCGTCTCCGCCACCAGCAGGCGCAGGTCGGAGGCCACGGGGTCGGGGACCACGCCGGGCGCGCAGGTGGGCTCGCCGGGGCAGACCCGGGCTACCCGCCAGCCCGCGGCGAAGGTGACGACCAGCAGGACGACCCCCACCACCAGCGCGGCCCGGTAGAGGACGAAGAGGAGCGCGCGCCGGGTGGCCTCTTCGGGGGTCTCATCCCCTTCGGGAACGGAGAGGGCAATGCCAAAAAGAAGAATCAGCAGGACCTGGAGGGCCAGGCTGATGCCCAGCAGGAACAGGTCGGCGGGCTGGGCGTAGCGGGAGTAGCGGGCCAGGACCAGGCCGGAGTGGGTCCAGAGGACGAGGGAGAGGGCGCCGTAGACCCACCTGTAGGCACCCCGCGCGCTCCGCTTCAGGGCGCGGGCCAGTTCTTCCACCGCCAGCCCGCCCAGCCCCGCCAGGGGGACCAGCCACAGGACGGGAGAGGCCGCGCCGGGGGCCAGGGCGGCTTCGGCGATGCCCACCCCGGCCCAGAAGAGCCAGAGGAGCCCCATGCCGTGGCGGCGGGAGAGGGCCAGGGCGGCCCCGGCGACGCCGGTCAGCAGGATGAGGGGTTCGGATAGGGCCTGCAGCACCAAATTTCCTTTGTCCCCAGAACCCGGAGAAAGCCAGCGCAGGAACTGCTCTCCCGTCGCGGCGAGACCGGCGGGATGGAGGCCCAGCCCCGCGCCGAAGGCGAAGAGGCCCAGGGCGAAGGCGACCAGCGCGCGCCCCAGCCCGGGGCGCACCATGGGCCAGACCCAGGGGACCTGCTCCCGCCAGACCCAGAGGCCGGCGACAAACGCCAACGCCAGCCCCAACAGCAGTCCCCAGGCGGCGGGGCCGGCGGTCAGGGCCAGCGCCAGCCCGACTCCGCCCAGGGGGATCCAGGCCGACCGCCAGGAGTCCAGGTAGCGGGCGACCGCGCCCACCAGGAGCATTACCCCCAGCGCGGCCGGGACGGCGCCATCCACCGTCCGGGAAAGGGCCAGGAGGGTCGGGGAGAGGGCCAACATCAGGCCGCTCCCCAATGTGCCCCAGGGGCCCAGGTACCGCCGGAGGAGGAGCGGGGTCAACGTCAGCCCGATCCCGCAGAGGGCCGGGACCAGGCGGGCCAGTCCGTCCCCGCCCCGGAAGAGGGCGAAGAGGAGGACGTTGGCGTGGAAGAGGAGCGGGGAAATCGTCTGCGCCTGGGGCGGGATTCCGCCGCCGTGGGCCGTCTGATACGCGGCCAGCGCCTGGACGGCCTCGGCGGAGGAGAGGGGCGCGGCGCCCAGCCCCACCAGCCGCAGCGCTGCGGCGAGGAGGAGCAGGAGAGGCCAGATGTAGGACGTGATGCGTGATGCGTGAGGCGTGTTTCGTGTTTCGTGCATATTCCCGCTATGGGATGGCGATAGCCTGTTCGTTGAGCACCTGTTCCCAGAACAGCGACAGACGATGATTGGCGATTTCCTCGGGCGTCACGCCGCGCGCCTGGATGGGCTCCAGAATCCGCGCCGCTGCGATGCCCAGAATCTCAAACCGCTCTCGGTCGTTGTAGCATGCCCAATCGGACGAGACCACAAGCAAGTCAATATCACTTCCTTCCTGGGCCGTTCCCGCCGCGTGAGACCCAAAAAGCAGGACCTGCTCACACCGAATGCCCATTTTCTCCAGTTCTGCTCGGAAGCGCTGGATAATCACCTTAAGTTCGGGTGTTGCTTCAGCCATCGGATCACCTACACACATACAAAAAGCGGCCCGTTGCCAGCATGTGTCGCGCAGTTTCCAAGTCGTATTCGGACATATTGATCCAATTCTGGGTATCTGGTCTCATAGGATGTTTCCCTACGCCAGAGTGAGTTTTACATGCTCCAGCACGCTCCGCCAAATCCTCCGTCATACCCAGTCAGCATCACCGTTCCCCCTCCCGACACGGACTACGGAATACGGAATACCCTCACCCCCCCCGCGTCGTAGACGACCTCCCCAATCTGGGCGAACTTCTCCAGGCCCTCTGGCGAGTAGCGGGACCGCTCCACCGGGCCCACGTAGACGTATTGTATACCATATCGCTTCAAAAGGGACAAGGCCTGAGCGGGGTCGGTGGTGGTGTAGAGGGTCTGGATGTCCGGCTCGCGGCGGGCAGGCTCATCGTAGGTGCCCCGCCACTGATGTTCGTGCCCACCCCAGCCCAGCAGGGTCGGCAGGCCGGTGAAGGCGGAGACCCGCCCCTCGTAGACGTAGGCCCGGTAGCGGTCGCCAGGGGCCTCCAGGATGACGGGGGTGCCCTCCACGTGCGCGTTCAGCCAGTCTATGGCGGCCATGTCGGCTCCGTGGAGGGCCCGGAGGTAGGCCGCGCCGTCCAGCGTGGGCGGGCCGCCGTATTCCCGCGCGCGGGTCGGAATCGCCAGCGCCGGATAGACCAGCCCCAGGGCCACCAAGACGACGCTCACCCACGCGGCCCAGCGGGGCCCCCGTTGCCCGAGGCGGGCCAGCGCATACGCGGCGGCAATCCCCCACATCGTCCAGGCCTGGAAGTAGAACTTGAAGACGGTATTCATCCGGATGCCGAAGTGGTCCCGGAGGTAGAAGAACTCCACGGCCAGGGTCAGAGCGGCCCCGGCGGCGACCAGCAGGAAGACGAAGGTTGCAGGTCGCAGGTCGCAGGGGGGCCTCACCCCACCCCCGGTGGCTGCGCCGCCACCCCCTCCCCTCTCCTGACCTTTGGTCAGGAGAGGGGAGGGGGTCAGGGGGAGGGATGAGGACAGAACCAGCAGCGCGGCCACCCCCAGGGCCGTCCATGGAGTGAGGAACCGCTGCAGAAGCCGCTCGGCGATCCGGCGGGGAGCGTCCGGGACCGACTCCAGGCCGGGGATGGGCCCGCCGCCCCGCAGCGCGGCCAGGTAGAGCCGGCCCTGGGGGTGCACCAGAACGGCGAACAGGAGAATGACCAGAAGCCCCAGGACAATGGCCAGCGTCCAGAGGACCACATTTTTCCACCGGATTCCCCGCTCCCGGGCTCGGGCCACCGTCCACACAACTATCGGGAAGAGCAGGGGCCCGAACATCACCAGGAACTGGGGCAGGCGGGTCGGGTTGAAGAGGTTGGGGAGGACCCCCGACGCCTGGGAGCGGAGGCTCAACCAGAAGGGGAGGTAAAGCAAGAGGGCAAGAAGCAAGAGGGCAGGAGGCAAGAGGGCGAGAGGCAAGGAGGCAGAGGGCGAGGTGAGGGAAGACACGAGGGTCCTCTGCCAGGTCCGTCCGGCCGTGAGAAGAAAAGCGGCGGCGAAGAGGGCGAAGTAGACGGGCAGGTCCCAGGTGTTCAGGAAACCCAGGCCGCCCAGGCAGAGGGAAGAGAGAAGCAGGAGAATCGGAGAGCCAAGAGAAAATCTCTGCGTCCTTTGCGTTCTTTGCGGTAAGAAGAAAAGGTTCAGCGCCAGCGCGAGGGCCAGGAGGACGAAGGGCAGGGAGAGCAGGTGGGGGTGCATATCCCCCAGGATGAAGGAGAAGGCGGGGAATTCGTCTATGACCTCCCAGTCCACCGGATTGGCCGGCGTGCTCCAGGGGGCAGTATCGTGGAGGACCCGGGAGGCCTGCCACCACCACATGAACCGGTTGGGCATCCAGGAGCCCTCGGCGAAAGGCGGCGGCGCGACGTTGATGGAGCGGATGTCCAGCCACTCCCAGAACGCGGCGGGGAAGAGCCCTCGGGCGTGGAAGACCTCCAGCACCCCCTCCAGGTTGCCCATCAGCACCAGCAGCAACGGCCCCAACAGGGCGGCCCAGTGGGCGGACGCGGATGGACGCGGATGAACGCGGATGTGTTCTTTATCCGTGAAATCCGTGGTTTCATCCCTCGCCAGCAGCGCGTAGACCAGCCCGTAGGCGCCGGTGACGGTGAGGGCGAAGAGGGTCGCGATCCCCAGGTTGAAGGCGATGGTGGATGGGACCGCCGCCAGATGGGTCAGCATGCCCATCATCACGTAGCCGAAGTAGTAGTAGGAGATGGCGAAGCCCGAAAGCCAGGGGTCGTGGGGCGGGAAGCGGGGGGCCCGGAGGACGGCGTTGAGGAACGCAATCTCCATCCATTTCTCCCCGCCGGCCGTCTCAATGCGGGGCATGTAGGCGCGGACGACGCACCAGAGGGCGAAGGCGAGCGCAAAGAGGATTTCCACGAAGGCCATATGGCGCAGGGCCACGGGGCGCGGGTCGCCGGGCACGGCGTCGTCGGGGGAGGGGCGGGCGAAGAGCCAGAGGGCCACGCCGGCCAGGGTCACCAGGAGCAGGGCCGCCACGACTCCGCCGGGGGTGTTCGGGAGCCAGCCGAAGACGGAAAGGAGCCAGAACAGGTACCCCCCGACCATCAGCCCCAGCGGGCGGGCGAAGGCGTAGCCCCGGCCGGGCATCCCCCGGAAGAGGCGAAGCGCCAGCGGCAGCGCGGCCAGGCCGAAGAGTTGGAGAACCAGATACCAGCGAAGAGCCGCAATCATAGCTAAGCGCAAATCGCCGATCGCGAATCGCGTATCGCGAATCGCGTATCGCTTATCGCAGGTCGCGAATCTGTGCCCTATCCAGATGCCTTCAGGATGCTTCGCCGCCAGTCGGTCGTCCGCAGGTCGTTCAGGCGGTCTACATGTTCTCGTAGCATATTGTGGATAAACTCCAACCGCAACGGCCGCGGAAAGTACTCGGTCATCACAAACTCAAAGACGGCGTTGATTTCCGAATTTTCTATCGCATGGGCTTCCTGGTAGGCGTCCTCAAGGGTCTGGATGCGGGCCATCACCCGTTCCGGAGAGAAACGGGCGGCGGATTTCGCCTGCTCCAGCCAGATGGGATCGGCCGGGGCCTGAAGCCGGTCTGGAGGAAGGGAGTCCCGTATCTGCTCCAGAAGCCGGATGTGGGCAGCTTCATCTGCTCCCATTTTCCACCAGACCCGGGATGCGTCGGGTTCATGGGCAAAGGCCTCCATCAGCCGGAGGTATAAGGTCTGGGCCGCGATTTCCGCCTGAAGCAGCAAGGCGATCATGTCACTCACGGTCTGAGTGCTCAAGGGGGACATTCGGATTGCCTCCTTGTAGAATTCGGGCCGGATGCAAGTTTCGCTGGGGGCGATTATCGCACATCCTGCGGATTTGTGCAAGAGGAGGACAGGGGAGGTTTTGTGATGCACAACCTCCCCCGTCCCGCCTGGTCCGGAGGCTGCAGGGAAGGGGGAGAGGGTTAGCAGCAGGGAGCGGAAACGGTATTTCAGCCGATCAGGTTCACCGTTGGGCCAGTGAGCGGATGTTTTCCTCCATTGAGATGAGGAGGGACACCATTTCGCCGGAGGCGAAGGTGGTGATCGCAGCGAATCCGCCGTAAAGGAGGACGAACAGGCCCATAATGATGCCCCCCGCGACGCCCCCGATGCCGGGCAGCGGCGTGCCGAGTTCCCGCTCCAGGTCTCCCAGGGCGGCACCTCCGGCGATTCCGGCGATGCAGATGCCGACAGCTCCCAGGATGGTGAGTGCCGCGACAATCCCCCCCAGGACCTTGAGGATGACGCCGAGGGTTCGCAGGATGGGGTATCGTTTTTGTACAGCGATGGGCCCGGCGGGGACGGGAGCGGGCACCGGTGGGGGAGGGGGAGCGGCGTAGGCGGGTGCGGCGGGGGGAGGGGTCCAGTCGGCTGACTCGGCAGGCAGGGGCGCTCCACATCGGGCGCAGAAACGCGCGCCGGGGCGATTGTCGGTTCCACACTCAGGGCAGATCATGATGTGCCTCCGTGTAAAGTAGGGTAAAAAAACCGCTAAATATAGAACCGCTCCGGGTCTACTTCTTCCCGCAGGATGCGCAGTTCCTCCTCAGTGGGCGGGTCGTTCTGGCCTACATGGTCCGGGATGATTAACTCAAACCCGGTGTTCTCTATCACCTGCTCCACCGTGACCCCGGGGTTGGTCGCCAGCAGGCGCATCCGCTTGGTCTCCTCGTCAAAGTCCAGGAGGGCCAGCGTGCTGACGACGCGGTAAGGCCCCGTGCCTGGCGGAAGCCCCGCCGCCTCCCGCGCGCCCGGACCGGTCAGGTAGCCGGGGGTGGTGATGAAATCCACTTTGGGGACGAAGCGGAGTTTGTCGTGGCGGATGATGATGATGGTCCGCCAGCAGAGGGAGCCGACGTCGTTGGCGCCACCGGAGCCGGGCAGGCGGACTTTGGGCGGATGGTGCTGGGGGCCGATGATGGTGGAGTTCAGGTTTCCGTAGGGGTCTATCTGCGCGCCGCCTAGGAAGCCGTAGTCAATGAAGCCGCGCGCGGCGGTCTCCATCGTGTCGCAGATGCCCGAGGCGACCAGGCCCCGGTAGAAGGTCCGGCCCTCGCCCACGGCGCGGGGCAGCCGCTTCAGGATGGCACCCGTCCCGCCGAATTCAAAGACCGGAATGAGGTTCGGCGCATGCATCTTCTGGGCCAGACTCGCGGCCAGCATCGGGATGCCCGTACCGATGAACGCTGTCACGCCGTCCGGAATCTGGCGGGCCGCCAGACAGATCATCAGTTCGGTGGGGTTGTAGTTCGGGGCTGTCATCACCGTCCCTCCACTGCCGCCTTCACGCGTTCCAGCCGCTCCCAGCCGACCAATTCCAGGTATTCCTGGTGGTTGGCGACGCCGTAGACGTACTTGTTCAGGTACGCCTGGGTCCCCTCTTCCGTCTTTGACGCCTCCACCCACTCGCGGATGGCCTCTTCGTCCCGTTCGTACATATAGACCATTTCGCCGGGGTAGGAGCCGAAGGGGGCATGGACGACGGCGTCCACCAGATAGTAGGGAATGATGGTCCGGTCCGGGTAGCGGCGGATTTCCTCCGTATCCACAATCTCCTCGGCGCTGATGATGAGCCGTTTGGAGGCGCGCGCCAGTTCAAAAGCGAAACCGCTGATGCCCTCAATCTGAGCGTTGCCGTATTTGTCGGCGCGGTGCACATGGATGAGGCCCACGTCCAGGATGAGGGCCGGAATCAGGCAGACTTTCATCCCGGTGAAGGGGCACTCCGCGATTTTGGCCGCGCTGTAGCGGAAGGTGTCCGTGCCCAGCATGGAGCGGACCGGGATGAAGGGGACGCCCATAGAGGCCGCCTTGAAGCGCCAGGTGATGCCGCCGTTGGACCACTCCACGACTTTCTCTACCCGTCCGCTCTCCACCTCGCGGCGCAAGCAGTTAGAGGTGCCGTAGACCTCCAGGCCGATGTAGGTGATGTCCAGGGTTTTGACCAGGTGGGCGCCCAACCAGAGGTCCAGTTCCAGCACGCCCTGCCCGGCGACCCGCAGGTCTTTCTTGCCCTGGCGGACGACTTCCCGCGCCAAGCTCATCGGCGCGCGGACGGTGCCGTAGAGTTCGGTGCCGATGTAGCAGCCGTCATAAACGAACCGGGAGATGGCCTCCTGTTCGGTCATCCGTTTATCCACCAGACCGTGGGCCTTTTTCTCCCGGTTCCACTCGCGGAATTCATCCAGGTCTATCGGCTGGAGCAGTTCGCCCATTCCGGATTCCAGAATGCGCATAGCAAACCCTCCTGTGGGGTGGACTCCGGATTCGGTGCTACGTGTTCCGTATTTCGCGTTCCGTCTCTGCGGCTGGTTGCTCCCGGTCCTTCTTCAGGGCCTGCCGGGCGCCGTAGGCGTAGACGGAACCCGGGAGGGCGTCTATCGCCTCGTTGAAGCGCTGGATCGCCTCCGCTTCCCGCCCGGTCCGGCGGCAGGCCAGGCCCAGGTTGTAGCAGGCGGCGGCCTGGTACTTCGCTCCCAGGCGCACCTCCGGGTCGGTAACAATGGAGTGGAGAATCTGGTAGGCTTCCTCCGGCTTACCAATCTGGATTAGGGCGGCGGCCCGGTTGATCTGGGCCACGCATCGGCTCCAGGAGTCGGCGCCCAGGCGGAGGGCCAGGTCGTAGAACTGGAGCGCCCGCTCCGGCGACCCCCGGCCTGCCACGCTGTTGCCCAGGTCTATCAGGATGCGGACGCGCATCGTCATCAGGTAGAGGAGCAGGAGGAAGATGAGGGGCTGGACGGGGACGGCCAGGGCCAGGGCCGCTCCGGCCCCGGTCAGGAGCAATCCTTCCAGGATGAACCGGCCGGAGAGGCCCTGGTGGCGCAGGTAGGAGAGGGCGTTGAAGCCCAGGATGTACAGAAAGCCGACCAGAAGGACGAGCAGGGATGGGTGCATGGGCTCTGAAGAGTGAAAAGTGAAACGTGAAGAGTGAAAAGTGAAACGTGAAAAGGGCGATCACGAAGGGCACAAAGGGCTCCGAGGGAGACGAAACTTTGTGCCCTTCGTGTCCTTCAGGGTCTAAGCGAAAAGATAGGCGGCGGTGCGCTCCAGCATCGGGACGCCCTGGACTTCGGTCTCAAAGAGGGGGACCAGGGCGCGGACGTTGGGGAAGAGCTGCCGGATTTCCTCCATATACTCTGCCTGCATGGCGATGCGGTTGCGGACGAACTCCGGAGGATTCTCGCCCGCCGCCTGCGGGTCAATCAGCATGTTGACCACGACGCCGCCCACCGGGATGCCGAACTCGTCAAACCAGTTGATGAACCGGCGGATGACCGCGATGGGCAGGGCTTCCGGCAGGGTGACGAAGAAGAAGGCCGTCTTCTCCGCGTCCGTCAGCAACTCCTTCGCGTGAGCCATCCGGTCCCGAAAGCGCAGCAGGTACTCCATCAGCGGGTCCTTCTCCTGCTTCTTCTTGCTGTAGGAGAGGAGTTCCCGCAGGGTCATCGCCTCCTGGCGACTCTGGACCATTTTGTTGACCCACATGGAGTAGACGCTGGACATCCCCAGGAGCCGGCGAGCGTTGGCAGTGGGGGCGGTGTCAAAGACGTAGACCTCGTACTTGTCCTCAAACATAATGTCTATCATGTTCTCAAACATCGCCGACTCCTCAAAGGCCGGGTTCATGGTGGCGGACTCCACGAACTCGTCGGTCTTGACCCGGATGTCGGCGTATTTGAGGAACCACTCAATCTTCTCCCGAATTTCCCGCTTGGACCGCTCAATGGTGTCTTTGGTGTCAATCTCATAGGCCCAGAGGTTGGGGACGCCCTCCACGGGGGTCGGTTTGCCGAAGACGTCCTGGCGCAGGAGCCCGCTGAGGGAGTGGACGGGGTTGGTGGAGGCCAGCAGGGTGCGCCGGCCCTGGCGGGCAAACCACAGCGCGGCCGTCCCGGCCATGACCGTTTTGCCCACGCCGCCCTTGCCGCCGAAGAAGACGTACTTCAGTTTGGGATGCTCCTGTACGAATTGAACCATGGGCTTCTCAATCATTTCGGACCTCCGAACATCGCCTCCGCCATTCGCCGGATCATCTCCAGGCCGGTGATATCGCGCTCAAACTCCGGGATGTAGGCCAGGACCTGGTTGCCAAAACGCTGGCGAATTTCCTCCAGGTACTTCCGCTGCATCTGGATGCGGTGGCGCAGGTACTCGGGGATATTCTGTTGTTCCAGTTCCGTCGGGATGACCCGGTTGACGATGTAGCCGGAAATGGGCACCTGGAACTTGGCGAAGAGCCCGGCCGCCTTGACCGTATCCAGGATAATCATCTCCTCGGGCACCAGGACGAAAAAGAAGGCGGTCTTCTCTTTATCGGTCAGGATGCTGGAAGAGGTGTTGATGCGATAGCGGATGTCCTGCAACTCGGCCAGGATTTTGTCCTCTTCCAGTTCCTCGTCCCGGCGCATGAGCGCGGCCACCTGGGCGTACTCCTGCATCTCCTCCCGGAGTTTGGTGATTTTCCCGATCCACTGGTCGTAGACGCTGGCCATGCTCAGGTAGTAGAGCGCGTGGCCCAGGGGGACCAGGTCGTAGATGTAGTAGTCGTAGTCGCCGCTGACGATGATGTCCACCACCTGGTCAAAAATGGCGCTCTCTTCCATAGCCGGCTCGGCGGCGGCGGCCTGGATGTAGTCCTCAATCTCGTCGGGCACCTTCTCCAGGCCGTACATGTTCAGGATTTTCTGCCGGATTTCGTCCTGGTACTCCCGGATGCGCCGGTCGGCGTCAATCTCCTGAGCGAAGAGCCCGGGGATAATCTCCACGGCCCCCTTGCCGAAGATGTCCTGCTGGAAGATGTCGGAGAGGGAGGCCTGGGGGTCTACGGAGAAGACCAGGACTTTGTAGCCCTGTTGGGCGAGCCAGTACGCAGTGGCGGCGGAGAAGGTAGTCTTCCCCAGCCCGCCCTTGCCGCCGAACATGATGTAGCGGCGTTCGGGGTGTTGCTTGAAGACTTCTGCGAGGGACAAGGTGACCTCCTTGGGCAAGTGTGCAGGTAGGCAAGTGTGCAAGTAGGCAAGTGTGCAAGTGGGCAGGTGGCCGTTAGGCCAGGGCGTCGGTCAGGTCGCGCTCCCGGAGCATGCGGCGCTTCCAGGTAGCGATCTGCGGGACGACGTAGGGAAGCAGGCGCAGGGAGTAGTAGGGCGGGAGGATGGGGATGCCCAGCAGGTCGCCCATGGTGACCAGGATGAAGAGGTGCTCCATGCTCCCGCGCGTCTTGAGGGCAAAGCGGGCCATGTCGTGCCCGGCCATGCCGTAGAGGACGCTCTTGACGCCGTCCCAGAAATTTTGCCATTTGCTTCTCTGTTCGGACATTTTTGACACTCCTCCGAGGGGATGATTAACAGGACTCTGCCATCGCGGGCGCTTCAAAAACCGTCACACGGACGCGATAGCCCAACCGAGAAAGGAATTCCTCCCAATTCTCCCAGGTGATTCCAAAATTCTGCACATCTGCCAGGCCGATCCGGCTCACGATGTCCCGCAGGAGTTCCGTATCCTGCTCTTCAAACTCTCCCTCCATCATCGCCGATTCTGCCCAATCTACCAGTTCGTCCAGAGTTATGCGGTGGTACAGGTAATCTGTGATTTTTTGAGCCACCTTTTGACGAGAGATTCTCATCGCCGTTCTCCTGAAATCTTTTTGTGCCCCTTGTCTACCGGGTATTTCTCGTGAATTTCTACTAACCGGCCCTGTTCGTCATAAATCTCCTGGTAGAACCGGATGGTCTGTTCCGAAGCATCTACCTCTTTTACGTATCGTGCTTTCCAGCCATAACGTCCCCGAACTTCATAAAAGTAGCGGCGTCCACCGCCAGGCAACTCGTCCCAATGGCCGAATTTCTTTTCGTTTTCACGACGTTTTTGGCTGCTATCCATAAACGACTCTATACAGCAGAGGTTGCCTTCATTATACTCCTACCCAATCTCCTGGTCAAATAACTCGCAAATATCCCGCTCCCGGAGCATGCTGCGACGCCAGGCCTCAATGCGGGGAACCATATACGGGATCAGGCGCAGGGTGTAGTAGGGGGTCAGAATCGGGATGCCCAGGAGGTCGCCAAAGACGAGGAGGGTGAAGGCCTGCTCCACCTCCCCGCGCGCTTTCTGGAGTTCCAGGACCCAGTCGTAGAGGGTCATCCCGTAGAGGACGTCCCGCAGGGCACGGCCCGCCGCGCGCAGGCGGCACTCCAGTTGCTCCAGCAATCGCCGGTACTCCCTTTCCCGCTGGCTCACGGCGAACTCCCGGCTATTTCCCGCAGGGCCCCCTCCAGCGCGTCCCACTCCCAGCCCACCACTTTGCGGCCACCGGGCAGGATGAAGGTCGGGTAGCGGCGGACGCCGTACCGCAGGCACTTCCAGAGCCCTTCAGGGGATTGAGGGTCCACCACCCGCACCTGAAGCGCGGGACCGAAACGGAGGGTCAGTTCGTTGATCCAGCGCATCAGGCGGTCAAATTCCTCCAGAAACTCCGCCGGGTACTCCTGGATCATCTCCTGGCGGGTAGGATCGCCCACCAGGCCCGCCGAGAGCGCCTCGCAGGCCAGACACTGGCGGAAGATTGTCGGGATGGGCATCAGGACCTGGAGTTGCATCATCTTTTCTCTCACCGCAGAGAGCGCAGAGGACGCAGAGGTTTTTGGGTTCTGTGCTCTCTCCGATTGATTGACAAAAGCAGGGCGGGTGGGGAGCCCGCCCTGCTCCGATAATACTGGAATAGTCATCCGGCGGGCCAGTTCTATCGGCGGGCCTTCGCCAGTTCGGCCCGGTAGCGGCGGATGGAGCCGATGCCGTCCACCACCAGGATGATGGCCAGCACGACCAGGATGAGGGCCAGCACACCCATCGTGATGAAGGCTACCTGGCCGTCCCAGGTCTTCTGCGCCGGCAGTTTGACGAAGAAGGAGTCATAAGTCTGCCAGAGCAGCGCGGCCACGGTGGTGACGAACATAAAGGCGAAGGGCCAGAAAGTCCACTGGTAGTTCTTGGCCTTGGACATCAGCCAGAGGGTGACCAGCAGCAGGGCCAGGGCGGCCATCAACTGGTTGGCCGCGCCGAAGATGCCCCAGATGCGCAGGAAGGGCGCGAACCAGATCAGGAAGATGGTGAACAGGAGGGCGATGATGGTGCCCACGTGGACATTGCGCAGGATGGGGAAGCGGTCGCCCAGCGCTTCAGCGCTCGCCACCCGCATGAAGCGCACCACCAGGTGCATGATGGTCAGCGCCATCAGGGTGAGGAAGACGGAGCCATAGGCGACGCCGAAGCCCTGGCCCAGCGCGGCATCCAGCCCCCAGTAGTTCAGGAAGGCGGAGAGGCCCTGCGGGAAAATGGCCGCCGGGACCGTCCAACCCTTCAGTTCGGTGTATTTGGCGAAGCCAACACCTGCCGTGGCGGTCAGGAAGGCGATGGTCGCGAAGACCATCTCCAGGAACATCGCCCCGCCGCCCACGTACAGCGCGTCCGTCTCCTTCTCCAACTGACGGGCAGTGCCGGAGGAGGAGACCAGGCTATGCCAGCCGGAGATGGCGCCACAGGCGATGGTCACGAAGAGCATCGGCCAGAGGGGGCCACCTGGCGTCGTCTTGGGATCAAAGAAGGCCGTGAAAGCCGGGAAGTCCCCCAGGCTGGGGCGCCCGATGAGCAGGCCCAGAATGCCGCCCAGGACACCGAAGAGGACGATCCAGAAGGCGACGTAGTTAATCGGCTGGGCCCAGCGCCAGATGGGCAGGACGGCGCCCAGGTAGCAGAAGATGAGCACCAGGAGGCTGCCGATGAACCCGGCCCGGGTCACCTGCAGGAAGAGGATGGGGCTTTTACCCTCGGCATCAAGGCCATAGAGGGCGGTAAAGAAGTTCTTGACCGGCGCCAGGGTCCCTACCCAGATGCCGGCCAGGGCGATGATGACCGTGACCACCGTGGTCAGGATGATGTCCTGCTTCCACTTGTAGGTCATCTGCCCGGCCAGAAGTCCGGCCAGAGTGACGATAATGACCCCCAGGGGAACCGCTGGCCTGGTCAGCAGGGTAAAGCCCACTTGGATGCCGAAGGCACCCATAATCATCAGCAGGTAGACGTATATGAAGGCCAGGAGGATGTTGCGGGCGCGGGGGGAGACGAGGCGGTAACTGAGGGCGCCGAAGGTCTGCCCTTCCTCCCGGACCCCAACAATAATACTGGAATAGTCCTGGACCCACCCGATGAAGAAGGTGCCCAGGATGATCCAGGCCAGGGCCGGGAGCCAGCCCCACTGGAGAGCAATGATGGGTCCCAGGATAGGACCAAGGGCGGCGATAGACTTGAACTGATAGCCGAAGAGGACGTTGCGGTTGGCGGGGATGAAGTCCACGCCGTCCATATACATCTTGGCAGGCGTGGCCTTGTTGGGGTCGGGCTGGATAACTTTCCGATCAATGGTCTTGGCATAAACGCCGTAGCCGACACCGAGCCCGATAGCGGCGAGAAGCAAGACAACCAGCGCGTTCATCCTTTTCCTCCTGATAAAATAGGGGACAATGGTGGATAAACGGTACGGAAGGCGGACGAACGGTTGAGCGGTACATGCTTATGAAACCCCGAATCACCTCCTTCTGGCTGGAACTGTTTGTGGGGAGTCAGTGGTTATTTTACTACAAGCTACCGGGTTTGACAACTTTTTCTGCCTGTATAGCCCTCTCGCTCATCAACCGCACAGGTGGAAATGTTTCAGGCCGTGCCGCGCGACCGGGGATGGCGCCGTCGGCGCTTGCGGGCTCCGGGCCTGGGCTCCACCTCCTCGGCGGCATACTCGGTGAGCCATTCCTGCGCGGTCAACTGGCGCACTTCCTCAAAGTAAGCCGCATGAGAGTCGGAGACGTCGGTAGGGCGGACCCCTTCGTGCATCAAATTCCAGACATAGTTGATGAGTACGCTCCCAATAGCATGGATGGCATCGTGTCGGTCCAGCCCCTCATGCATCAGGCGGCGAAGGGTCTGCTCTACAGGGGTTTCATCGCCGAGCGCCGCTTGGTTTTCTACTATTGTGTGGATAATGGCATGGAGATACGATTTGGGAATCCGAATGCCTGCTTCCAGGTGGTAATCCAGGACCATCTGCACCCGGCGATCTTCATCCATTTCCAGCCATTCTTTTGGGTCTGGAGCAACCAGTGGGTCGTATTCCATCGCTACCCCCGCGTTTCTGATTCGGAGAAATGTCTCAGCCAGGTTCTGAGTTACCCCATTGATTATAGTAAATCACCTCTCGCGGGTTCTTTCTGGTGCGCTGACTCAGCCGCTCCTTCGCTGCTTCCTCGTAGGAGGTTGCAGAGGGATAGGCCAGCGGGGTGACAATCACAACCCGAAAATCATCGGGAATGTGCAGAAGCCTTTTTACCTCTGCCTCGTTAAAACTGGCTATTGGATGGGTCACCAGGCCCAGGTCGGTCGCGGTCAGCAGCATGTTCTCTACGGCCAGCCCCACATCAAACAGGTAATACGGCTTCCCGTCAATCATCACGTCGTCTTCAGGCCTGGCGCAAACAACAATGATAACAGGCGCGTGTTTGACCGCCGCACTGGGGCCAAAAAACGCTGCATCCACCAGTGACCCCACCGCTTCCTTCCCCTGGACGACGACAAAGCGCCAGGGCTGCGTATTCCGGGCCGAGGGAGCCAGGCGAGCGGCGTCCAGAACCATTCTGACCTTTTCGGGCTCCACCGGTTTTTCGGATATGCATGCCTTGAGGCTACATCGTTTCCGTATGGCTTCTAATGTGTCCATAGTTGCTGTCGGGATGACTGCCCATCCAGCGATGAACTTGCTCGTTCCTCTCAAGAACCCTGCCGACGCCAGGAAGAAGGTCGGTGCCGGCGCGCCCCACTACGGGCTTCTCCTGGTGCCGTCGGGGCCGGGCTGGCGATGAGGGCATCCAGCACCGTCTTCAAACAGACAAACGCCAGTCCCCGATACTCATCCCGAAACGGCTCCTCTTCGTCTTCTTCCATCAGCGCTTCAATGATGTATCTCAGCACCTCAGGCTCCGGATACTCCTCCAGCATTTTCACGACGGCGGCATCAAACTCCATCTCTCCGGCCGAGAGGAATCGTTCCAGGAACGCGAAATTGGCTTCGTCCGCCTGCGCGACTGCCTCAATAGGGACGGGCCGCAGCCCTTGAGGGCTCTGCTTCATCGTCTGCCACACCACTGTGGCGATGAAGAGGATGTAGCCCATTTCGTTCCGGTTGAAGGGGTCATCGCTCAGGGTCAGCAGGTAGGTCAGAATCGCCGGTTGCTCCTGGGACATCTGGGTCATGTAGCGCTGCACGTCCTGCGGAGAACTCCGCGCGATCCGCTGCCAGGTTTGGGTGACGACTTCTTCAGAGATCATTTTTCATCCTTTCGGACCTCTAGGGTGGCCTGGAGGTCGGCGCAGAAAACGGCCGAGGGGACTTCCGGAACGACGCCCGTCAGATTCATCCATACGGCCAGATGGGGGTCTTCTCGCTGCAGGACGAAGCGACGCAGATGGGGGCCATAGCGGGTCAGCCAGGGGGTCAATTGGGCCAGGCAGGAGGATGAGCCGGAGCCCTGATATGCCACCATCAGGCCATGCGGGCCTGTCTCCCGCTTCCAGGATAGAAGGGCGGCGCTTCGGAGTTCGTTCGGCGGTCCCACCTGAACCTCCCTGCTCTCCGGAGACCGAAGAGTCGCCTTTATTATAATCGCATCCCGTTTTTTCTGCAACAGGTCGGCCAGCCAGAGAACGGGAATCTCGCGGTTTTCCAGCAGCAGGGTGATTTCCATCCGACGAAACGGGGGACGGGCCTGGGGAATCAGGATGCGCGCGCCGGAGGCCGGAGAGCCCAGCCAACCCCACCGGTATTCCTCTCCCAGAACCTTCAGCCCCTCTTCCAGCCACCGGAAGAGATACCGGCCGCGCTGGCGGTTGTACAGATGACCCCCGATGTACCACAAGAATAGGAAGACCGAGAGGGCAATGACGGCGATTGTGCCGGTGTTCATCTGCATATTACAACACCTGATTCTGTGGGAGGATTTGCCAGAGGTCTTGCATTTTTGGAAAGATTTTATACAATGGTGAAGCCACAAAAGCTTGTGACGGGAGGATGCAATGAAAGAGCGCTTTCAACGACTCTGGCGAGCCTTCGCCAACATCGCCATTATCTTCTCCTTCGTTGTCAACCTGGTTCTCGTCCTGGTCCTGATTCTGGCGGTTGGCCCGCTCCTGCACCTGAAGACGACCCTGCTGGAGCCTCTCCTCTCCAACCTGGACCGGGCGTTTCTGGGCCTGGGGGAGACCACCATCCATACGACAGTGCCGGTGGACCAGTCCATCCCCATCCAGTTTGACCTGCCCCTGGACCAACCGCTGGCACTGGATTTTGAACTCCCCATCAACCAGGACACGGTGGTCGTGTTGCTCCGGGATACCGCCATCCCCAACACTACCGTCTACCTCAACAACGTCCCGGTGAGGACGACGGTCGTCCTGCCTGCTGGCACCCCCCTGCCGGTCCGCCTGAACATGGTGGTGCCGGTGCAGAAGACCATCCCGGTCCAGATGACCGTCCCGGTGAGCCAGACGGTGCCCATCAAGATGGACATCCCGGTGTCCATCCAGTTGGGGCCCTCCGGACTGGACCCGGCGGTCCAGCGGTTGCGGGAGGTCTTTGTGCCGGCGCGGAGGCTGATAGAAAGTTTGCCGGATGAAATTCGCCTCCGGTGAGGGAGCTGCCGGACCCCCGGCGATTCAATCCATCTCCAGCACTTCCACCCGCTGCAGGCGGCCGGCCCGATCCATCTCTACGGCCACCATTAGCAGATGTCCGTCGGCCTCCCAGAGGCCCTGTTCGGCTATGTACCGTTCGGCGACGGCCTGCATACGCGCCCGCTTTTGGGGGGTGATGGACTCCTCCGGTGTGCCGAAGGCTTCCCCCCGACGGGTACGGACCTCCACGAAGGCCCATTCCTGCCCGCGTCGGGCGATAATATCTGCCTCCCCGACCGGGCAGCGCCAGTTGCGCTCCACAATCTCGTAGCCCCGGCGCCGGAGTGCCTGAACGGCCAGTTCCTCTCCCCGACGACCCAACCCGATCCGCTGGCGATTGGGATTCACTGATCCCCCTCAACTTACGGAGTACGGAACACGAAATACGGAATGCGGAGTACGTACCATGTTCTGTTCACGCCCGTCGGGCCGCCACCAACTGCTCGTAGTGAGCCACCAGGCGGGCCGTCGCCTGGCGGGCATCGTACTGCTCGCCGGTGCGGCGGGCCCCCTCCGCCAGACGCTCCCGCAGTTCCCGGTCGCGTGCCAGTTGGGCCCAGGCCCGCGCCATCGCCGCCGCATCGTCCGGCGGGGTCAGCAGGCCGTTCTCCCCGGAGCGGATGACCGCCCGAATCCAGGGGACGTCCAGCCCCAACACCGGCAATCCGGCCCCCAATGCTTCCAGAATCGCCGTCGGCAACATCTCTATTTTGGACGCGGTGACGCAGAAATCGGCCAGCGCGACGTAGGCCGGGACCTCTGCCGGTGCGACCTGCCCGACGAACCGTACCCTTCCGTCTAACCCCAACCGCCTGGTAGCCTCCTCCAACGCTGGCCGTTCGGAGCCATCCCCAATCACCAGCAGATAAGCGTCGCTCAGTTCCGGGGCTGAGAGGACTTCCAGCAGAAACCGGATGTTCTTCTCGGCGACCACCCGCCCGACAAACGCCGCCAGCGGCGCCGAGGCAGGGATGCCCAGTTCGGCCCGGGTGACATTGCAATGGGGTGAGCGATTCCGCTCTACGCCGCAAGGGATGATCTCCACGGATGCCCGGACTCCCCAATCCTCCAGCACTTTCGGGACCTCCGGCGTCGGCGCGGTCACCAGATCACAGCGGGGGAGCAGCCACCGCAGGTAGGCACCCAACAGGGAGCGGACAACGGCCATCGGCATCCGCAGGCGGCTGTTGATCAGCATATCATACCGGCTGTGGAGGGTGAGGACGACGGGGATGCCAAACCGACGCCCGTACCGCAGGGCCAGCAGGCCGCTCATGGCCGGCTGGTTGGCATGGAGGACGTCCATGGTCTGCAACAGCGTAACGGCCTGGCGGGAGTAGCTCAACGTTACCCGGTAGCCGGGGTCAGGGTGAGGGAACCCGAAAGAACGGATCACCCCCGGCTCGTCCTGCGGAGCTGGGGGCCCTCCGGTGAACACAAAGACCTGATGCCCCATACTCTCCAGAATGCGCTTGTGCAGCGAGACGAAGCGGATGATGCCGTTCACGCCCGGCCAGTAGGCGTCGGTCAGAAGCGCAATGCGCATCAAGAATCTCCGGGATGACGTTGGGATTGGACGGGCAGGAGACGATACACCGTCACCGCTGATTGGTAGTTCATCGTGGGCAGATACCCCTGGAGCCACCGGTCCGGGCGAATTTCAAAGAGGGCCAGTTGGTACGGGGTGAAGAGAGGGCTGGTGGTCAGTTCCAGCATCGTGCCCAGGTCAAACCACCCATCTTCCGTTGTCCCGGGACGGTCGGGCAGGACCAGGCAGCGGACGTTCTTTGCCATCAGGTACCGGTCCATCTCCCCCCGGTAGAACCAGTCGCCGACTTCCGGGTCCACCAGTCCATAGAGGTCAATGATGGGCCGTTCTCCGTAGAAGCGGACGGCGCCGATGTCAAAAGCGGCGCACAATTCGTTCGGGGGGACATGTTCCCGCACGAAGCGGGCAGCGGCGATGCGGACGTTTTGCATATGCTCCAGATTCGCGTCATAGACGGAATTCCAGTAGATGCCATTGGCGACCAGCAGGAGCACCAGTCCAACCATCCAGACCTGTTGCAGGCGGGGCCGATGGGCAAACGCCCGGAGGCCGGAGACCAACCCCAGCCAGAGGGCAATGTGGTTGACCGCGCCGTAGCGGCTGGCCGTCCCCGGCGTGGGCAGGAAGGCGATATAGCAGAGGTTATGGAAGACTATCCATACCAAGAAGACAACCCAGGGGCGCCGGATGGGGTCCTGCAGGAGGCACGGCCAGCGGCGGACCCTCCACGCGCGCCGGGCGGCCCAGAGCAGCGGCCCCGCCATCCCCACCAGACCGAATACGGCCCACAGCGAAAGGGTATAGTGGGGCGCGCCGAAGAGGGCTCCCACCGGCAGACGGGGCGGCGGGAGGGTCATCCCGCCCAGGACGAACTCCACCAGATAGACGACCCACAGGCCGGTGTAGGTGAGCGGAGCGAATCGGGTTACGACATCCAGAATGGGGTTCTGGGAGGCCACCAGGCGGATGCCCATCGTGATGGTCACGTGCTTGCTCAGGCCGCTGGTGGGGAGGATGTGGCCGGTGCGCAAATAGAGGTAGAGGAACCAGGGGGCAACGACTATACCGCAGAGGAGGCCGGTCCAGATGAGATGGCGGGGGATGCGCCGTTGGTGGACGATTTCCGCCAGTCCAACCGCCAGGGCCAGCGCCAACCCTTCCGGACGAGTCAGGGCCAGCAGGCCCAGCAGGAGGCCCATCGGGAGCCACCGCCCGGCCCGGTAGGCCAGCAGGGCCAGCAGCCCCAGGGCCAGGAAGAGGGTGGTCTCCATCCCGCTGAGGCTGAACCAGAGCATGGGGCCGGAGAGGACAACCGCCAGCGCGGCGCCCAATGAGGCGACGGCTCCCCAGAGGGGGCGCAGAAGCAGGTAGAGCGCCGCGCCCACGATGATGAGAGCGCCAATGCCCAGGGCCTTCGCCACCAGGTGAAGGGGGATGCCCGCCGCGTACCCGCCCGCCAGCAGCAGCACCCAGAGCGGGCTGGAAGTCCCCACACCTTTCTCCGTGGGGAAGTTGAACATCAACTTGCCGTATTCGGCCAGATTGCGCGCGTAGACGAAGTGGATGTAGGTGTCATCCATCGGAAACTCGGTCGGCGCGGGCCAGAGGAAGGCCAACGCCACCACCAGGACCGACACCCCGATCACCAGGAACGGAATCCCCTCCAGCAACGAATGGGCGCGATACAAAGGTCCCCTCCTTCGCTTAATTATAGCCCACTACCCACTACCCACTACCCACTACCCACTGCCCACTGCCCACTGCCACCCGTCGTCAGCGGTCAAAGTAGATGGACTTACCGGTGGCGGAGAGGGGGATGCCCATGACCACGTCGGCGTCTATCAGGCCCATCTGGCGGGCCACCACGCCAACCCGGTACATCACGCGGTTATCCACGTTCAGCAAGCTGGCGGTCTTGACCGCTGAGCCGATGGCGATGCCCATATCCAGAAGGCGCATCGCGCACTGGGGGCCGCGAAATTCCCCCTCCACCGTGTTGGGCTCTACACAGGTCGGGCTTCCGCAGGCCGCGCAATTGAGGCCCACCACCCGGGCGTCCTTCAGGCCAATAAGCACCACGGCCTCGGAGTTCAGGACGTTCTTCCCGTCCCGGTCAAAATTGCGCTTGCCCGTGCGCTCGCCGTAGGCAATCATCTCCTCACCCAGGCGGCGCAGTTCTTCGCCCTCCACGATTTTGATCGCCAGGAAGTCCTGTCCCACGGCCTTAGGGGCCGTCCGGGCCGAGATGGCCATCAGTTCGGCGACGATATGCAAGCTCATGTGTCCTCCTCAATGGTGTATTCGTAAGTGATTTCTGCGGCAGCCGAGAGGGTAGCTCCAACGGAGCAGTACTTGTTTTTGGAGAGTTCAATGGCGTCCCGTACGGCCTGTTCGCTCAGATTCCGCCCGCGCAGGCGGTAGTGGAGATGAATGTGGGTATAGGCCCAGGGTGGGTCTGGGTTCTGCTCTCCCGTCACCGCAACCTCCAGGCCGGTCAGCCGCTGGCGCTTTTTGGTGAGGATGTTGACGACGTCGTAGGCGGTGCAGCCGCCCAGCGCCACCAGGAGCAACTGACTGGGGCTCATACCGATGCCGTTTTCCTCATCGGGAGCAGACATCACCACGGAGTGCTTTGTGGCGTCCACCCCCACGAACTGCAGTTTCTCCAGCCATTTGACGGATACGGTTTTCCCCATATAGCGTCCACCTGTGCGATCCTGCGGCCAATTCTACCCTATCCCAGCAATCGGCGCAACTGGCGCGCTGTCCCCACGGCCTGTCCACGCCAGTGGTTGTTCATATAGACCAGCGTCAGCGGCGCCTCGGCGTCCAACTGGCGGATTTTGGGCACCCACTCCGCCAGTTCCTCATCGGTATAGGTGTAGTCGTACCGCTCCCAGGCCTCCTCGTGTTCCCACCATTTGGCCGCATTGCGGCCGTGGAAGCGGACATAGGCCACCGGACCCGTAGCGACGGCGACGGGCGGGACCAGCCCCCGCAGGCGGGGCTGGTCCACGCAGCAGAAGCCCAGGTTCAGCGCGCGCAACTCGTCAAAGGTGCGGCGGGTGATCCAGTCCCGACTGCGAAACTCCACCACCACCGGCAGGTCACCGAAACTCTCCCGCAGGCGCCGCAGGTAGGCCCGGTTCTCCTCCGTAGCGTGGAAGGCGTAGGGGAATTGGACCAGGACGCAGGCAAACTTTTCTGCCTCCCGCAGGGGCGTGAGAGCCTCCACAAACTGGCGAATCAGTAGCTCCGGCTTCTCCCGCTCGTGGGTGATGCCCTGGAAGGCCTTGACGGAGAACAGAAAGCCCGGAGGGACTTTATCCCCCATCCGGGCCAGGGTGTGGGGGTCGGGGAGGCGGTAAAAAGTGAAATCCAGTTCGCAGGTGGGGAACTCCTGGGCATAGTACCGCAGCCATTCCGACTTGGGCAGGTCCGGCGGGTAGACCGGCCCGACCCAGTCGTCGTAACTGAAACCGCTGGTGCCAATCAAAACGGTCACGGAAATGCTCCTTCCATCACATACCGGGTGACTTCGCTTACGCTCATCCCCTCAATACCCATCCGCTCCAGCGTCCGGCCCCGCCGCCAGTAGTCGGTACGATGGATGATGCAGGCCAGGCGGATGATGCTATCTATGCCCCGCACGGAGACCCCGTACCGTTCCCCCAGCGCGGCGATGGGGACCAGACTGGCGGGGACATCCTCGGTGATGTAGCGGTGGTTCAGGGTGGGAGGTGCCTTGATGCCGTAGTAGCCGGGCTGGTTGTGGATGGCCTCGTAGAGGTCGGCGCCGGTGGCATCGTAGGCCATCTTCAGCCATTCCAGTGCCGTCCGGGCCCGGATGCCCAGCGCCGCCGCCACTGTCACCCGCTCCCGGTCCAGCACCTCCAGCACCCGCGCCACCGATGGGGTGACGCCCTCTACGTAGAACTGGAAGTCGCCGCCGGTGGACTCTATCCGGCCCGCGTTGAGGATGGTGAGCGCGGGGTGGAAGATGGCGCCCATGTTGTTCAGGCCGGTATGCAGGACGCTGATGCCGTCTATGAACTGGGGGTAGGCCGGGGCCAGCGCCTCCAGGACCTGCCGGGTACGGGTGGCGGGCAGCGCGGCGACGGGGACGGCCTCCTTGATGCCGAAGATGCGGGCCTGGGCCGGCCCCTCGGACCGGCTGGCGTAGATGAGCGTCTCCGCCTCGGCGATGGTGACGTCGGTGTCGCAGCTGGTATCCCGCAGGACCTTGACGAACTCCAGCGCGCCGCCAGTCCGGCCGGGGTTGAGGACGACAATCTGCCCGTCCCGCAGGTGCGGAGCGGCGGTCCGGGCGACCTCGGCGTGCGCAGTGGAGGGGACAACGACCATCACGATGTCCGCCTCCGCCAGCGCCTCCGCCATATCCGAGGTGACAGCGACCAGGCGGGCAAAGCCCCGGGGGCCGCCCTCAAAACTCTCCAGGTCAATCCCGCCCCGCGCCCTGATGGCCGCGATGTTCTCCGGCGTTCGGTTGTAGAGGGTGACAGGGAAACCCATCAGGGCCAGATGAGCCGCCATGGCCTTGCCGCCATGCCCGGCGCCGATGACAGTATAGCGAGCCTTATCAGTCATCCTCCCCTCCTTCTTCCACGGGCTGCACCGGTGCTCCTTTGGTCCGGCCCACCCAGGAGAGATCACGCAGATCCGGGAAATATTCCCGGAAGATTCGATAGTAGAGCAACTCTTCTTTTGTGTTGAGAATCTGCCCGTCCGGCAACCGGCGCTCCCGAGCAAACTCCCGATCGGAGATACGCTCTTCGGCGTACTGGGCCAGCAGGTCACCAACGTTGGCTCCTTCCCAGAACTTGGCCTTGGCTCGGGTCAGAATGGACTCTGGAAGCAGGCCATCCATCGCCCGGCGCAGGATCCATTTCTCCACACCGTCGTGGAGTTTTAGCATCGCCGGAATCCGAAGAGCGTAGTCCACGACATCGGGGTCCAGGAAGGGGACGTGCACAACCAGGCCGTGAGCCGACGCGCACCGATCCACACGCTGAAGAGCCGTATTGTGTAACCGACCTGTGATGTCTATCAACTCATCCGGCAGGTCTGCCGGGTCCAGGGATTTGAGATACGCGTACCCGGCGAAAAGCTCATCTCCGCCCTCACCGGAAAAGGCCACCGGGGTATACTCCGAGGCTGCCCGAGCGACCAAGTAGTTGGTCAGGCTGGAGCGGACCAGAAGAGCATCAAAGGACTCCAGATGGTAAATCACGTCAGGTAAAACGGCCAGCAAGTCCTCCATCTGGACAACTTGCTCGTGGTGCTCTGCACCGAGGAACCGGGCCACGACGCGAGCATATTCCAGGTCCGGCGCTCCCTCCAGGCCAACAGCGAAGGTGTACAGTCGCTCTACATGGGGCCGGGCCAGAGCGGCAATGGTGCTGGAGTCCAGCCCGCCCGAGAGCCAGGAGCCAACTTCCGCTTCCTGAATGCGCTGTTCCACCGCCGTCGCAAGGCGCCGGCGCAGTTCTTTTGCGATCGCTTCAGGAGAATCGCTTAGGGGAGGCTTTTTCTCCAGCCGGAAGTAGGCAGCCCATCGTTCGCCGTCAAACCGATGGCCCGGAGGGAACTCCTGCACGTCGGAGGTTACCTCTTGCAGCGCCTTAACCTCCGAAGCAAAGCAGAGCAGGCCTTCCCGCGTGTAGCCGTAGTAGAGGGGAGCAACGCCCAGGGCGTCGCGGGTCAGGATCAGCCGCCCGTCCACCACCTGGGCCTGGGCCAGGTGCTCGGCCCCTGCCCTATCCTGAGCCACATGGTTCGCGGTCAAACTGCTCCGGGCATCGGCCTGGGTGCGGGTCCAGACCACACCCAGAGTCGCGACATCGGTCTCCAGAATCTCCCGCCCGGCCGGACCACGATGAACCAGCCGGTCCAGCATGCGGCTTACACGATCTTTCTGCCCGTGTCCGAGAATACCTGCTATTCCACTCATTGCACTTTCACCTCCTTTTGCTTCTTTTGCGCGGGCTGTTGCGACGCCAGGCCGGTGGGGAAAAGGGCATTGGCAACGATTTGATTGAGCAAAGTGACAACGGCGACATGGACCGAATCGGGCAGCCCATCTGCACCGGGGTCCACGTACCCTGTGTTTCCATCAATCAGGCCGGCGTCCGCGGCCTCGCGCAGTGTACGCCTTTCCGTCTCCTGGTCGTGCAGGGCGTCGGGGCAAGCCCGGAGAACCGCCAGACACGCGGCGATACCGTAGGCTCCCCAGTTGGAGACACTGGCCGTCACCAGATAGTCGGTCGGCTGGACCGGCGCCAGTCCTCCCCGGCAAGGGCACGCACAGAGCGCACCAAAGGGGACGTACCGGCGAACCGCATCGGCAATCAGGCCCATTCCGACTTCGTTCCCTCCGTCGCCAATACCGATGGTCACAATGCCGCGCTGCCGGGCAATCCGCACCAGTTCGTCCACCCGGGCCATATACGCGGTCGTATCCATCCCGCGCGCGTTGTGAATGACGCCCTTCTCGTTGGCGCTTCCTTTCTCAATCACCACAACGGCGCCAGGACGGTAGGTCTCCAGCAAGCGGA
The DNA here is from genome assembly GCA_014360895.1 of Thermoflexales bacterium. GTDB lineage: Bacteria > Chloroflexota > Anaerolineae > B4-G1 > DUEL01 > SpSt-77. The sequence continues at coordinate 3,871 of JACIWQ010000030.1, read as the reverse complement.
GTGCAACGGCTTCGGCCTTGACCGGGTCTCTGGGAAAGCCCAGTACGGCAGCCGCGTGCAGGGGCGCGGGGGAACGAAACGCTGCGATCGCCTGCTCCGGCGACAGAATGGCGAACCCCGCACCCCGTGCAGCGGCCCGCATCGCCGGTCGGAGTTCGTCTTCTATCAGGAAGATGGGCACGGCACCCAACGCGCGGTGAAGGCTGCGAGCCAGTAACGCGGCGCCCGGCGGGCCATCCAGTTCGCCGATGTCGGGCGTGATCCACGGCCGGTCCGGCCAACCGGTGGCGATCAGAACCACATCGCCCGGAGAGATGGCCTGTATCAGCGCTCGGGCGGCAGCCAGTACCAGGGGGCTCCCGATCCGGGCCCGCGCGGCCTGATAGAGGGCCCGAATAACTCCCCGACGGTTGATATCCAGCGTGATCAGCCGGTCAATGTCTTCGGCAACGACGATTGGGTCGCTCATATTCGGATTCCCAGGCGGGCAATGCGTTCCCCTTCGCTGATAGGACGGCCGGTATCCGGGTCCACCGCCACGCAGGCCCCGCGCTCGTCGGTCCGGGTGACGATCTGGCCCTGCGCGTAGGGGTTGTTGCGCAGATGCGGCGCGTCCAGAATCCCTATCGTCACCGCGCGGGCCAGAGTGGCCGGGTCGGTCAGGGGGTCGGGGACGTCGGGGCCCGCCAGCGCGCGGAGGGCCTCCAGCGTGACCTGCGCCTCGCGGATCAGTTCCTCTTTTCGCTCCTGCACGGCGGGGTCGGCGGTCATATCAGGCTGGCCGCGCAGCGCGTTCTCTATGGCCCGCTGGGCCAGTTTGCAGGCCTCTATGACGTCGTCGGCGGTAGCGGCGTGGTGCGCCTCGGTGTGGCCAACGACATGGACGATGTGGGGCTTCAGGGCCATCTGCAGGTAGACGGTCGTCGCCAGATGGGCACGCGCGGCATCCGGGTCCAGCGGGTAACTGAGCAACCCCGTCCGGGTCTGCCGCCAGATGCGGAAATCCGGCCCCGCCAGCGGAGCGATCATCTCCAGAATCGCCAGCATCTTCGCCAGGTCCATCCGGTCGGAGAGCGTCGGCGGGCTGTTGAACATCAGTTGGGCGATATAGTCCCGGACGCCGAAGGCGCGGGCGTTGTAGGCGGATAGGTAGGCCGAAACGACGAAGACCACGTCCGGCGCATCTCGCATCCCCCAGTGGTGCGGCTCGTTCAGTTCCACCGGGATGTTCCGCTCGCCGTACCAGGCCATGACCTTCTGATGTTCCCGGATGGAGCCCTCCAGGTCCCAGGGGCCGCGCCCGTCCATCCGGTTGAACCAGAAGATGGGGATGGCGCACCAGGCGATGTTGATGGTCTCCACGTACATCTCGGCCAGTCGGATGAAGTCGTCGGTGCCGGAGTAGGTGCGCATCAGAGGGTAGTTGCCCCGGCGGCTGGCCTGGTAGAGGGCGCGGTAGTCGTCGGGCGTGCGGACAGGAACGCCGCCCGCGCCCCGTCGGCGGGGGTCCTGCCGCTCGGGATGGAAGAAGTTCTCCTGCGCATCCTGGTCTATGCCCAGGGAGATGACGTCCAGGACGCCGGATTCGGCGATGCGGGCGACGCCGTCCAGCGTGGCCTCCATGGTGGGGAGGCCGAAGTGGTGGCGGAGGATGGGGTACGGGGCCTTCCAGCGGATGCGCTCCACGGCGGTCTGGGGGAAGTCGGCCTCGGTGCGGCCCTCCACGGGCTGACCCTTCAGATAAGCCAGGACCTCCGTCTCCGGCTCGCCGCCGACGAAGACCCGCTCAAAGAAGCCGATGGCGCGGGCCCGCTCGGCGACGGGGGGCGTCCCGCCGAAGGCGAAGCGGACTCCCGCGCTGCGCAGGTCGTCGGCGGCCTCGGCGAACTGGGCCAGGAGCCGCTCGCCGGTCTCCGGCGTCAGCCGGTAGGAGACACCGACCAGGTCGGCCTTCTCGCGGCGGGCGACCTCCAGGACCCGTTCCACGGGCACCGCCGGGCCCAGGAAGATTGTCCGCCAGCCAGCTGCCTCGGCCAGCCGGAGGAAGTTCATAACCCCGGCGACGTGGACGCATTCACCCAGCGCGGCGGCAATGACGGTTTTCATCTCTCCCCCCATGTCGTGAACGGTAGCAATTGGCCCCGGACCGACCAGCCGTTTGGGGTCTCCGATGGCAGGTTGTTGATGGCCTATTGCCGAAAGGGCGTCGGTTTTCATTATACACTCCTCTGGTTCTTTTGCAATGGCAGGATTTGCCTCTTGTCAGGAGTGGGGTAAAATAAAATCCGAACGGTTTTCGCGGCGACAGACGAACGCCGTCGCCGCGAAAACCTCCGCTTCTCTTCTCATCAGGCGGACAGGCTATGGAAGGGACACTGCTGAACGGACGGTATCGGCTGCTGGAACTCCTGGGTTCTGGCGGGATGGCGGTGGTCTACAAGGGGGTGGATACGGTGCTCCACCGTCCCGTTGCGATCAAAATTCTGCGCGAGGCCTACGCGGGCGACCCTGCCTTTCTGGCCCGTTTCCAGCGGGAGGCGCGCTCCGCCGCCCGTCTGGATCACCCCAACGTGGTCACCGTCTACGATGTGGGGCAGGACGGGAATCTGCACTACATCGTGATGGAGTACGTGGAGGGCGAGGACCTGAAGTCGCTCATCCGACGGGTGGGGCGGCTCAGCGTGGAGCAGGCGGTGGACATCGCGTACCAGATTGCCGCCGGAGTCGGGCATGCCCACAAAATGGGCATCATCCACTGCGACATCAAGCCCCAGAACGTCCTGGTGACGGCAGAGGGCATGGTGAAGGTCACCGACTTCGGCATCGCGCGGGCCCTCTCCGAATCCGGCCTCACCGATCCGGAGGTGGTATGGGGGAGTCCGACCTACTTCTCCCCTGAACAAGCGGCCGGAGAGCGCCCGGTCCCCGCCTCCGATGTCTACAGCATCGGCGTTGTCCTCTACGAGATGCTGGCGGGCGTTCCCCCGTTCCGAGCGGAGAAGCCCACTGCCCTGGCGCTGATGCACCTGCGGGAGGAGCCCCAGCCCCTTTCTATCTACAACCCCCAGGTCCCGCCGCAACTGGAGTGGATTGTCCGCAAGTTGTTGGCGAAGGAGCCGGCGGCCCGCTACCGGACGGCGGAACAACTGGCGGTGGTGCTACAGGAGTACCGTGTCCGGATGACCCAGACGACCGGTGTCCATGCCGCCTTTTTCCCGCCATCCCCGCCCTCTGTTCCGGGTCAGATAGGCGCCACCCCGCCTCCCTGGCCCTCTGTCCCCCGTCCGCCAGAGCCTACGCCGCCGCCCATCTCTCCGGCGGTGGAGGCGGTGGAGCAACCCGCCGCAGGCCCCGACTGGCTTACCTGGTTCCTGGGCGCGGTGGCCGTCATCGCGGTCATCGGACTGATTCCGCTCTGGGCGATGGTCTACCGGGCCTGGACCCGCTCGGAGCGGGCCACTCCGCCCGTGCTGGAGACCCCCACCGCGACGGTGGCGCTGGTCCCCGTCCCCAACGTCCAGGGGCTGAAGTGGGAGGAGGCACGCCCCATACTGGAGGCGGCAGGCCTGCGGTTTACGCTGGAGGAGCAGAAGGGCGCGGCCGCGCCGGAAGGGACGGTCGTCCGGCAGGAGCCCCCGGCCGGCCAGCGGGTCCCTGCCGGGTCAGAGGTGCGGCTGTTCATCGCCGGCAAGCCGGGGACGGTTAAGGTCCCGGTGCTGGTGAACGTTCGCTCCGACCAGGCCCGGATGGCGCTGGAGCAGGCCGGCCTGCAGGTGGCGGAGCAGGCCGTCTGGAGCACCCAACCCATCAGCACGGTCCTGGCTCAGGAACCACCTGCCGAGACCGAAATTCCGGTTGGGGGGGTCGTCAC
>JACIWQ010000003.1 GCA_014360895.1 Thermoflexales bacterium | reverse complement strand
GGGGGTGGGGTGAGGGTCTTCCAATCGGCGCAAAAGGCTGGCCCGCCGGTGGAACCTGGCCCGTGCTCCTGACGTCTTGCTGCATGATGCTACAAATTGGCCGATTCGGCAAGTTGGAGGTCCCCCGCGCTGGGCGCATCCCTTAAACCAGAAACGGCAACGTGCCCAGGAGGTCCTGGAAACCCGGGAGGTGCAGGATGAAGCGATGGATGTCCTTTTTGACGTATGCCCTGATCGCCCTTCTCCTTTGCCCCGTCCTGACGGCTTGCAGCCGGCCAGGAAGCATCGCTCCCTCTCCGCAGCCTGCCGGCCCCACACCAGTCCCGACCGCTACGACGACGCCTTCCCCCGCCCCGCTCTGTCCGGCCATGTCCCCTGAATGGCGATGTGGAGAAAATCCGGCGATGCGGGTCCGCAACTGTGTCCCGGCCACGTCCTCAGAAGCCGCCTGGGCCTGCTACGAAGACCTCGTGTACAGCTTTGCCGTAGAATACCCCGCCGGGTGGAACTGGACGGTCAGCATAGATACCGGGCTACACAGCGATGTAAAAGTCGCCAAACGCCACGAATTCCGCGGACCGGAGGGTGCGCTGGATATAGACATCTGGCATCCCACCCTTTCGGACCTGGCCCAATGGCTGGAGAAGCAGAGAGAGGCAACGGGACCAGACCTGGTGGTTCGCACGGAGCCCAACGCCAAAGTGGCGGGGTATCCGGCCGTGGCCTTCGTGATGGGCGACCCTCAAAATCCCAGCCCCATGTTGACCGTGTACGTCGGCAACGGGCAGTACATTTATCGCCTCTGGTTCACCCTCCACTGCGACCCCGCGGAGATTCCCGTTATTCGCCGGATGCTGGACACATTTCGTCTCTCCGCCCAGGCCGTTCCGGCGGAGGTCCCGGAAGAGGTATGGCGGGAGGTCCAACGGGCTTTTGCACCGCCCCGGTGTGCACCTCCGCCGCCGACGCCGGGGCCGGCTCCGACGCCGCGCCCCGTTGTCCTCCCCTCCGCGGACGAGGCACAAAACCTGACCGTCGGCTGGAAAGCGTTTGAAGACGCGGCATTGGGACTTCGCTTCCGGTATCCGCCGGAGTACGAGGTCCGCATTCAACCGGTGTCCTCCCTGCTGATAGGCGTCTCTGTGGACCGGCCACAGGGAGAGAGGCGGGAGACCTTCGTAGGGATGCGGATTTTCCTGCTGGAAGAGGAGAACCCACGGTTGACCACACCGGAGGGGCTGGAATCTTGGATACGGGAATTGCCGGAAGGCGAGAATCCGGTTCCCGGCGGCGGGCCGATCCGGGTGGTGGAGAGAATTCAGGTCGGAGGGCGACCCGCCTTCGTGGTCCAGGAGCCGCTCTGGCCCGGTGACCCGCCGAACCTCCAGGCCCTGGTCGTCATCGGCAGAAAGCGAGTGCTCTGGTTGCCACTGGCGAGCCCGCTCACGATGGAACCGGAACAGGTGGAGAGACTCTGGCCGCTCCAGATGGCCTTTCTGGCAACGCTGGAGGTGACGAGATAGCCCCAGGCCCGGGGCCGAGGTCCCCGGGCCTAGCTACCGCCCCAGCAGGCGCAGGATGGCCTCTATGCCGTAGTACCCGGCCAGGGCGAAGGCGATGTTTTTAATGATTTTTCCGGCTGCGCAACTGGTCAGGAACTTCCACACCGGGAACCGGAGCGCGCCGGCCATCATCCCCCCCACGTCAAAGACAGGATTGGGGATGGCCGCCAGGACGAAAATCACCCAGACCCCCCAGCGGCGCATCCAGCCCTGGATGCGGTCGTAGATGGGACGGTTGGCAATCAGCGTCTGGCCGCTGTAGCCCAGCATATAGCCGGAGAGTTCCCCCAGGGCCTGCCCAATCCCCGCCACAATCCCCACCAGCCAAGGGTTGAAGACGCCGCCCATCACCGAACTGACGGCCAGGCCGGGGATAGGCAGGATGATGGTGGCGTTGCTCAGCAGCCCCACCAGGAAGACCGCCGCGTAGCCGTAGGCCGCCAATTCCTGGAGCCGGTCCCGGAAGTAGACCGCCGCCGCCAGCGCGCCGACGATCACGATGCCCGTCAGCACCTGCACCGCGCGCAGGCGGGCCGGGGAGGGACGTTTGTTTTCTAACCGCGGGGAGCGCAGAGGTTCAGTTTTCTCTGCGTTCTCCGCGCGCCCCGCGGCGCCACGAGCCGGACCTAACCGCCGAGGGCGCGGAAAGCGCAAAGATTTGGTTTTCCCTGTGTTCTCGGCGTGCCCCACGGTGCAAAGCACTCTGTTCATCGGACCTCCCGGGGGAAGGGGGCGCCCAGGCGGACAACGGGCCGGTCGGCCGAGACGCCCCGGGTGGCGTTGCAGCAATCCACGACCCGCCGCGCCCACCGAACCACCCGCGCGTAGTCCACCGACCGGTGCCCGGTGACGATGACGACACAGTCGGCGGATTCCAGTTCCTCATCGGTCAGCGGGACCGATTCCAGCGTGCAGTTGGGCCGGTAGAAGACGTCCCCGCCGACGGTGAAGCGGGGGATATAGGGGTCGTGGTAGCGGACGAGGGCGCCCCGGGCCAGCAGGAGTTCTATGACGCGCTCCGCGGGGGAATTGCGGGGGTCGTCCACATCGGGCTTGAAGGCCACGCCCAGCACCAGCACCCGCGCGCCTTTGAGGGGAAGCCCGTCCTGGGAGAGGGCCTCCGCCACCAGGTCCACCGCGTGGTAGGGCATGGCCTGGTTCACCTCCGCCGCCAGTTCTATGAATTTGGTGTAGAAGTCGTACTCCCGGGCCTTCCAGGAGAGGTAGTACGGGTCCACCGGGATGCAATGCCCCCCCACTCCCGCCCCCGGATAGAAGGGCATAAACCCGAAGGGCTTGGTCTTCGCCGCCTCTATGACCTCCCAGAAGTCAATCCCCATCCGCTCCGCCAGCAACGCCAGTTCGTTGACCAACGCGATGTTGACGGCGCGGAAAATGTTCTCCAGAAGTTTGGTCATCTCCGCCGCGCGGGGAGAGGAAACAGGATGGACAGGGGCGCCCATCTGCCCCAGGAGTTCGCAGGCCAGCCGGGTGGACTCCGGGTCTATGCCCCCTACCACCTTCGGGGTGTTGTAGGCCGACCACTGTTTGTTGCCCGGGTCTATCCGCTCCGGGGAGAAGGCCAGGTAGAAATCCCGGCCCGCCCGCAGGCCGCTCGCCTCCAGGATGGGCTGGACCACCTCCTCGGTGGTGCCGGGGTAGGTGGTGGATTGCAGGACGACCAGTTGGCCGGGGCGAAGGCGGGAGCGAATCCCCTCCGCGGCGGCCCGGATGTACGAGAGGTCCGGGGCCCGCTGGGCGTCGTAGGGCGTGGGGACGCAGATGAAGATGGCATCGGCCTCCCGCAGCGCGTCGTAGTCCGTTGTGGCCCGGAGGCGGCCCGAGACCACATGCGGCCTCAGGTCCTCATCGGAGACGTCGGCGATGTAACTGCGGCCCGCGTTCAGCGCGGCGACCTTCTCTTCGTCCACGTCTATACCGACCACCGGGAATCCGGCCCTCGCGAAGGCCACCGCCAGCGGCAGCCCCACATACCCCAGCCCGATGATGGCGACCCGCGCGGTGCGGGAGGAGATGCGGGAGGAAAGCGTATCAGGGGTCATAAGCGCCACCCATCCGTGAAAGTCGCCCCAAATCTTATTATACATCCCGCTGTTTGTCAAACGAGAGAAGTAGGGAAACAGCTACCCTCCCTTCGGTTGCATTTTCCGTCATTTAAGGTATACTTCTATATAGAAAGTATCACTTAATGAGGCCTCAGTATGGCGATAACGACCATTTCTACTAAGGGTTGGGATGTCATCCCCAAAAAGTACCAGGAGCGGTACAACCCGAGGCCGGGCCCACGATCAGTTCATTGACTACGGCGGTGTCCTCTCCGTGGAATGGCTGACCGGAAAGGAGGATTTGTGACCGAACATGTGGAGACCGACGTCCTGGTCATCGGCTGCGGCATTGCCGGGGCGACGGCCGCGCTGGCCCTGGCGCGTGAGCGCCAGCGGCAGGTCACCATCATCACCCGCGCGGCCGACCCCGAAGAGAGCAACACCCGCTATGCCCAGGGCGGCATCGTCGCCCTGGGGGAGGATGATCGCCCCGACCTCCTGGCCCAAGACGTTCTGGCGGCCGGGGCCGGCCTCAGCTTCCCCGCCGCCGTCCGCATCCTGGCGGAGGAGGGGCCCCGGCTGGTGGAGGAGTTGCTGATTCGGGAACTCGGCGTCCCCTTTGACCGCGAGCCCGACGGGCGGCTGGCCTACGGCCTGGAGGGGGCCCACTCCCGTCCCCGCATCCTCCATGTCGGCGACGCGACGGGGCGGGCCATCATCGGGGCGCTGATCGCCGCACTGCGGGCCTGCCCCAACGTCCGCCTGGTGACCAACGCCACGTCGGTGGACCTCATCACCTTCCCCCACCACGCCCGCAACTCCCTCACCGTCTACGACCCCATCACCTGCCACGGCGCGTATGTGCTGGACCGGGCCACCGGACAGGTGCACCGGTATCTGGCCGGAGCGACGGTGCTGGCGACGGGCGGCCTGGGCCGCATCTACCGCTACACCACCAACCCGGAGGGCGCCCGGGGCGACGGCCTGGCTATGGCCTACCGGGCCGGGGCACGGGTCATCAACGCCGAGTACGTCCAGTTCCACCCCACCGTCCTGGCCCTTCCCGGCGCGGAGGGGTTCCTGATCTCCGAGGCGGTGCGAGGGGAAGGAGGACGATTGCTCACCCCGGACGGCCGCCCGTTTATGCAGAAATACGCCCCGGAGTGGGGCGACCTGGCACCCCGGGACGTGGTCGCGCGGGCCATCCACCACGAAATGGTCGTCAACGGCTACCCCTACGTGCTGCTGGACATCGCCTCCGTCCTCCCGCCGGAGCGGATTCGGGAACGCTTCCCCACCATCTACGACCGCTGCCGGTCGCTGGGGTTGGACATCACCGTCCAGCCCATCCCGGTGGTCCCGGCGGCCCACTACTTCTGCGGCGGTGTCTGGACCGACGAGTGGGGCCGGACGACCGTCCGAAACCTCTACGCCGTCGGGGAGGTGGCCTGTACCGGGGTGCACGGGGCCAACCGACTGGCCTCCACGTCGCTCTTGGAGGGGCTGGTCTGGGGCGAGCGCGCGGCGCGGGACATCGCTGCACGGGGCCCGCTCCCCGTCGTCTCCCCGGAGGAGGTCCCACCCTGGGAGGAGACCGGGGTAGAGGAAGCAGACCCGGCCCTCATCTGGCGCGACCTGCGGGCGATTCAGTACACAATGTGGAACTACGTGGGATTGGTCCGCTCCGAACGGCGGCTCAGCCGCGCCCTTCGGGACCTCCGTCACCTGAAAGAAGAGATAGACGACTTCTACCGGACCAGTCGGTTAAGCGACGGGTTGGTGGGATTGCGTCACACGGTACAGGCGGCGCTCCTGGTCGCGGAGGCCGCCTACCACAACCGTCAGAGCCGGGGCTGTCACTATCGGGAATCCTGATTTGACAATTATCCAAACCGGGGTAAAATAGAAACAAACAGGAGTTACACAATTGGCCTCCCGGGATGAGATTGCTTCGCCGCTCGCAATGACCCTGCGAGTGCGTAAGAAGTCATTGCGAGGCCCAATGGGCCGAAGCAATCCCCCAAGTGTGTAAGTCCTGATAGGAACGAAATCACCGAGGAGCAGGTCAGATGCGCATTGCGATGATTCTCTGGATGATCGGGGTTCCCATGCTGCGCCGCGAGGTGGCCGGCATGCCCTGCCGCAGTGCGCCACCTGGCCGATAATAGAAATAATACTAAAGGCCGTGGGCGCCTGCGGGAGCCCACGGCCTTTTCATTTCTCCTTCGCGCGAGGCCGTGGACTCCCCCACGGCCTCGCTGTTTACAGGGGAGTCTGGCGAAACGTCTCATTGCCCCACGCTCTTGTAGCTACTGTCCTGGAGGAGAAGAGATGTACGAAAACATCCACACCGCCGTCGTCGTATCCGAAGTCACCAAGCGGTTTCGCAAACATAACGGCCTCTTCCACCTGCGAAAACGGGAGGGCGCGGCTCCTTCCACCGTCGTCGCCGTGGACCGCATCAGTTTCCAGGTGGAGCGAGGGGAAATTTTCGGCATCCTGGGCCCCAACGGCTCCGGCAAGTCCACGCTGGTGCGGCTCATCGCCACCCTTCTCCTGCCCGATTCCGGCCGGATCACCGTCTTTGGCCACGACGTCGTGCGGGAGGAGATGGCCGTCCGGCGGCTCATCAACCGCGTCTCGGTGGAGGCGTCCTTCTTCAAGAAACTCTCGGCGATGGAGAATCTCCTCTACGGCGCCCGCCTCTACGGGCTGGACGGCCGTCAGGCCCGGGAGCGCGCCCTCCACATCCTCACCCGGCTGGGCCTGAAGCGGGATGAGGTCTTCCAGCCGATGGAGGAGATGAGCCGGGGGATGCAGCAGAAGGTCGCCATCGCCCGCGCCTTCCTCACCCAGCCCATCCTGCTCCTGCTGGACGAGCCGACCACCGGGCTGGACCCCCGGTCCAAACGAGAGGTCCAGGCGTTCGTCCGGGAACTGCGAGATAGCCACGACGCGACCATCCTGCTGACCACTCACGACATGCAGGAGGCGGACGTCCTCTGTGACCGCATTGCCATCATAGACGACGGGCGTATCGTCGCTCTGGACACTCTCGGCGCGCTGAAAGCGCGCGTCGGCAGGGCCAACGGGCATGAAGTGACGCTGGAGGACGTCTTTATGGAACTGACGGGCAAAAAATTGCAGGTGGAGGAGGAAGAATGAACGGGTTGACCATCCGTCCGGCGACGCCCGGGGACGCGGCGGCCATCACCGCTGTCCACTGCAGTCACATCCGGGTCTGGCGGCGAGGTGGGAAAGGGGAGGCCGTGCCATACGACGCGCTCTCTCCCTACGAGCAGTGGCTCCACGGCGGCCCGTGGATGAACGCGGGGACCTGCGCGGCCTACCTCCGACGCTGGCTGGGAGCGGGTCATCTGGCCCTGGTCGCTCTGCGGGGAGATGAGGTGGTGGGCGAGGCGGAATTCGTGGAGGACGAAGAGCCGCCGCCCTACGGGCATGTCCTCCACCTCTCCCTGCTCTTTGTCCACGCGGCCCATCAGGGAGAGGGCGTGGGGCGGGCGCTGGTGGAAGCGGGCGTGGAACTGGCCCGGGAACGGGGATGTGCGGCGCTCACAACCCAGCCGGAGCGGGAGGCAGAGCCGTTCTACCGCCGGGTGGGGTTTGAGCCCTGGCTGTGGCTGCGGGAGTGGCAGGCTCCGGCACAGGAAGCCCCTCTCCCCGCTGACCTCCGTCGGGCCGATGATGCCCCCTACCCCGCCGGGCAGGGGCTGGCGCTGCGGGTGGGCCGTTACCAGACCGGGCGCCACATGTGGCACGAAATCGCCGACCGACCGCTGCCGGAACTGGCCCGGCTTCCCTGGGGGCGCTGGCAGGCCCGCATGCCGGGCGGAGAGACGGTCTGGCTGGGCCTGCGGGCGCAGCCCCTGGCCCCCACCCAGGCCGACGGCTTCGTCTGGGCGCCACCCGAGGCCGACCTGCGCCCGGCGGTGGAGACCCTGCAGGCTCTGGCGGCCCGCCTGGGCTTCGCCTATGTGGACCTCCTTCTGGAGGAGCCGGAAGGCGGAACGCTGGCCGCCGCCCTGGGCCTGGAATTCCAGACCGACCTGACTCTTTGGAGACGACAGACCATAGGCCGCTGAGAGGAAAGAAGAGATGGCCGAGAAACCACAGGCAACTGGTGACAGCCCGTTCACGACCCGCGATCCGCGATCTGCGATTCGCGATCCGCGATGTGCGTTGACCCGAACCCTCCGCGCTTCCTACGCGTTCGTGGAGCGCAATTTCAATCTGGTGCGCCGCTACTGGGGATGGGAGGCGGTCTGGCTGGCGTACTCTATCGCCACCACCCTCTCCATCACCTACATCGGCGCCGGGATGGAGGCCATCTCCGGTGTGCAGGTGGACACCAACTATCTCATCCTCTACCTGCTCATCGGCACGATGGTCTGGCGTTTCCTGGCCATCATCTTTGACAACATCAGCGAGATGATTGCGTGGGAGCGATGGGAAGGGACGATAGAATACACGCTAATGGCTCCCATTACCCGCTTCACCCATATGATGGGCCAGACGGCTTTCGCCGTCGCGTACAGCCTGCTGTTCACACTGGTCATCCTGGGAGTGGTGGTGCTCTTTTTCCAACTGGACCTGAGCGGGGCCAATCTCTGGGGGGCGACAGTCATGCTGCTGGCGGGAAGTCTTTCCTTCATCGGGCTCGGCATCCTCGCGTCGGTGTTGCCGCTGCTCTTCCCGGAACGGGGCGCGCAGATGACCAATGTGCTGCAAGCTGTCTTCTTGCTGATTTCCGGCGTGTACTATCCGGTGGAGGTGCTGCCGGCGTGGATGCAAGCCCTGGCGCGGGTCTCTCCGGCCACGTTCGTCCTGGAGGGGATGCGAGCGGCCATCCTGCGTGGCGCGCCGACCTCCTCTCTCTGGCCCTATCTCTGGCCGGCATTGCTGGCGGGCGTCGTCTCCATCCCATTGGGGCTGACAGTTTTCCACCAGGCCGAGAGATATGCCAAGCAGACGGGGAAACTGAAGCGGGACGGATAACGGCCCAAGGCCCCTCCCGCAGTTGGGAAAGCCTGCGGGAGGGCTACAGGCTCGTTACAGCCCCGGGTCCCAGCCCAGGCCCAGGGAGGTCATCCACGCGCCCAGGACGCGCAGCCAGTCCATAAACAGGAGAATACCGAAGAAGAGAATGAGGGCACCGGTGGCGACCTGGATGGGGCGGAGGTAGCGGTGCAGGCGTCGCAACCCCGCGCCCATCCGGTCCACCGCCAGTCCGACCAGCAGGAAGGGGATGCCCAGTCCAAGGGAGTAGACGGTCAGCAGGAGCGCGGCCTGGCCGGCGGTCTCCTGGCTGGCCCCCAGGGCCAGGATGGCCCCGAGGACCGGGCCCACACAGGGAGTCCATCCGGCAGCAAAGGAGACGCCGACGAGGACAGAGGAGAGGTAGCCCCATCGGGAACCGGTGCGGAGGTGGAGCCGCCGCTCGGTGTAGAGCGCGGGGAGTTTGATCGCCCCCATCAGCGCCAGGCCGAAGAAGACCATGACCAGGCCGCCGAGCCAGCGGACCCAGTCGGCGCGCAGGAGGCGACCCAACCCGCCGGCGGCCGCGCCCAGGGCGACGAAGACCATAGAGAAGCCCGTCACAAAGGCCAGAGCGTGGAGGAGGGTGGTGAAACGCTCCCGCGCAGAGGGCCCGGCATCCGCCCCGGCGACGGCGCGGCCGCTCAGATAGCCGATGTAAGCTGGCACCATCGGGAGGACGCAGGGAGAGAGAAAGGATGCCAGGCCTGCCAGGAGGGCCAGGAAAAGAGAAGGGATGCCCATACCAATTTTTCTACGGCGTGAATTGGGCGATCGCCAGCAGGACCGTGATGATGGTACCGAAGCCTAATAGGGCTCCGATCAGCCATCGGGTTTGGACGACCATCTGCTGATACATCCGGTCCAGGCGCTCTTGAATCTGGCCGGATTCCCGGTCCATGCGCTCCTGGATTTGGCCGAATTCCCGGTCCAGGCGCTCTTGGATTTGGCCGAATTCCCGGTCCAGGCGCTCTTGGATTTGGCCGAATTCCCGGTCCAGACGCTCTTGGGTTGCCTGGTGGAGGTTGAGCATTTCCTGGCGCAGGTTGTGAATTTCCTGCCGGAGTTCCGACCTCAAGAGAGTTTGCTCTTCCCTCAGGAGGGCAACCTCGCGATCCAGCACGTCCAGGCGAGAGAGAACTTCCCGGTATTCGTCTCTGGGGACGGCCTTTTCCCGGACCAGCCGTTCGCCCCAATCCTCCAGCCAGATCGTGAAGGCATCAGCGATATTTTCTCCCCAGGCCTGGCGGACCACAGATGGCAGCGGGCCATGCATCTTGTCCTCCCTTACATCTTATAGCCGATCCTGCGCAGGAATTCTTTGCGGTGAGCCACGTCCTCCGGCCCCTCCACCCCTTTGGGGCTGATGCCGTCCACCACGCCCAGGATGGCCCGCCCCTGCTCCGTCTGGGCGATGATGACCTCGGCGGGGTTGGCGGTGGCGCAGAAGATGCGGCAAACCTCCGGCACCATCTTGACGGCGTTGAGGACATTGATGGGGTAGAAGCCGGGGGCCAGGAAGATGATGAAAGAATGGCCCGCGCCGATGGCCAGAGCGTTCTGCTTCGCCAGTTCTATCATCGCCGCGTCGGTGCCGGTGCAGCGGACCAAGGCCGGGCCGGAGGACTCGCAGAAGGCCAGGCCGAAGCGGATGCCCGGGACGGTGTTGACCAGCGCTTCGTGGATGTCTTCCACCGTCTTGATGAAGTGGCTCATCCCCAGGATGAAGTTGACGTCATCCGGTTTCTGGACGCGAACGGTCAGAAGTTCCATCGGCGGCCTCCTCGTTTAGTTTATCGTCCTCACCCAACCGTTGCTTTCAGGAACTCGCGAATCAGGGCCGTCACCCGGTCGGGCTGTTCCAGATTGCTGATATGTCCTGCCTGAGGGATCACCTCCAGCCGTGCGCCGGGAATCCGGCGGGCCATTTCTTCGGCTTCGTGGGGCGGACGGGAACGGTCATCGGCGCCGACGATAATCAGGGTGGGCACGTTCAACCCGGGCAGTTGCTCCAGGAGAGAGGAACGCCCAAAGATGGCGCGGCCGATGGTCAGAATACCCGGGATGCGGTCTGAAGGAATGGATGCCAGCGCGGATTGGAAGCGCGCTGGGAGGTCGGGTTTCTGCTGGAGAGTGACCGAAGAGAAGAAGAGGGGGAGGACCGCCTCCCGTATGGGGGGTGGGATCATTCCCGCCTTTTCCACCATGTCCATCATTCCGAAGTAGCGCAGGCGATTTTCCTCCGGTTCCGGACCCACATATGAGTCCATCACAACCAGGGCTGCCACTGCCTCGGGATGGATCAGCGCCATCTGGATTCCCCACATGCCACCGACGGAGAGGCCGATAACGGCGAAACGCTCCAGCCCCAGAGACCGGGTGAGGGTCCAGAAATCCTCTGCCAAAGCCTCTATAGAGTAGGGGGTCTGCGGGGGTGGGTCAGAGCGGCCATGCCCCCAAAGGTCAGGGACGATACAGCGGTATCGGGCGGAAAGAGCCGCCACCTGAGGCTCCCACATGGCCCCGTCCCAGAGATAACTGTGGCCGAAGAGAAGGGGAAAACCGTTGCCCCGGTCTTCGTAAAACAACTGATGGCCTTGAATGGAGATGTGCGGCATGGGATCCTCCTTGTCATCGTGGAAAAGTGTCCGATGTTTGCACCTTCCCGAACCGGTGTTCCCGGTGGGAGCCGTTTACCCGGCGCGCGACAAGTTCCCGTGACCTGGATGCGGGTTTTGCAACGGTCGGGTTGGGACGAGATCAGGCAGATGGCTCTTCGGCAGGGGCGCCACCTCGGGCCCGGGCGACGGCCTTGCGGGTCCCCTCCACCGCCTCGGTCAGTTGCCGACGGCCCTCTTCCAGGACCACCTGCCCCTGAGCCTGGATTTCTTCGGCCCGACGGCGGAGGTCCGCCGCGACCGCCTCGGCCTTCGCTCGGGCCTCTTCCAGCGCCTGCTCCGCCCGCAGGCGGGCCCTCTCAGCCTCTTCTTTGGCCTTCTCGCTCAGTTCCACGCCTTTGGCGCGAATCTGAGCCCGGGTCTCCTCACCGGATTGGGGGGCGAAGAGGAGGGCCACCGCCGCTCCCACTAGTCCGCCGACCACGAATCCGGTCAGGAAAGCTACCACATCGCTGCCGTTGTCTTTCGCCATGGTAGTCCTCCTGTTCCTGTGCGAGAATATCGTCAGTACACTTCGTCGTGGGTTCCGATGGTTAGCAGGAGAATTTCTTCTTCTCCCGACTCGGGATTCTGGACGAATTCAAAAAGGATGCGATGGTCATAATCTACTGTACAGGCCCATGAGCCAGCCAGTTCGCCTTTCAATTTGTGGCTGTGTAAGGTGGGGTGAAAGGGATCCTCGGCCATTTGCCGGAGGGTTTGCTCAATTCTGGCGCGGAGTTCCGGCTGGCGACGGATGGCTCGTTTAAAAGCCCGTATAAACGTCGCACTCCAGACCAGGGCCCTCAATCCGCCAACTCCTTCATCAGATCGTCTACCGTACCCCGATGGACTTCACCTCGTTGGTAGGCTTCACGGGCCTCGGCGATCTCCGCTGCCAGTCTCTTGCGACGATATTGAATCAAGCGGTGGCGAATAATTTCTACCAGTAAGGCCTGGTCATCCGGTGGCAGCGCTTCTACCGCCTCAATCACATCCTGGAAATGCGAAGACCTTGCCAGATTTTCACGGACCATCATGCACCTCTAAAGACCCCCGCGATCTCCTTCAGTACCCGCCGTACACCCGCCACGAAACCGGCGGCCTGGATGGTCGGGGCGACGACATGATGGCTGACGAATTGGGTGGTTCCCCGGACTGTCGCCAGGGTGTCGTTGATGGTTTCCAGCATCGGGCGAATCTCGTCCCGCAGCAGCGACACCAATGCCTGAACCTGAATTGTCAGGACGATGAGCAGGATGCCGATCAGGAGGGTCTCAAAAGCGACCAGGATGATGGCCGCATCCCGCAGCAGGGCGACGACCGCCGCCCCCGGACTGGGCTGAACCGGGGAGCGATAGGCGTCCACTGCCAGTACCACCAGCAGGGCAATCATGCCCAGCAACAGCACCCCCACGATGACCAGACTCAAAATCAGGTTGCGCTTCAGGCGGGCCTCGGCGGGCGTGGGAACGGCTTCCGGATTCTCAGTACTTGCTCCTCTCATCGCTCCCCTTTCTCAACGGGATGGCGGTTCTCCAAACTGATGCTCGTAGATCTCTCCCGCAAGGGTAACACACTGACGGGCGTCTTCCACCGCCTTCTGAGCATCGGTTTCATCAAAAAGGTCCCACGGGGTTAGAAATGTCTCCTCATCGCCGTACGTGCTCATAACGTGCTTCTGCCGACCGTACTCCTCTGCAAGCGGAATCAGTTGCTGGATACGAGAGCGGATCTCATCCGGCAAATCCTGGTCCAGAATCCGATGCAGCCATTCCGTCAGGTCGTGGGAGCGGGGCACAGGTCCCCAGCAGGCCAGGATGGCCTTCACTCCGTTTTCCACGGCCAGTTGGGCGTAATGCACACAGCCCGGCCACTCTTGTGCTTCTTGCAGTTTTTCCGCAGCGGCCAGGTAGCGCCGGGCAGTCTCCAACCGGAAGAGGGCATCCTTCGCCGAAATCATTTCTGAACCCCGGCCCATGTAATGGCCCAGCGACCCGAAGGCTCGGCGCCCTTCTCCCACCACCAGGCCCACAATCCATAAGCATCCCGTTCTCGAACCAGACGGGCTTGAGCAATGATTCCCCGGACCTGGTCCAGTTTGGCTTTCAGAAAACCCTGCGGGTCATAGAAAATGATGGCATCGGCGGCCAGGTCCAGGTGGAGAGGGGTGATGTCGGCCGTAAACTCCCGCACGGTTCGGGCCAATACGGAGATGGAGCAGGGCTTTCCTTTCCAGCCCTGAAGGGGTTCGTAGATCAGGCGATTCCGCTCCAACGGGTGATCTGGCAGTTCCGAGGCGATCAGCAGAATATCCAGGTCGCTGCTCTCTGTTTCCTCCCCCCTGGCCCAGGAGCCGAAGAAAGCTAGAGCCACCAGGTTGGACCCCAGGGCTCGGGTATATCTCCTCGTCAGTTCTTCCGCCACGCGCTCCAGGATGGGTCGCTTCATCTGGACGGGGCTCCCGCAGGTTTTTCCTATTGTATCACGTTTTCCCAGGGCGCACAAATCACCCCACCCCCCAGGACCATCTCGCCGTCATAGAGCACCAGGTACTGGCCTGGGGTGATGTCCCGCTGGGGGACGGCGAAACGGACGTGGAGCCGTCCTCCGGGCAACGGCGTGGCCACAACCGGCGCCTCTCGGTGCCGATAGCGAATCTGAGCAGTGGCCTCAAAGGGCCCGGGCGGCTCCTCGCCGGAGATGTAGTGCATCCGGGCGACCATGCACTCCGATTGCCCCAACTCCTCCGCCCGCCCCACAATCAGGGCATTGCGCTGGGGGTCCAGCGCCAGGACGTAGAGGGGAACCGGCGCGGCGACCCCGATGCCCTTCCGCTGCCCGACGGTGTAGTGAATCAACCCCCTGTGCTCTCCCAGCACCCGACCCGATGTATCCAGGATGGGGCCGGGCCGGACCGCCTCCGGTGCATGTTCGGCGACGAACCGGCGGTAATCCCCGTCCGCCAGGAAGCAGACGTCCTGGCTCTCCGGCTGGTCGGCGACGGGGAGGCCCCGGGCCCGCGCCATTTCCCGAACCTCCGTCTTGGTCAGGTCGCCCAGGGGGAAAAGGACATGCGCCAGTTGCTCCTGCGTCAGGATGTGCAGGACGTAGGACTGGTCTTTGGCCCGGTCCCGGCCCCGCAGCAACTGGTAGCGGTCACCCACCCGGCGAACGCGGGCATAGTGGCCGGTCGCCAGGAAGTCCGCGCCGTGCTCCCGGGCCCACTGCATCAGCAAGCCGAACCGAATTTCCCGGTTGCAGGGGATACAGGGGTTGGGGGTCCGGGCGGCGACGTACTCGGCAATGAAGGTCTCCACCACGGCGCGACGGAAGGGCTCCCGCATGTCCACCTCATAGAACGGGATGCCCAGCCGCGCGGCGACGTCCTGCGCCCGCTCCACCGCCTCCGGCGTACAGCAGAGGTTCTCCCGGCAACCGGCGGCGGGCTCGGCCCACAGGCGCAGCATCACCCCGGTCACCCGGTAGCCCTGCTCTACCAGCAGCGCCGCCGCAACGCTGCTATCCACCCCTCCGCTCATCGCGGCAACGACATGGCGGTTCATAGAAATCGGGCAAAGACCTCTCTCAGCGCCTCCAGGTCCTCCAGGCTTCCCTGGAGCGCTTCATAGACGATCCGGCGGTCTATATCCAGATAGTCGTGGACCAGCGCGTTTCGGAAACCGATCATCCGGATCCACCGCTCTTGCAGCGCCGGAGAGACGTATCCCTTCTCCCCCAGAATCGCCGGAATGTCGCTGTACCAGTTGACCGTCCCCAGATCCAGCGCGGCAATGATGTGACTTCCGATGTCATTCACGGCCTCAATCGCCAGTTGGAGAAAGCGCTCTGCGCTTCCATAGTGTTCAGGGTCCTGGATGAACTCATCCCATTGGTATCTCTGGATGCTTCGCAGGATGGAAAGGTATTCATCCAGTTTGTTCAACCGCCTGCGGATGACCTCGGCCCGAATCATGGAGAATCCTCCGTCTATATGCTTCGCGCTGCACCTGAAGGTACGGTAAAAAATCCAGAAACTGGCGGACGATCCGGGAATACATCTCTCCCGGGTCAAAGTCCTCCGCCTGATATACTACCCGATTGAGGCGAACCGCCTCATATCGCAGGACAATGTCGTTGGTATCCAGAAAGATCAGGTCCACATTGCAGAAGCCCGCCCGGGCCAGGTCGGCCAGAATGTCCAGCCGGCGGGCCCGCGCGGCCGGAGATCGGGGCACGATCGCCAGGTCCAGGTCGCTTTCGGGGCCTTTTCGTCCCTCAGCGACAGATCCGAAAAGGTAGACTGCCTGGACCTCCGGATACTTCCCGAAAACTCCCTTTAGCGCTTCCAGGTCCTCGGGTTGTTCCAATCCCCTCGTCTTGGTCATATCCGCCCTTCCCCTCCGGTGCCTTATCCAGGGGAGCCTTCCCGCAACCGGGCCACCACTCGCGGCAAAACCTCCAGCACGGCCTCCACGTCCTCTTCGGTGTTGTACCGGCCCAGGGAGAGGCGCAGTGCCCCCACCGCCCACTCCGGCGGGAGTCCCATAGCCTCCAGAACGGGGGACGGGCGGGCCTCCCCCTCCGCGCAGGCCGCCCCGGAACTGGCCGCAATGCCCTCCAGGTCCAGTCCGATCACCACCGACGCCCCCTCCACGCCCCGGATGGCGAAACTGGCCAGGTGCGGGAGCCGCCGGGTCGGGTGGCCGGTCAGGCGGACCTCCGGGATGGCGGAGAGGATGCCCGCTATCAGCCGGTCCCGCAGGCGGGCCAGGCGCGCTGTCTCCTCCTCCCGCGCCGCCTCCGCCAGTTCCAGCGCGGTCGCCATGCCGACAATGCCGGCCACGTTGACGGTGCCGGGGCGGCGGCCCCCTTCGTGCCCGCCGCCGGTGATGGCCGGCACCAGCGCCAGTCCCCGCCGGACGTAGAGAAGCCCCACCCCCTTAGGGCCGTAGAACTTGTGGGCCGAGAGGGCCAGCAGGTCCACCCCCAGGTCCTCCACATTCAGCGCCATCCGTCCGGCGGCCTGGACCGCGTCGGTGTGAAAGGGGACGCCGTACTCCCGGCAGACGGCGGCGATTTCGGGAATGGGTTGGACCGTGCCCACCTCGTTGCTGGCCGTCATCACGCTGACCAGGATGGTATCGGGACGGATGGCCTGCCGGACCGCTTCGGGGTCTACCAGCCCGTGCCCGTCCACCGGGACGACCGTCACCTCAAAACCGAAGAGGCGGTGGAGTTGCTCCACGGTCGCCTCCACCGCGTGGTGTTCTACAGGTGTGGTGATGATGTGGTTGCCCCGGCCGGCCCGACGGGCGGCCCAGGCGACGCCGCGCAGGGCCAGATTATCCGCCTCCGTCCCCGACGCGGTGAAGACAATCTCCGACGGGCGGCAACCCAGGATGCGGGCAACCTGCTCCCGCGCCCGTTCCAGCGCGGCCGCGGCGGCCTGCCCCCAGGCATGGGCCGATGAGGTGTTCCCGAAGACTTCGCTCCAGTAGGGCGCCATCGCCTCCACCACCCGGGAGTCCACCGGCGTGGTGGCGGAGTAGTCCATATAGATAGATCGCTTCATCTCCCCTCCGATTCCTTCGCCAGCGCCCGCCGGACGTCTTCCAAGTCGGGGGCGACGGTGAGAGGCTGGCCCGTCGCCTTCATCACACTGGCGACGTCCTTCAGGCCGGAGCCGGTAGCCAGGACGACGACCTGCTCCTCCGCTCCCACCAGTCCCCGCTCCACGGCCTTCACCAGGCCAGCGTAGGCGGCCGCTGCCGCCGGTTCCGCGAAGACCCCGCAGCCCCGAGCCAGCGCGGGGATGGCGGCCAGAATCTCCTCGTCGCTTACGCGCAGGAAGGCCCCGCCCGTCTCCCGCACCGCGCGCAGCGCCTTAATGCGGTCGCGCGGGAGCCCGGCGACGATACTGTCCGCCACCGAGTGGGCCTCCACGGGCACCATCTCCCAGCCCTCCAGCCCCCGCTCCCAGGCGTCCACCAGCGGCGAGGAGCCCTCGGCCTGGACCCCGATCAGGCGCGGCATACGTTCTATCCAGCCCAGAGCAGCCAGGTCCCGCAGCCCCTTGTGGATGCCGCCGATGATGCAACCATCGCCCACGGGGATGAGGATGACATCCGGGGGCCGGAAGGGGGCCGGACTGCCGGTCTGCGCGGCCAGTTGCTCGCAGATTTCGTAGGCGGCGGTCTTCTTCCCCTCGGACATGTACGGGTTATAGGCGGTGTTGCGGTTGTACCATCCGAAGGCCGCCGACGCCTCCAGGCAGAGGTCAAAAGCCTGGTCATAGGTGCCGTCCACCAGCAGGACGGTGGCGCCGAAGGCCAGGAGTTGGGCCACTTTGGCCGGGGGGGCAGTGCGGGGGACGAAGATAACGGTGCGCTGGCCGACGGCGGCACTGAGCCCGGCCAGCGCGGCGGCGGCATTGCCCGTGCTGGCCGTCGTCACCACCTCTGCCCCGCGCTCCCGCGCTTTGACCACCGCGACCGCCGAGGCGCGGTCCTTGAAGGACGCGGTGGGCTGGCGGCTATCGTCCTTGACCCAGAGGTGCCGCAGCCCCAGCCCATGAGCCAGACGGGGAGCCGGATAGAGCGGCGTCCACCCGACGCTTCCCAGCACCGTCCCCTCCGCCAGATGCCGGGCCACCTCCGGGTCCACCGGCAGGAGGGGCAGATAGCGCCAGATGGAGCGCTCCGGGCGGGCGGCCAATGTCTCCGGCGAGACCTCCCGCCGGATCCGGTCATAGTCATAAACCACATCCAGAATGCCGTCGTTCCCGTGATGCGGGCAGACGTAGTCCACCTCATTCGCGCCGTACTCGGCGCCGCAGATGGTGCAGCGAAGGCTCATCACATTTTTCATCCAGTGGCCTCCGGTGTAGAACGGTGAGATTTGTGCCCTACCCCTGATACCTCCGCACCTGCCGCATGGGGGTGCCGACCATGCGGAAGGCCCGCCGCTCCGCCTCGTAGCGGATGCGCTCCTCGTCCAGCGTGACCAGTTCGCCGTCCCACAGCAGGGGGCGGCCGTCGCAGAAGACGTAGCGGACGTCGGCGGGGTGGCTGGCGTAGACGACGTTCGCGGCCAGGTCGTGGCGCGGGGCCCAGTGGACCCCCCGGGTATCCATCAGAATCAGGTCGGCCGGGGCACCGGGCCGCAGGACGCCGCTTTCGGCAAACCCCAGCGCGCGGGCCGCCTCCTGCGTCGCCAGCCGCAGGAGCAGATCGTGGGGGAACGCCGCCGGGTCGCCGACCCGGTTTTTGTGCACCAGTCCCGCAATCCGCAGGACCTCCAGCATATTCAGGTTGTTGTTGGAGGCCGGCCCGTCCGTCCCCAGCGCCACCCGGACCCCCGCCGCCAGGAACCGGTCCAGCGGGGCCATCCCCATGGCCAGTTTCATATAGGTCTTGGGGGTATGGGCCACCCAAACGCCCTTCCGGGCCAGGATGCCCAGGTCCTCATTGGTGGCGGCGATACAGTGGGCGGCGATGGTGGGGTGGTCCAAGACGCCCAGGTGGGCCAGGTGGGCCACGGGCGTCCGGCCGTGGGCCCGGAGCGAGTTGGCGACCTGTTCCTCGGATTCGGCCACATGCAGATGGATACCCACCCCCAGCCGCGCTGCCTCCTCCACGATCCGGCGGAGGAACTCCGGCGGGCACATGTAGGGGGAATGAGGGCCCAGCGCGCAGCGGATGCGGCCGTCTGCGGCGCCGTGCCACTCCCGGATGAAGGCAACCGTGTCCTCCAGCGTGGCGCCGCCGACTTCGTGCTCGGCGCCGATACCGAACTGGCACCAGGCCAGATGGGCCTTCATCCCGGCCTCGGCGACCGCGCGGGCGACCTGATGCATCCAGAAGTAGTGGTCGGCAAAGCCGACGATGCCGGAGCGGATCATCTCGCAACAGGCCAGCGCCGCGCCCCAGTAGACGTCTTCTTCCTCCAATGCCGACTCGGCGACCCAGATTTTCTCGTTCAGCCAGCGGTCAAAGGGCAGGTCTTCCGCCCAGCCCCGCTCCAGCGTCATCGCGGCGTGGGTGTGGGCGTTGAAGAAGGCCGGCAGAGCCAGCAGTTCCCGCCCGTCCACCGTCTGTTCGGGCACGAAATCGGGCGGGACGGCCCCGATGGCCCGAATTCGCCCGTCCTCTACGGCAATATCCACTTCAGGGAGCAGGTCGTGTTCCCCGTCCAGCGGGATGGCGGCAACCTGGCGGATGAGCAGGCGCATGGCGATTTTTCCTCCAGGGGAAGGTGACTATAATTATACACCGGATAGGGAAGGCGCGAAAGGCACGGAAGGCGCGCGAGATGGGCCCCCTGATGTGTCGCTACCTGGCCGACCTGGAATTCAGGTTGCCGTCTGCCTTCCTCTGACAGGATTTACAGGATGAACAGGATGGAGCAAAACCCTATAAAATCTTGTCAATCTTATCAATCCTGCCCATTAACCCTATAAAATCTTGTCAATCTTGTCAATCCTGTCTATCAACCCCACAAAATCTTGTCAATCTTGTCAATCCTGTCAACCCTATATCCTACCCATTTCCGGTGAGGTTGAATGAACCCAGATACCGTGCTGTTCAACGGACGCATCTACACGATGGACCCGCACTGCCCCCGGGCCCGCGCGCTGGCGGTCTGCGGGGGGCGGGTCCAGGCTGTGGGCGGGGATGACCTGCGCGCGCTGGCCGGCCCGGGGACAGAGGTGGTGGACCTGGAGGGACGGACCGTCCTCCCGGGCCTGGCCGACAGCCACATCCACCTCTCATGGTTTGCGCTGGGGCTGGGGCAGGTGGACCTGACCGGGACGGCCTCGCGGGAGGAGATGCTGGCCCGGGTGGCCGCGCGGGCCGCCGTCACCCCGGCGGGGGAGTGGATTCTGGGCCGGGGGTGGCATCAGGAAGAGTGGCCCGACCGCCGGTTCCCCACCGCCGCCGACCTGGACGCCGTTGCGCCCCACCACCCCGTTCTGCTGGTGGCCAAAAGCGGGCACGCGCTGGTCGCCAACACCCGCGCGATGGAGCAGGCCGGCATCACCGCCGATACCCCCAGTCCGCCCGGCGGGCAGGTGGTTCGGGACGAATCGGGCCGCCCCATCGGCCTCTTTCTGGAAGAGGCCATGCGGTTGATTCAGCAGGCCGTCCCGTACCCGGACGCGGCGGCGCTGGCGCGGATGATCCCGCCCGCGCTGGAGCACCTGGCCCGTCTGGGCCTGACCGCCATCCACGACATGGGCGACCTGATCGCGCTGGAGGCGTGCCAGCGACTTCGGGAGGACGGAGCTCCCCTTCTCCTGCGCGCCGTCTTCTATCTGCCCCTGGAAGGGCTGGACCACGCGCGGGCGCTCCGGCTGCGCTTCGGTCTGGGCGATGACTTCCTGCGTATCGGCGGCGTCAAACTCTTCGCCGACGGCGCGCTGGGGCCCCGCACCGCGGCCATGCTGGAACCGTACATCGGCGAGCCCGACAACCGGGGCATCCTGACCCTGGAGCCAGAAGAACTGCAGAGGGTGGTCCGGCAGGCGGCGGAGGGCGGGCTGGCGCTGGCCGTGCACGCCATCGGCGACCGGGCCAACCGGCTGGTGCTGGATGCCCTGGAAGCCCTGCCGCCGGAGAACCGCGCGCGCCTCCGCCACCGCATAGAACACGTCCAGTTGCTCCATCCGGACGACGTGGGCCGGCTGGCCGCGCTGGGCGTCGTGGCCTCCATGCAACCCATCCACGCCGTCCAGGATGCGCCGATGGCCGACCGGTACTGGGGCCCCGCCCGCTGCGCGACCGCCTACGCATGGCGCAGTCTCCTGGATACCGGGACCGTCCTGGCCTTCGGCTCCGATTGCCCGGTGGAGAGCCCCAACCCCTTCTTGGGCATCCACGCGGCGGTGACCCGCTCCCGCCCGGACGGGTACGGCGGCCCCGAGGGGTGGATTCCGTCCCAGCGCATCACTGTGGAGGAGGCCGTCCGGGCCTACACCTGGGGCGCGGCCTACGCAGCGGGGTTGGAATCCCGGCTGGGCACCCTGACCCCCGGCAAGTGGGCCGACCTGGTGGTGCTGGACCGGGACATCTTCACCACCGACCCGTCCCTCATTCCCCAGACCCATGTTCTGGGGACAATGGTCGGAGGCCAATGGACGTACCATTCGTAGCCCGAACGCGATTCCCCTTCCTTTTGTCGCTTACTACCGGCGTACTCCCGTCCGTAGTGAGATACGAAACCTCATGGCTTGCTGGATACCGGAGGGCCCATGCGCGTCTTCTTCTGGCTCATCCTTGCCATCATTCTCTGCCTCACCCCGGTGGGCGGCGTCGTTCGGGCGGATTCCCCGCCGTATGGCCCCGATTTTATGGAACATCTCTGTGCCCCCGACCCCACGTACAACCTGAAGGACGGGGAGATGCTGATACCGGTTCTCCTGTACCACTTCATCGGACGAGAGAAACTGGAGCGGGGCGGGCACTCCGTCTCCCGGTTCAACGTGACGGCAGCCGATTTTGAGGCCCAACTGTTACTCCTGAAACAACTGGGCTACCACCCGGTCACCGTCAGTGAGATTGCCGCCGCGCTGGACGGGAAGGCGACGCTACCCCAACGCCCCATCGCGCTGACCTTTGACGACGGCTGGCGCGAACAGTACGACATCGCCTTCCCGATTCTCCAGCGATACGGCATGCGGGCCACATTCTTTGTCAGCACTTCGTTTGTGGGCTACTCCCGGTTTATGACCTGGGAAGAACTGGCCGAACTGCGGGACGCCGGAATGGAGATTGCATCCCACGGGCGCAAACATGTCAACCTGGCGGATGCGGACGACCCGGAGGCCTGGCGGGAGATTGCCCGTTCCAGAGAAGTTTTGGAGGAGAAATTGGGAGTTTCGGCGGTCAGTTTCGCCTATCCCTACGGTGGCTACCGGAAGGGTCTGCCCGCGATGCTGGAGCGGGCGGGCTACCAGGTCGCCGTAGGACTGGGAGCCTCCCCCGTCCAGCGGCTGGAACGCCGGTACTACCTCCGGCGGACGGAAGTGAACGGTCTCCACTCGCTGGGGATGTTTTTGGGCTGGCTCCCCTGGCGCGGTGCGGGGACGCCGTTATGTATGCCGGAACTGCGGGGGGAGCTGTGACGGCCTCGTCTTCCCGCTGGTTGAGAGCTAACATCATCCTGCTGATTGCCGGAATCGGCCTGGGCAATCTGGGGCGGGCCGTGATGGCCCTCCACTACGCCCGCGCGCTCCCCGACCTCCCGTTGACCGTCCCCTGGGCCTATCTGGCAGGGATGGGGATTTTCTGGGGAATTGCGCTGATAGCCTGCGCGGTGAGCCTTCAATTGGGGCGTCCCTGGAGCCGGTGGGTCACCCTGGCCGTGGTGACGCTCTACCAGGCCCACGTCTGGCTGAACCATCTACTCTTTGACGCGTCCGACTATGCCCGACAGACCCGCCCGCGCGACCTGGTGCTTTCCTTACTTTTTCTGGCCGTCGTGTGGGGGACTCTCTGCCTGCCGGGCATCCGAGGAGGGAGGGATGACTGAGGAGGTTCCATGACCCGACTGGCTATCCTTTCCGACACCCACGGCAACCTGCCGGCGCTGGAGGCGGTCCTGGCGGATATAGAGGGCCAGGGCCGGCCGGACTTCTACTGGGTGCTGGGCGACCTGGTCGCCTTCTGCCCCTGGCCCGGGGAGACACTGGCCCGCCTGCGGGCGCTCCCCAACGTCTCCTTCCTGCAGGGGAACACCGACCGTTATCTGGTCACCGGGCGCCGCCCGCTGGCGCCCGTCCGTTCTCCGGAGGACTGGGCCCGCATGCCCAGCTTCCTGGAGATGCGGGACGCGCTATTCCGCTGGACGGTGGGGCGACTGGCCTGGGAGGACTACCTCTTCCTGCGCGACCTGCCGACGCGGCTGGAGATGGACCTCCCCAGCTACGGCCGCGTGGTGGCGGTTCACGCCGTCCCCGGCGACGACGAGGCCAACATCTTCCCCGACACGCCGGAGGAGCAGATTCTCCCCCATCTCTCTGGTCTGGATGCGCGCCTCATGGTTTACGGGCACACGCATCGCCCGCTGGACCGGGAGGTGGGCGGGGTACGGCTGGTCAACGGGGGGAGCGTCGGCCTGCCGCTGGACGGCGACCCCCGCGCCGCCTATGCCCTTCTGGACTTCAACGGCCCGGAGTGCACCGTCACCCTGCGGCGGGTGGCCTACGACGTAGAAGAAGTCGTTGCCGCACTGGAGAGGGTAGAACATCCGGCGCGCTTGTGGTTAATTTCCATGTTGCGCCGGGCGGCGATGTAGGCCACCGCAAACGCGCTGGACAAATTCAGCAAATTGCGGTAGAATATACCCGCATTTCCATTCCGGAGGGAAGCGTTGGCAAATACGAAGTCGGCTATCAAAAATATGCGCAAAAACGAGCGTCGGCGGCTTCGCAACCAGATGTTCCGCACCCGTGCCCGCACGATGGTCAAAAAGGCCCGCCTGGCCATCCTCTCGGGTCGGCTAGAGGAGGCCCAGGAGGCCATCCGTCGGGCATACAGCGCGCTGGACAAGGCGGCCGAGAAGGGTATCATCCATAAGAATAACGCCGCCCGACGCAAGTCGCGGCTGATGCGATTTTTTCACCAGACCATGAGTAAATCGTAAGCAGCGTCCCGCCCCGCTGCTCCCTCCTGTGCGCACCGCGACTCTGGTCGTGGTGCGCTATTTTTGGCTTCTTCAGACCTCTACCAACCGGTACTCTCGCCGCCCCATCCCCAACGCGGCGGCCGCGTCCACATGGAACTGCCCGTCTATCCCCAGCGTCTCCGCCAGGACGCGCTCGCCGGGCCGGACTCCCCGGTCGGCGGCGGCGGACTGGGGGAGGGGGATCGCACCGTTGATGGCGTCCAGCGTCGCCTGCTCCACTGCCACAATGTCATCCCCGCCGAAGATACCCTGGTCCTGGACCAGGGGCGTGTCGGCCATCGGCATGCAGTCGCACTCCGGCTGGACCTCCAGCGCAAAGTTCAGGAAGACGACTTTGCCGGGCTTGAAGGTGGAGAGGACGGCCTTCGCGGCCTCCGCCAGCCCGGCCTGGAACTCGTCCCGCCCCCGCTTCTGAAGGCGGATGGCTCCCTCCGGACAAACCCGTTCACAGCGCCCGCAGCGCCAGCATTTCTCGTCGTCCACCACAAGGCTTCCTTCCGCCTCGGAGATAGCTCCCACCGGGCAGACGTGGAGACACTGCAGGCAGAGGATGCACAACTCCGGGTAGCGGACCACCGAGGCGTCGGGCCCCGCGGCGTGGAGGTGGCCGCGAGCCTGCCGCCAGTCGCCGCTGCGGTGACGGCCCGCCACGCCGCCCATCGCCAGGTTCTTAATGGCCCCGCCATAGCCAGCCTCAATGTGCCCCTTGCAGTGGGAGACGACGATCATCGCCGGGGCGTCGTAGATGGCCGACGCGATCCGGATGCTCCCCAAAACGGGGCCGGAGGGCACTTCCACGCTATCGTGGCCGAAGAGGCCGTCGGCCAGGATGACCGGACACCCGACGGATTGGGGGTTGATCCCGTTCTGGTTGGCGACCTCCAGATAGTCCCATCCGTTGATGCGCACCGTGTCGCAGACAAAGGGTTTCCCCCCGACGGCCTTGACCGCGTCCGCGACCTTGCGCAGGAAGAGAGGGCGCACAATGCGGTGGGCCCCGTCCGACCCGAAATGGGTCTTGATGGCCACGTACTCGTTTTTCTCAATCCGGCTACCCAGGTCCAGCTGCTCCAGCATCCGCTCCAGCCGGGCGGCGAGGCTGTGCTGGTAGTCCCAACGGGTCGCGCGGGCCGTCGCGAAGTAGACGACGCTTTTCTCTTCCATTTGTCTATACCTCTTTAATTGCCAAAATTTCCTGACGCCATTCAGGAGGTCCCAGTCGCTCCAATCTGCCCATGTGGTCCCTCAACTGGGAGACCAGGAACTGCCGCTGGTACTCGGCGGGGAAGAACTCCGAGAGGACGAAATCCAGCACCGCGCCGAACTCGTAAGCCTCCAGTTCATGAAGGGTCTGGTAGGCGTTCTCCAGCGTCTGGATGTCGTTCAGGATTTTTTCCGGATTGATGGCCCCCAGGGCCGCGACTTTCTGGATGACCTCGGGAGGCGGGGGAGATGCCGCCTGTTGAGGCGTGAGGGAATCTCGCGCCTGCTGGAGCATCCAGATGTGCAGCGCCTCATCGGCGGCCATGGCCCAGAAGACCTCCGCCGCCGTGGGGTGATGGGCGAACATCCGGTGGAGCTGCAGGTGGAAATCCTGCGACGCTTTCTCCATCGCAATCAGGGTGTCCAGCAACTCTCCGACCGTTCTGGGTGTGGGCATAATGTTCCTCCTCGCTTTGGTGATGGTCATGGTCAGGTCAGGGAATGTATCCGGCATAGGGTGGCCTCCACTGAAAGGTGTGGGCCCCCGACAACAGGTCCTGCACATCCCACAACGCCGAGCCGTCCGTCATCCCCAAAAGCAGGGGATGGTCATCCTTCAGGTACAGGTAAGCTCTGCCATCGGGAGACCAGAGAATTTTCCCAAAATCCAGGGTCTCGCAGGAAACGGCGGGGAGGGGTGAGAGAAACCGCAGTTCCCGCCCGTCCGGGGCTACCGTGTAAATCCCCGGCGCCGGCCCTTCCATTTCAGCGCATCGCTGGTTGGCCATGGCAATCCGACTGTCCAGCAACTCTACAGGATAGGTGGGCCAGAAGTTCCGGGAGGAGAGCAGGGAAATTTTATCCGCCGGATTATCCAGGGAAATCCGGTCCAGGTAACCTGTGTCCAGTTCAGCGATGTGCGCGACCAGAAGTTCGCTCCGCTGGTGACTCAGAGAAGTGGTCACGAAGCCGACATGTCTCCAGGTGGGATGCAGCGTATAGCGCGCCCCCGTTTCCACCTCTATCAGGGTCAGGCCTATGGACTCGTAGCAGACCATTTCCGCCAGAAGGGATTTCCCGTCCGGGGACCATCGGACTGACCGCCAGATTCCACAGAATCCGCTCTGGTGTTCCGCTATCAGACGAGGAGCCCTTCCCGAGAAATCCGAGACCCATATTCCTCTGCCGTCCACGAACGCGACGCGGGCACCATCTGGCGAGAGCACGAAACCTCTGCAGGGCAGTTGTTGCTCTGTATCCCAGAGAATCACCTTTCGCCCGGCACAATATCCCAATTCGTACTCCCGGTTCGGGTTGCGGATTTCCACCGCCAGAATAGTTCCGTAGTTCCCCGCTTCTTCGGGGTCAAAAACCTGACCGCCCGGAACTGTCGGGCGAACTCCCCAGGCCAGGTAGAGGGCTATTTTCCCATCGGGAACGATGTCCATGTCGGGGGTTATCGGTGACGAAGGAGGAAGCATAGCTATGGTCGGAAGGTACAGGGTTTCCCCTGTCTCCAGAACCAGGACCCGGATTTCAGACCGGTACTCCGCCCGCTCCCGGCGCGTGTAGGAATAGATCACAAACTTCCCATCCGGGCTGACGCGGTAGTTGGTGACGCCTGTGGGACGTGGGAGCGCGCCCGCAACCGGTCTGGCCCATATACTCCCGGCGGTGCCACTCTGCTGGGGCGGGGCAACGAGTTGTTCCAATCTCCCCTGCTCCGACCAGCGCCAGAGGCCGCCGTCCCGGATAAAGTACAGGTCCGCCGGAATGGGCACCCCCTCGGGCAGAGGAACCGCTTCCGTCGGGAGTACAACGGTCGGTTCCGGTGTGGGCGTGGGGGAAGGGTGCCGAGTGGGTCGGGGCTGTGAAGTTGCCTTGAATAACGTCGGCGTCGGTGAGGGGGCGGGGCTGGAGGTCGGAGAAGGAACCGGCGTGGGCACTGGGGTTGGACTGGGAGGCGGAGTTCGCGTGGAAGTTGGGGTTGTCGTTGCTCCAGAGAGAAACACAAAAACCGGACGGTCGGGATACTGGGCATAAGCCCAGGTCGCGATCCCGACTATCCCGATCATCAGACAAAGGGCGACCAGCAGAATGATCAGTATGCCGATAAACCTGCTTTCTCGCATCGTCTTATCTTTACTTGAGTACTTCCATACTGATGTCCATCGCCGGGGCGGAGTGGGTCAGCGCGCCGACGGAGATGTAGTCCACCCCCGTCGCGGCCAGTGCGGCCACCCGTTCCAGCGTCACCCCGCCGGAGACCTCCAGCGGCACCCGTCCGGCGGCGATGCGGACGGCCTCACGGACGGACTCCAGGTCAAAGTTATCCAGCATAATCCGGTCCACCGGCAGTTCCAGTGCCTCCCGGAGTTCGTCCAGGTTCTTCACCTCCACCTCTATGGGCAGGTCGGGGTGAGCGGCGCGGGCCCGCCGGACGGCCTCGGTAATAGAGCCCGCCGCCGCGATGTGGTTGTCTTTGATGAGAATCATGTCGTAGAGGCCCATCCGATGGTTCTGCCCGCCGCCCATACGGACGGCGTACTTCTCCAGGGCGCGCCAGCCGGGGTGGGTCTTGCGGGTATCCAGGATGACAGCGCGCGTCCCGGCGACAGCGTCCACGAAGCGGCGGGTGAGGGTGGCGATCCCGGAGAGGCGCTGGAGGAAGTTGAGGGCGGTCCGCTCCGTGGCCAGCAGGCTTCGGGCCGGCCCCTCTACCTCTGCCAGGACGGTCCCGGCCTCCACCCGCGCGCCGTCCTGAACGAAGGGGGTGAAGCGGATGGAGGGGTCCACCCGCCGGAAGACGGCCTCCGCGATGGGCAATCCGGCGATCACTCCCGCCTGTTTGGCGACGATGTGCGCGCGGAGGCGCAGGTCCGGCGGCAACACCGCCTCCGAGGTGACGTCCCCCGGACCGATGTCCTCGGCCAGGGCCAGGTCTATCAGGTGGGAATACAGGGCAGGGTCCATTCTCTTTTCTGACAGGTGGTTTCCAACCCGGTTCATCCGCGCCAGGCCGGGGAGTGTTTCACGTGAAACATCGCGGGCAGGCATGAGCCCCGTTGTACCGCTGCGGCCGGAAGGCTACAAGGGCCGCCGCCAGTTTCAGGGCGAGAGGCATGCCCCCATCAACTGCCCGGTGCTAATTATAGCACAAAGATGGCGGGGGGTAAACGATGGGTAACGGTAGCGGGGAAAATGACGGTTGCCGGATATTCCACGTGCCAGGCGCTTCCGAAGCGCCTGGCACGTTTCATCTCTATCCGCCAGCGTCTTCCGCCTTTCCGCGCGGCCGCAGGGCGATGATAAGGGCCAGCGCCCCCAGCGCCAGCAGAAAGACCACGCCCTCCACCACCGGGAGAGAGACCCCGGCTCCCATCAGGCCGACGGCCAGTCCGTCCACCAGCGCGTGGGCCAGCACCGCCAGGCCCAGCCAGAGCAGGTTCCCCCGCACCACCGACCGCAACACCAGCAGCGTCCAGGCGATGTGCATCGTGATGGCGAAGACCCGCTCCAGCCCGCCCAGAAGAGGCAGGTACCAGGGAGTGGCCCAGTAGGCCGCCACCTGCTGCCGGGTCTGCTCCAGCAACTCTCCGGAAAGCCCCAGGTTTTCGGGCCCCAGTCTTTGCAGGACCAGCATACTGGCGAAACCGCTCAGGACGGAGAGCCCCAGCAGGATGGACTCTATCCCTCCGTGCCCGGCGCCGAAGGCCAGCCCCTGAGCCCAGGAGCGGGCCTCCTTCCGCCAGAAGCGGAGCACCAGGTAGCGGGCCCCCTCCTCGCAGACCCCGGCGCTCAGGCCTGCGACGGCCGCCATCGCCGGAAGGGGCCAGAGGGCCACGCCGCGTCCACCCCCGATCAGGCCCAACCCCCAGTTTAAGGGGATATGCACCACCTGGGAGAGGACGAAGGTCAGCGCGCCCACGGCGACCAGCCCCCAGGCGACCCGGTATCGCCGCCGCAGGAAGAGCCAGAGCGCCACCGGCGCGCCGAACATAATGAGCATCTCCACGATGAACGCCACAATCAGCATATCGCCTCCTTCCGGGATAAAACCACAAAGGCACGAAGACACGAAGATTTATCAATTTTGGTCATTCGGTCATTTGTTCATTCGCATTCCCCTTCGTGTCTTTGTGTCTTCGTGGTAAATTCTCCCTACGCTCTGGCCGCTGCGGCCGCCGCGCCTTCCCGCCAGATGGTCAGGACCAGGTAGACGGCGAAGGCCAGCAGTTCCCCCGCCACTGGCCCCAGCACCTCCAGGACCAGCCCCGGGCGGAACACCCCGCGCCGCCGGATTTCCAGCAGGGCCGTCCCCGCCGGGCCCAGGAGCTGCCACTTCCTGCCCCACCAGTCGGTGGGCTCCAGGAGATACGGCTCACCCTGAAATTCCAGGTCCAGAACCATCCGCCGGATTCCCCGCCCCCGCGCCGTCGCCACCACCGTGTCGTCGGCCCGCAGTTCGTAGTTTCGCCGCCACCAGTGGCTCCGCCGCATCCGCCACAGGCGCCCATCGGCGTCCTGGAACCGGCCCCCCGTCCGGAAGGCGGAGAGGTTCAGCACCCCCAGCGCCCCCATCGGCGACCGGAACTCGTAGCGGAGGGCAAGGAAACCGGACGGGATGACTTCTATCCGGTCCGTTTGGAATGCATCGGTGGTCATTTTATCCCTCCTGTGGTGAGGTGGATGGTTGTCCTCCCGCAATGAGCGTCTGCAGGGCGCCGGTCATAGAGGCCATCCCCATCAGCCCGCCCAGGTTCATCGTCTCTACCGCACTGGACGGGACGATGACCAGCGCTCCCTTCTCCTTCAGTCCCTCAAAGAGCATGTTCATCGCCCGCAGGTGGAGCGCGGTGGGGTTATCCCGGTAGGCCTGCGCGGCCTCGGCGAAGGACGCCGCGATCTGCTTCTCGCTCTCCCCCAGGATGACCCGCGCCTGCCGTTCCCGTTCCGCCTGCGCCTGACGGCTCATCGCGTCCTCCAGCGCCTCCGGGATGACGATGTCGCGGATTTCCACCGACTGGACGGTGATGCCCCAGGGCGTCGTCCGCTCGTCAATGATGCGCTGGAGTTCGGCGTCCATCACCGTCCGCCCGACGAGGATGCTGGCCAGGTCCATCTGACCGATGATCTCCCGCAGGGCCGTCTGCGCGGCCCAGGCGATGGCCGTCTGGTAGTCCTCCACCTCCAGGACCGCCTTCTCGGCGTCCCAGACCACCCAGAAGAGGACCGCGTCCACGTTCACCGGCACCGAGTCCTTCGTCAGCGTCCGCTCCGCGGTGAAGGGGGTGACCATCACCCGGTGGTCTACCATCGCCGGGATGGTGTCCACGACCGGGACAATCCAGAAGGGCCCCGGGCCCTTGAGGCCCCGGAATCGCCCCAGCCGCAGGACGATGGCCTTCTCCCACTGGTTGGCGACGCGCAGGGCGAAGAGGATGTAGAGGCCGGCCAGGTTGAGGAGGATAACCTCCGCGCCGATCCAGCCGTCCGGCACGCCCAGGGAATCCAGAATGATGGCCATGATGACGGAGATGACCAGCAGGATGACGAAGAGTGCCAGGGCCAGGCCGCTGAAGCCTTTGAGGGCAGGCTCTCTCCGCTGAGGGGCTCCCGCCGGGGGGCGCTCCCCGCGCCGGGATTGAGTTGCCGGAACCACGACCATGATCGCCTCCTTCAGAACTCAGGATTTTCACCGCAAAGGATGCAGAGAGCGCGGAGAACAGTCTATTCTACAAAAATCTCTGCGTCCTCTGCGTTCTCTGCGGTGAGTCTTATTCATCCACAGCCCTGCGGAGGGCCCGCAGGTTGCCCCAGGGCGTCGTCAACGGGGCCACGCATCCCGTGCTCAGGATGAGCCGACGGCCTCTTGTCCGGGCCACCGCATCGGCAACCTCGGCCTTTATCTCCTCCGGCGTCCCCAGGACAAGGGTCCGGCGCCCCACTCCACCGCTGACCGCGCCCCCAAAGAGGGCCTGCCCCACCTCCAGCGCGGGCCCGCCCTCCCGGTCGTGCCAGTGGAGGACCTGAACAGGGTAATCCGCCAGCGCCTCCAGCATCACCGCCTCCCCGTGCAGGTGCAGGACGTTGAGCCACATCCCCCGCGCCGCTTCCAGAACCCGCAGGTCGTAAGGACGCCCGAGGAGGCGGTACTCCTCCGCGCTCATATAGCTGTAGCGGGCGTGCTGGACGGCGTAGAAGATGCCGTCCGCGCCCTGTTCCCGGACCGCCTCCACGAACCGGACCGCCGTCTCCGTGATGGCTTCCAGGCCTGCCCGCAGGGCGTCGGGATACCGGCGGAGATGGAGGAGCAGCCGGTCGTCTCCCGCCAGGTTCTTCGCCTGGGCCAGAGGGCTGAAGACGGTCTGGAGGACGGGGACCTCATTTCCCAGAGCGGCCCGAATCCGCTTCAGCGCGGTCAGTTGGGCCCCCAGCGAGCCCCGGCGGGGGTCCAGAACCGCCAGGCGCGCCCAGTCGTCGGGGGACTGGACGGGGCGAAAGATGTAGTCGCGGGTCCCCTCCGGGTTGCCGCGCCACTCATCCCGGACGCCCCAATCCCGCAGGCAGAAGGAACTGGACGGGGTGACCTTGACGAAGTCCCAGTCCCATTCCCGCTGGAAGTGGAGGGTGGCCTCGGCCAGCCCCTCGGGCGTCTGGTCGTCTACGGGCCAGTGGCGCCAGAGGGCCACCGGCGGACGGTCTACCGGCTCCCCGGCGATCGCACGCTGAAGGCGTTCCCGTTTGTCCATCCTGTCCCTTTCGCAATGACGTTGTCGGGCATAGACGATAGTTGCCCGGGCAATTTATCCAATTGCGATTAGCCTGCACCTGGCAGGCCTAGCGGCCCGCGCTACGAGGCAAACGCGGTTCACGCCATCGCCATTATCGCCACAAAGACGTTCCCTCCACCGTGCACGATCCAGCCGGGGAGGATGCTGCCGGATTTCAGCCGGAGCCAGCCTATGGCCAGGCCGAACAGGAAGGGAGTCAGAAAAACCAGCGGCCACAGGTGAGGCGCTTCCGCCACCAGAAGCAAGTGAGGCAGGGTGAAAAGGAAGGCCTGAATCCCGTTGGCGACCCAGAACCGCAGCCGTCGCCCCAGCCAGCCACCGATCAGCCCGCGAAAGAGCAACTCCTCACCCAGGCCAGTGGCAAGCAACCCAAATTCCAGCGCCCGCAGCACATTGCTGAACGTCAGCGGCTGACCGGCGAATTCCTGGAAGGCTCCCAGAGCAGGGAACCACCGGGTGGCGAGAAGACGCCAGGTCATTGTCAGAAGGAGAACGCCAAGAGCCCAACCGTAATACCGAGCGGGGCCTGGCACCAGTCCCAGGCGCGACGCGATTTCGCGAGGGCCGATCCGTTCTCTGAGCCATACGGCCAGGGCGTAGATCAGCACAGGGACACAGTAGAAGAGCAGGGACACCATTGGTCTACCTCTTACTGGAAGCGTTGCCTGCCGGAAATGTCTCGCTAGACTTTATCGGAAATAGAGCCGGGTGGCGCGGCGCGCATCCCGTTCAAGGAACATCCGCGCTCGTCCGCGTTCATCCGCGTCCTATTTCCTCCCGGAACGCGGCGGCGATTTCGTCCCGATTATACCCCAGATGGAGCGCTTCGTCTATCGCGGCCCGCAGGATGGCCCGCAGTTTCTCCGCCCGCAGTTGGGCCTGCCGGGCCTCGTCCGGAATCCCCGCGACGAAAGTCCCTCGCCCACGCTGGGTGGTAATGACCCCGGCGCGCTCCAGTTCCAGATAGGCGCGGGCGACGGTGTTGTAGTTCACCCCCAGGTCCACCGCCAGTTGCCGGATGGTCGGCAATTGGTCGCCGGGGCGCAGTTGCCCCGCCGCGACCAGCGCCCGTACCTGCTCCTCAATCTGGACGTAGATGGGAACAGGACTCTCCGGGTCTATCTGCAGTCTCATTGAACCAATAATCCATTGAACTAATGCGCTATGATTATAGCACAGTTTGTGCTGGATGTCAAGTGGGTATAATACCAGCGGATTCGCGACTCAAGGGGGAACGATGGAGGAAAACGGGGTAGTTCTGGTCAGTGCGTGTCTGCTGGGGCTGCCCACGTCCTACGACGGACGCGGGCATTTGGTGGCGGAACTGGTCCGGCTGGCAGCATTGGGGCGGGTGGTCCCGGTCTGTCCGGAGGTTGCGGGTGGGCTACCGGTGCCCCGTCCACCGGCAGAGATTGTCGGCGGCAGCGGCGGCGACGTCCTGGACGGACGGGCGCGCGTCCTCACCGCCGCCGGAGAGGACGTGACGGAGGCCTACCTGCGGGGGGCAGAGGTCGCGCTGGCCCTGGTCCGGCGGTATGGGATTCGGCTCGCCGTGATGAAGGCCCGCAGTCCCTCCTGCAGCCCTTCCGGCATCTATGACGGCACCCATACCCATCGGCTGATCCCTGGCGAGGGAGTCACCGCGGCCCTCCTGCGACGGGAGGGAGTGAGAGTGGTTTCGGAGGAGTTGCCCCCTGACCGATCTGGATTATAATGATATGGTGCTGAACCCTTCAGGAACGTGTCCATGACTCGGGCCGCCGGGATAACTTCGCGCATCCGCTACTATCTCAGTTCTATCCCGACTATCTTTGGGCAAATTGAGAATTGGCCTCTCATCTTGATGCTCCTGTGGGGCAAACGCCCGGTTATTCGGCTCAGAAACGGTTGCCGGTTCCGTGTGCGAAGCCTGATGGACGTCTGGATCGTTAAGGAAACCTGCCTGGACCGGCAATATGAGTTGTACGGAACACCGATTGAGGATGGCTGGACAGTGGTTGACATCGGCGCTGGTCTGGGGGACTTCGCGATTCTAATTGCCCGCGAAAATCCCCATAGCCACATCTATGCCTATGAGCCCTTTCCTGATTCGTACCAATTGTTGGAAGAAAACATCGCCCTGAATAATGTCTATAATATCTCCTCATTCCAGGTGGCCGTCGGAGCCAGAAACGAGAAGGTGAGACTGTTTGCTAAGGGAGAGGCCGTTCAACACACCATTCTACTGGAGGGGCACTCCGATGACTCAATTCCGTACACAGAAGTCCAGGGGGTGACCCTTAATGATGCCTTTGCAATCAACGGAATAGAGCGATGCGATTTCCTGAAAATGGACTGCGAAGGATGCGAATTTGATGTGCTTTTCGGGACCTCCCCTACCACTCTGGAGAGGATTTCCAGGATATGCCTGGAATATCACGACGGCTTCACCCGGTTCACCCATACCGACTTGATTGGTTACTTGCATCAGTATGGATTCCAGACTCGGATAACGCCCAATCCCGTCCACCCGTATCTGGGTTTTCTCTACGCGTATCGTCCATAAACGACCGGCCTGGGAGGCGCCGTTGGAACCACCGTTGACCGAACTGGAAACACCTGAGCACCCCTTAGCACCGGAGCGGCCGTCACCTGCCCGTTCTTTCCTGCGGGACATGGTGGAAAGCCTTGTCCTGGCGCTGCTGATCTATCTGGTCATCAATGCGCTGACAGGCCGCTTCTACGTCCGGGGCTCCAGTATGGAGCCCACGCTCCACAATGGACAGTATCTGGTCGTCAGCAAAATCAGTTACCTCTTCGGCGAACCCCAGCGCGGGGACATTGTCGTCTTCGTCTCCCCCAACGGGGCAGGAGAGGATTACATCAAGCGCATCATCGGCCTGCCGGGGGAACGGGTGGAGATCCGGGACGGCGCGGTCTGGATCAACGGGTACCGGCTGGATGAGCCGTATCTGAATTCGGGCATCCCGTACACCGGCGCCTGGAGTTTGGGGCCGGATGAGTACTTCGTCCTGGGTGATAACCGCGCCAACTCCAGCGACTCCCACGCCTGGGGGCCGTTGCCGCGAAAGAACATCATCGGTAAGGCCTGGCTCTGCTACTGGCCCCCGCAGCACTGGGGGCTGGTGGCCCATCACTCCTTCCCGTCTCCAGGGGAAGAGTAGGAGGGACGAATGGACGAACTGCCGCCGCTGCCACTGGTGGATTTCCCGCCCGACGCGCTGGAAGAGATCATCGGCTGGCTGACCCCGGAGCGGCTGGCCGCGCTGATAGACGCGACCGACCTGCGGGCCGACACGCCGGAAGCGAAAATCCGCTCCCTGGCCGAAACCGCCGTCCGCTACCGCTGCGCCTCCGTCTGTGTGAACCCCGTGGAGGTGGACCTTCTGCCCCGGTTGCTGGCAGGGACCGGGGTGAAGGATTGCTACGTGGTGGATTTCCCTCTGGGCAAGTCCACCATCGCAATGAAAGCGCATCAGGCCGCCCGCGTCGTGGCCGAAAGCCGCGCCCTCCGCCGGGAGGGGCCGGGGTGGGTGGAACTGGATATGGTCATCAACGTAGGCCGTCTCCGGGACGACCCCGAGTACACCTGGCGGGAGGTGGCCGCCGTGGTGGACGCGGCCGATGGGGAAGTTGTCAAAGTCATTATTCGCTCCTCCGAACTCCGCCGCGAGGACATCACTCTGGCCTGCCGGATCGCGCAGGAGGCGGGGGCCCACTTTGTGAAGAACTCCACCGGCATGGAGGCCTTCGGCGCCACGCCGGAGCACATCCGCCGGATGCGGGAGGCGGTGGGGGCCGGGATGGGGGTGAAGGCCGCCGGAGGCATTCGGACCGCCGCCGACGCGGTGCGGCTCATCTTTGCCGGCGCGCCCACGTCCGAACTGCGGACCCCGGAGCGATTCCGCCTGGGCACTTCCAGCCCGGCGGGCCTCCTCTCCACGCTGGAGCGGGTGCGGGAAGAGCTGGCCGATGCCATCCCCTGCTCCTACTGTCCCTCCGGCTACGCGGAGAAGCAGGCCCCGGAACTGCGGGCCGCCGCCCTGGCCTTCTGCCCCCGCTGCCCTCACCGGCATCGGCGGGAGGAGTGGCTCTCCGTGTTGTATCGTCCGCCGTCAACGTAAGGAGTCACTATGGAGGAAATCCGACAGGTCGGCTGGCTGGTGGTGGATTTTTTCACCCAGAGTTACCGGATCTCCGGGCATCTGGACGTGCGCCGTTACGGCCTCTTTGAGATGCTGAACGACCGGACAACGGCGTTTCTCCAACTGGAAGATGCCTATATCTCCCCGATTGACCGGCCGGGCGAGATTCTCGCCTCCTACCCCGCCTCCACGCTGGCCAAGGCGAACCTGACCCTGGCACTGGTGGCCCGCCAGGAGGACGCGCTGCCCCGCAAGCAGGCCTACGGCAGTTACACGGGCGCGTATCTCTACAACATCTTTCTGACCGTTCCCACGTTTGAGGTCAGCGGCTACCTGCGCCTCTCCGCCCGGGTGGACATGCGACGGCTGCTGGTGACGGATACGGAGGATTTCCTGGTAGTTCTGGACGGCCGGGTGCGCGGTTCCATTCGGCCCGACATCGTCTTCAACGCCGGGGGCATCCTGGTCAACAAGCGCCACATCGGCGCGTTTTGTGTGGAAGAGAGTCGGTAAGCGCGTATCGCATATCGCGTATCGCTCATCGCTCGTCGCTTATCGTTAGTTGCGGGTTGCACTCTGCGACCTGTGCTCTACGTCCTGCCATGTCCCGCCAGATGGCCCGCCCGCTGGAGTCCCGGGAGAGGCCGCCAGCCGCCTCCGGCGCGCCGCGCCTGCTGGTGCTGGTGGTCCTAGGAACTGCTCTCCTGGTCCTCATCCGTATCGGGCTGAACGTCGGCGCGGAACATCCTGCCAACCCTCCTCCCGTCACTCCGTCGCCTGGTTACTTCCCGCTGACCTCTACTCCATTTCCCACTCCTTCCCCCCGGCCGACGCCCCTTCCCGGTACGCCAGCGGTGCTGCCCATCGGCATTGTGGCCGGCCACTGGGGGAACGATACCGGCGCCATCTGCGACGGCTGGCTCCGGGAAGTGGACGTGAATCTGGCCGTCGCCTGGCGGGTTGTGAAGGGGTTGGAAGCTGCCGGATACCCCACCGACCTGCTGGAGGAGTTTGACCCCCGGCTGGAGGGCTACCGGGCCCGGGCCCTGGTCTCCATCCATGCGGACGCTTGCCTTTACCCCGAAGCCTCCGGTTTCAAAGTGGCCCGCGTGGAAGAGAGCGCCATCCCCAGTGTGGAGGACCGTCTGGTAGCCTGTCTGATCAGCCGCTACGGAGCCCGTACCGGCCTGCCTTTCCATGAGGGCAGCGTCACCCCCGATATGACCCAGTACCACACTTTCTACGAGGTTGATCCTGCCACTCCGGGCGCCATCATAGAGATTGGTTTTCTCCTGGCCGACCGGGATATTCTCCTGAACCAACAGGACCTGATCGCTCAGGGGATTGTGGATGGAATTTTGTGCTTCCTCAGAGGAGAGACGCCGTAGAGACGTTGCGGCGACCCGTCCGGGCCTCCGGCCAGGTTGCTTCACCCCCTTCGCGACCGGGTTGGCGCAGGTTGGCTCTCTTTCGCGGCGCGGGCCCAAATCGCCCTATCCGGCCTTCCCCCTCACTCATACCGCAGGGCCGCCACCACGTCCAGCCGCGCCGCCCGGCGGGCCGGCAACACCGCCGCACCCACGCCGATGAGCAGCCCCACCGCCACCGCGACCAGAACGCCTGTGTACGGGAAGTAGTACGGGATCACAAAGCCGCTCACGTTCATCCCGGCCACCAACACGTACCCCAGCCAGAGGCCTGCCAGAATCCCGAAGGCCGTCCCCAGCGCGCCCAGGAGCAAGCTCTCCGCGATCACCATCCGCCGCACCTGCCGCCGCGTGCTCCCCACCGCCCGCAGGACGCCGATCTCGCGCGTCCGCTCCATCACGTTGATGGTCAGCGTGTTCACCATCGCCAGCAGCGACGGCAGGGCGAACATCACCCCGATCACGTTGAACAGGGAGACGCTCTGCCCGAAGACCCGCTCCTGCTCCTCCCGGAACGACCGCCACTCCGTCAGGACGAAGGACGGGTACTTCCGGACAATCTCCTCCAGCCGGGCCTGGACCGCGGCCATATCGGCGTCGTCCGCTGCCTCCACCATCACCAGCAGGTCCGCCGTCTGGTGGAAGTCCCGCTCCAGGTTGGCCTGGGAGATGTAGGCGGTGACCAGTTTGGCGTTCAGGTAGTCGGAGCCGACGCCGACCACCCGGTACTCCCGCTTCCCCTCCGGCGTCTGGAGGGTCAGGACGTCCCCGACCTTGACCCGCCGTTGGGCAGCGAAGACACCGTTGACGATCATCGCCCGCTCCCGGCCCAGCGCCGCGAAGGCCTCCTCCGAATCGCCGTAGCGGAAGACCAGGCCCGAGAGTTGCGGGTAGGTCTCGGGGTCCACACCGACCACCTGCACCGTCAGGCCGTCCACCGCGGCCGTCGCCAGCCGGAGCGTCGTGGCGCCGGCCACGCCGGGCACAGCCCGAATCTCCTCCACCAACTCCGGCCCCGCCCCGACGTTCCCGCCGCCCAGCACCAGCGACGCGGGCATCAGCAAGAAGTCGGCCCGCAGGGAGTGGTCAATGTAACTCATGAAGCCGTCAAAGGTGGAAGTGACGATCCCGGCCAGGGCCAGGATCATCGCCAGGCCCACCATCAGCGCGGAGGCGGTGATGGCGGCCCGGTTGGGCTGACGGGCCAGGTTCCCCTCCGCCAGCCGTCCCTCGCGAGCGAAGATCAGCGCCAGCAGCCGCCCGAAGAGGCGGGAGAGAGGGCTCACCAGGACCGGCGCCACCAGCACCAGCCCGACCAGGAAGAGGAGCGTGCCCAGCGCGGCCAGGTTGAAGTTGCCGGTCAGCAGGGCCAGCGCCGCCAGGACGACCAGCACGGCCCCGACGGTGCCGCGCCGCCGGGCCGCGCGCTCGTAGGCGCCGGGGACCACGGGCCGCAGCGCCTCCACGGGCGTCACCCGCCCGGCGGCCAGCGCGGGCCACAGGCCCCCTGCCAGCGTCGCCCCCAGCCCCAGGACCACGGCGGTCATCAGGTTGGGCAGGGTGATAATCGGCGCGATCGCTTCCATCCGCAGGTACTGCTGCATCACCGACTTGACCGAGAGCAGGAGCACCCAGGCCAGGCCGTATCCGGCGGCCAGCCCCGCGGCCGTCCCCAGAACCCCCTGGAGCAGGCTCTCCGCCAGGATGAGGCCGACGACGGCGCGGCGGGACGCGCCCACGGCCCGGAGCATCCCCAGGTCGTGCCGCCGCTCCACGACGACGGTGCGGAAGGTGTTCAGGATGATGAATGCGCCAATGGCCAGCGCCATCACGCCGAAGAGGGCAAAGGCGATCTCGCCCATCTCCAGGCTGGCGATCAGTTCCTCCCCGACCTCCGGCGGCTCGGCCTTGAAGAGGTCGCCCAGCGCGGCCAGCGCGGCCTTTTCCACTTCGTCCCGGTCCACCCCCGGCTTCACCGTTGCCTCTATGACGTTGATCTGCCCGGGCATCTCCAGCAGTCGCTGGGCCGCCGGAAGCGGGACGTAGACCTCCTCCACACCGGGGATAGAGGGCACATTCAGGATGCCCACCACCTCAAAATCGGTGGTGCCCTTCGCCGAAGGAAGCGTCAGTGTGCTCCCAGGGGCAAGGCCCAGTTTCTCCGCCAGCCCTTTGGAGACGACGACCGCGTCCCCGTCGTCGGCGGCGAGAAACCGGCCCTCTTTGAGCGGGTAGTGGCGCATGCGCGCCGCGACCTCCGGGTCCACCCCCACCAGGGTGACCGCGTTCAGCCCGGCCTGGCTCGCCATATCGGGCGGGAGCAGAATGTTGCGGCGCAGGGAGCCAGTCACTTCAGCGATCCCTTCCATCCCCTGGATGATCTCCACCCGGTCGGCGGGGAAGGGGCCATCGGTCACGCTGGTGAACATCAGGTCCACCTTGCCGGTGGCCGCCATAACCGTCTGGCGGAAGGCCTGGAGCATGGTGGGCAGGAGGGCGTTCATCCCGAAGAGAACGGCCACGCCGAAGACCACCGCCATCGTCGTCAGCGCGGTGCGGAGTTTCCGCCCGCGCAGGTACCGCAGAGCCATCATCAACTGTACCCGCATCGTATCCTCCTTATGGAGAAACCACCAAGGCACGAAGACACGTGGTAAACCTAAAGCGTCTCCATCCGCTCCCGGAGGGCCTGGGCCTGCTCCTCGCCGGTTCCGGCCAGGCGCGTCTCGTCTATGATGCGCCCGTCCTTCATGAAGAGGATGCGGTCGGCGTGGGCGGCGATGCGCGGGTCGTGGGTGACCAGCAGGATTGTACGGCCCCACTCCGAGGAGATGCGGCGCAGGAGGGCCGCGATCTCGTCCCCGGCGCGGGAATCCAGGTTGCCGGTGGGCTCGTCGGCCAGGATGAGGTCGGGCTCGGCGACCAGGGCGCGGGCGATGGCCACCCGCTGCTGCTGCCCGCCGGAGAGTTGGTCCGGGCGGTGGTGGAGCCGGTCGCCCATTCCCAGGCGCTGGAGCCACTCCGCCGCATGCCGGTGGGCCTCGGCGGGTCTGACCCCGTCCAGCAGGAGCGGCAGCGCGGCGTTCTCCAGCGCGGTCAGCACCGGGATGAGGTTGTAGAACTGGAAGACGAAGCCGATGCGCCGGCGGCGGAGCGCGGCCAGGTTATCGTCCTCCAGTGCCGTCAGGTCCCGGCCGTCCAGCAGGACCCGCCCCTCGGTGGGTCGGTCCAGCCCGCCGACGAGGTGCAGGAGGGTGGACTTGCCGCAGCCGCTGGGCCCCATCACGGCCA
Source organism: Thermoflexales bacterium (assembly GCA_014360895.1). Classification (GTDB taxonomy): domain Bacteria; phylum Chloroflexota; class Anaerolineae; order B4-G1; family DUEL01; genus SpSt-77. Next base: position 20,170 of record JACIWQ010000003.1, on the reverse strand, counting down.
GGAACTCCCCCTTCTCCACGGCCATGTTGATGTGGTCCAGGGCGACGACGGCGGTCTCGCCGGTGCCGTAGATTTTGGTCAGGTTTTCGGTTTGGATGATGGGCATGATTTGTCTCCTTTCAGGTTGTAGGATCAATATATCTCCCTTTCACGCTTCCCTTTTCACGTTTCACGTTTCACGCTTCACGCTTCACGTTTCACGCTTCACGTTTCACGCTTCACGTTTCGCCCTCGGCCTCCCCCGGGGTTTCGGCTCCGGTTGCGGGGTTGGCTGGCGCTGAATCTCCTCCAGGCGGGCCTCCACCATGTCCAGCCAGCGCAGGTCGGCCTCCAGGTGCATGACCACTTTGTCCAGGAAGAGCACATAGGCCAGTTCGGTCTGAGAGTCAGCCTCCATCCGCTGGCGGGTGAATCGGTGCAGTTCCTGGTAGAGGGTGTTGCGCTGGACCTGGATGAGACGATGCAGGTCGGTACCCTCCACCAGCAGGCCGACCATCAGTTTGACGAAGAACTCGTCCCGGTGGTGGTCGCCGACGACGCCTGTATGGAACCACTCCTGGAGGGCCTCACGGCCGGCGGGGGTGAGGGCGTAGATGCGCTTCTCCGGCCCTCCCTCCTTCTCCACGCCGACCTCGGCGATGAGCCCTGCCTCCTCCAGCCGTTCCAGGGTGGCGTAGACCTGGCCGGGCTTGACCTCCCACGTATCCCGCCCGCCGACCAGCGCCTCAAAGGCCGCGCGCAGTTCGTAGCCATGGCGCGGCTGCTGGGCCAGAAGTCCCAGAAGGGCATATCGGACAGACATAGGAAAATTAGTCTACGAGTGATTAGGTTTGGGGAAAGTATACTACAGGTGAGGAGATTTGTCAAGAGGTGAAGGTGAGGCCATCAGCCCGGAAGAGAGCCGGACTTTGCGCAGGTGGAAGATCGGTGGCGCAAGATTATTCCGCGTCCTGTGCCCGCTCCCCCTCCGGCAACAGGTCATCCGGGCCGATCCCGCAGAGGCGGCGGGCCAGCGCTTTCTTCCCCTCCAGGTCCGCATAGCGCTGGATGACGATGCGCTGGGTCTGCGGAGAGCCCGCCCCGTGCATGGACTCCACCAGATACCCCACCGCCAGGGAGCCCATCGTCATCGCCTCTATTAGCCGCAACATCCGCTGGCGGTGCTCCGGCGGGAAAGGGGCCGCCGGGGCCAGGTACTTGCGGCACCACGGCCCCACCTCATCGGAAGCGAAGTCTGCATCCGACGGCATCGTCCCCAGCAGGCCCCCCGCAATGTCCTGCGCCAGCCGCGCGATCTCGTACGGGAACCGGGTCACATTCTGCTTGCAGACGTTGGCCAGAAGGACGTCCACCAGATAGTTGCCCGCCGGGGTTCGGACGCCCTCAGCGGAGCAGGCGATGCCGCAGGCGTAGAGGGTCTCGTTCAGGTGAACCATCTCGGTCAGTTTCTCCCGGATATGGCTGGCATTCGCGACCCCCTGGTACTCCGCCACGGCCGCCGCCGCGCCGATGAGGACGTCCCCGTTTCCCACCTTGCACCCCCCGTAGGATTGCCGGTGGTACGCGGCGAACCGCTCCACCAGCATCCCGGCGAACTCCGTCTCCCCGCACATGAAGACCCGCTCCCAAGGGACGAAGGTGTCGTTGAAGATGATGACCCCTTCCTGCCCCCCGTAGTGGAGGTTGCCCATGTCCACCCGGCTCCGCTCCAGTTTCCGGGTGTCCGAGGACTGGCGACCGTAGATGTAGATGAGGCTGGGGTCGTCGGCGGGGACGGCGAAGCAGACGGCGTAGTCCGCATCCTCCGGCTTCAGGGCCAGCGTGGGCATCACCAGAATCTGGTGGGAATTCAACAGCCCCGTCTGATGGACTTTAGCTCCCCGGACGACGATGCCATCGGCCCGGCGCTCCACAACATGGACGTAGAGGTCGGGGTCGGCCTGGGCCGAAGGGCCCAGCGCCCGGTTCCCTTTGGGGTCCGTCATCGCCCCGTCCACCGTCCAGTCCCTTTCCTCCCACTCCAGGACGAACCGCCGGAAGCGTTCGTGGTAGGAGGTGCCGTATTTCTGGTCTATCTCATACGTGGTGCTCCAGACGGCGTTCAGCGCGTCCAGACCGACGCAGCGCTGGAAGCAGGTCCCGGTCAACCGTCCCAGAAGCCGTTGCATCTTTACTTTTTTGACCAGGTCCTCCGGGCTCTGATGGAGGTGGACGAAACGGTTAACCCGGCGGCCCGAAAGCGCCGAGGTGGCGGTGGTCAGGTCCTGGTACTGGGGGATTTCCGCCACGCGGTAGGTCATGGCACAGGCGTTGACAGAGGGGCGAATGAGGGGATGGTCCACCGGATGCTCCACCCGCTCCCCGAAGAGGTAAATGGTGCGCGGCCCCAGTTGCCGCAGGCTCTCTATGTACTCCTCCGCCGTCATCATCGGCGCCTCCTGTGGTTCACCCCGAAGACAGGAAGAAAACAAAGAATTCTTTGCACCCTTTGCGGTTTATGTTTTCACCGCAGAGAGCGCAAAGGTTTTTAAGATTTTCTTTGCGCCCTTTGCGTCCTTTGCGGTTCTAAACGTTCACCACGAAGACACAAAGACACAAAGATATAAAGAAAATAAAAAAATCTTTGCGCCCTTTGCGTCCTTTGCGGTTCTAAACGTTCACCACGAAGACACAAAGATATAAAGAAAATAAAAAAATCTTTGCGCCCTTTGCGTCCTTTGCGGTTTTTCGGCGTTCACCGCGAAGACGCAAAGCAAATAAATTCTTCGTGCCCTTCGTGGTTTTTAAACACCGGTGGCGGCCCGTTCTATGGCCCGCACAATTTTGTAGTAGCCGGTACAGCGGCAGAGGTTCCCGGCGATGGCGTGGAGAATCTGCTCGCGGGACGGGCTGGGCAGTTCCTCCAGCAACTTGGCCCCGCTCATCACGAAGCCAGGGGTGCAGTAGCCACACTGGACCGCCCCTTCCTGGATGAAGGCCTGCTGGAGGGGATGGAGGTTCTCTCCCCGCCCCAGTCCTTCCACGGTGACGATCTGGGCGCCGTGGGCGCGCGGGGCCGGGACCAGGCAGGAGAGGACGGCGATGCCGTCCAGCCAGATCGTACAGGCGCCGCATTCCCCCTCGCCGCATCCCTCCTTGGTGCCGGTGAGCCCCAGGTCTTCCCGGAGCATCCGCAGGAGGGTCTTGCCATTGGCCCCGCGGACGACGTGGTTCTCGCCGTTGACGGTGCACTCTATGGGCTCATCCTCGCCGACGGTGTGGCGGACGGTCCGGCCAGCCAGGCGGGGGAAGCGGCCGTCGCTGCGGCCCCAGAGGAGCGGGGGGTGGTCCGGGAAGCTGGTGCGCTCCCGCCCTTCGGCCAGCGCGGCCAGCGCCCGCCGGACCAGCACGCGGACCATCTCCCGGCGGTACTCCGCGCCGGCGCGGATGTCGTCTATGGGGACGGCGGCCCGGGCCGCCAGGTCCGCCGCTTCGGCGATGCGCTCCTCCGTCAGCGGGCCGCCCACCAGCACCCCCTCGGCCTCGCAGGCCCGGATGACGGTGGGGGCCACGCTCCCCAGCGCTACCCGCGCCCGGGTGACGACCCCCCGCTCCAGCCGGACCACCACGGCTGCGTTGACCACGGAGACCGCCAGCGCCTGACGCAAGCTCAGTTTCAGGAAGACTCCCCGCTCGCTGGGAGCCAGGACCGGTACCCGGATTTCGGTCAACATCTCGTCGGGAGCCAGGTCCACCTGCCGCACTCCCTTGTAGAACTCCCGGATGGGGACCTGCCGCTCCCCGCGCGCCGAACGGAGGACAAGGGTGGCCCCCAGCGCGACCAACGGGGGGATGGTGTCGTTGGCGGGAGAGGCGGTGATGAGATTGCCGCCCAGGGTTGCCCGATTACGGATGGCCGGCGCTCCGATACTCCAGGCCGCCTGCGCCAATGGGAAAGCCCGTTCCCGAACTGTCGCCGAGGCCACCAGCCGGTTGTGGGTGACCAGCGGGCCCAGGCGAAGGGTTTCGCCGTCCATCACAATTCCGTCCAATCCTGGCACCCGGCTGATGTCTATGAGGACGGGTGCCTGCCGCACCCCGCGCTCCAGTTCCAACAGCAGGTCGGTCCCGCCGGCGATCGGGCGGGCCCGAGGGCCGGATTCGGCTAATAACTGCAGAGTTTCCTCTACGGAGGTCGGTGTGTAGTACGTCTCCCAGAGGGTCATCGCAAACCTCCGCCCAAAGTAGTCTGGTTAGAGTATACCCTTTTTGCTGCAGTTCTGCAAATGGGGTATCGCGCATTTGCCTTTTCTTCGCTTTCGTAGTACACTTAATAAAAGCCGTTGGTTTGCTACTTACCAGCCGGAGGCGGTGGTCTGATGAAAGAGGAAGGACGGCAAAAAGCACTGGAAGCGGCTCTGGCAACCCTGACCAAGCGGTTCGGCGAAGGGACGGTGATGCGTCTGGGCGAGGCCACCCAACTGGCAGTGGATGTCATCCCCACCGGGGCGCTTTCCCTGGACATCGCGCTGGGCGTGGGCGGCATCCCGCGCGGCCGGGTCACCGAAATCTACGGCCCCGACGGCGCCGGCAAGACCACCCTGGCCCTCCACATCGTCGCCGAAGCCCAGAAGCGAGGCGGTGTGGCGGCGTACATTGACATGGAGCATGCTCTGGACCCCGAATATGCGGAAGCGTGCGGTGTGGACGTGGATAATCTCTACATCGCCCAGCCGGATACCGGCGAACAGGCGCTGGAAATCGCGGAGACCCTCGTCCGCAGCGGGGCAGTGGACGTGGTCGTCATAGACTCCGTTGCCGCGTTGGTCCCCCGCGCCGAGATTGAGGGCGAAATGGGAGATTCCCACCCCGGCCTCCAGGCCCGACTGATGAGCCAGGCGCTCCGGAAACTCTCCGGGGCCATCAAACAGTCCAATACAGCTATGATTTTCACCAATCAGTTACGGGAGAAAATCGGCGTCGTCTTCGGCAGTTCGGAGACGACCACCGGCGGTCGGGCCCTGAAATTCTACGCCAGCGTCCGCCTGGACGTCCGGCGGGTCACCGGCATCAAGGAGAAAGGGGAGGTCATCGGGAGCCGCACCCGCGTGCGGGTGACCAAGAACAAAGTCGCGCCCCCCTTCCGGGTCGCCGAGTTTGACATTATCTACGGCAAAGGCATCAGTCGGGAGGGGGACATCCTGGACCTGGCCGTCCAGTACGGCCTGATAGAGAAGCGCGGTTCGTTCTACAGTTACCAGGGGCAGAACATCGCTCAGGGGCGGGAGAACGCCAAGCAGTACCTGCGGGACCATCCGGAGGTCACGGCCGAACTGGAGCAACAGATTCGGGAAAGGGCCATGGAGGCCCCTCCGCCTCTCGTCACCGAAGACGTAGAACCGGCGTAGAGTCGGCCGGGCCACGGCGAGGCGTATTGTCCTGTCATCCGATCCGACAGGTGATTTTCCGGGCCGCATCGGCACTCCCGTGAGTGGCGATATGGACACAGAGCCATTTCTCTCTACGGCGTAGGATCAGCGTTTCGCCCTGAGACCTGAGGGCTCAGGTTGACCGGGCCTCTCAGGTGGAGAGCGGGCGTTTCCTGGCTCCATCTACGCCATGCCCGATTTGTGGTAAGAACCGTTCGGGTCGGACCTATCTGGGCATACGCCGCGCGCCGTGGCCTCCAAGCTACGGCGCGCGGCGCTATATAGCGGCTGTTGGGGAAGCCCATGGGCGGGCAAATCACGGCGCTCAGAGTCCAGAAGCGCAACCGGAATCGGGTCAACGTCTACCTGGACGGCCGCTTCGCCTTCGGGCTGGCGGCCATAGAAGCGGCCCGCCTGCGGGTGGGGCAGGTCCTCTCCGACGAGGACATCGCCCGCCTCCGGCAGCGGGATACCGCCGAGCGGGCCGCCGAGCGAGCGCTGGACCTCCTCTCCTACCGCCCCCGCAGCGAGGCGGAAATCCGGGAGCGCTTGGCCGAGCGATACGATGCAGAAACGGCCGGAGAGGTCCTGGAGCGGCTGCGCCGCAGTGGGCTGGTGGACGACCGGGAGTTCGCCCGCTACTGGGTCCAGAACCGCCTCCAGCACAACCCCCGAGGGGCCATGGCGCTCCGGCAGGAACTCCGGCAGAAGGGGGTGGACGAATCGGCCATAGAGGAGGCGCTGGCGGAGTACGATGAGGAAGAAGCCGCCGCGCGGGCGGCGGAGGCGGCCCGCCGCAAACTGCGCGGGCTGGCCCCCGACCTCTTCCGCCGTCGGCTGATGGACTACCTGCTCCGCCGGGGCTTCCCCTACGGCATCGTCCGGGCCGTCGTCCAGCAAATCCTGGCCGACATCGGCCCCGGAGAACCCATGTAGTGCAGGATGATGGATCTTGTACAAGAGGAAATGACCTATGGAAACGTTGCTCTGGATCATCGGTTTGTCTATTGCGGTGGGTGCAGGGATTGGGATTGGATACTGGTTTGCCGCGTCCCGCAAAGGGAGCATTATCCGCCAAGCTCAGGAAGAGGCCCAGCGAATCCTGGAGGAAGCCAATAGCGAGGCTCAGCGGACTGTGCTGGCGGCTCAGGACCAGGCCATGCAGGTCCGCAACGAGGCGCAGGCAGAGGTGGAGCGCTGGCGGAACAACCTGCGCCGGGAGGAGGAACGGCTCCAGCAACGGCGGGAGAAACTGGACCAGCGGCAAGAGGCGCTGGATAAGCGCGAGCAGATGCTCAATAAGCGACAGAGCGCGCTGGACCGGCAGCGGAACGAATTGGAGAAACTCCAGGAGGAGCGGACGAAGGCCCTGGAGGAGGTCGCCCGGATGACGCTGGAGGAAGCTCGCGAGGAACTCCTGCGGATTGTCGCCGAGAACACCCGTCAGGAAATGGCGCGGGTCATCCGGGAGATTGAGCAGGAGGCCCGCGAGGAGGGCGAACGGCGGGCCCGCAAAATTCTCACCACCGTCATCCAGCGGATGGCCAGCGAGCAGGTGGCCGAACTGACCGTCTCCTCCGTAGACCTCCCCTCCGACGAGATGAAGGGCCGCATCATCGGGCGCGGCGGGCGCAATATCCGCACCTTTGAGCAGGTCGCCGGGGTGGACGTCGTGGTGGACGACACGCCGGAGACCATCACCATCTCCTGCTTTGACCCCGTGCGGCGGGAGGTGGCCCGCCGGGCGATGGAGCGGCTCATCACCGACGGCCGCATCCATCCGGGTCGCATTGAGAAGGTCGTGGCCGATGCCCAGAAGGAGGTGGAGCAGCAAATCCGCGAGGAGGGCGAGCGGGCAGTCTACGAGAGCGGCGTCGCCAGCCTTCACCCCGAACTGGTCAAACTGCTGGGCAAACTCCGCTTCCGCACCAGTTACGGGCAGAACCAGCATGCCCACGCGATTGAGACGGCCAAACTGGCGGCGATGCTGGCGGCGGAACTGGGAGCTAACGTGGAGGTGGCCCGTCTGGGTGGCCTGCTCCACGACATCGGCAAGGCGGTGGACTTTGAGGTGGAGGGCACCCATGCCCTCATCGGCGCCGAAATCTGCCGCCGCTACGGGGTGCCCGAGGAGGTCGTCCATTGCATTGAGTCCCACCACCACGAGGCCGACCAGCAGAGCTTGGAGGCCATCATCGTGGAGGTTGCCGATGCCATCTCCGGCGCCCGTCCCGGTGCCCGGCGGGAGAGCTTGGAGCAATACATCAAGCGCATCCGGGCGCTGGAGGAACTGGCCTCCTCCTTCCCCGGCGTCGCCGAATCCTTCGCCATCCAGGCCGGACGGGAAATCCGCATCATCGTCAAGCCCGAGGAGGTGGACGACCTGGGCGCCATCCAACTCTCCCGCGACATCGCCCGCAAGATTGAGGAGGGCATGGAGTACCCGGGCCAGATTAAAGTGACGGTCATCCGGGAAACCCGCGCCGTGGATTACGCCAAATAAAAGCATGACCCGACGGCAGTGGATCGCCAACCTGATGCTGCTGGGAGCGGCGCTGGCCTGGGGGAGCACCTTCGTCCCCTGTAAAATCGCCGCTGCCTATCTGGGGACTTTCTTCTTCAACGGCCTCCGCTTCCTGCTGGGGGGACTGTTCGTCCTGGCGATGGCCGGGCGCCGACTGCGTGGCCTCTCCCGGCAGGAAGTCGGCGGCGGCGCGCTGGCGGGACTGGTCCTCTTTGCGGGCGCCGCCTCCCAGCAGGCCGGGCTGGCTTTCACCACCGCCGGCAAGGCCGGCTTCATCACCGGCCTCTACGTCGTCCTGGTCCCCCTCCTCCTCACCCTCTTCTGGCGCCAGCGGTCAGGGTGGAACGTGTGGGCGGCTTCCCTGCTGGCCGCGACCGGCCTCTTCCTTCTGAGCGCCGAGGGCCGCCTCTCCCTGGCCCCAGGCGACAGCCTGGTGCTGGTATCGGCGGCCCTCTACGCGCTGCACGTCATCCTGATTGGCCGGTGGGTCGGGCGGATGGAGCCCCTACGGCTGGCCTCGGCGCAGTACCTGGCCTGCGGGCTCCTCAGCCTGACCGTCGGCCTGGCGCTGGAATCCCCATCATGGGAAGCGCTCCGGCCCGTCGGGTGGACCGTCCCTTATACCGCCGTCTTCTCCGTCGTGGTGGGCTACACCCTCCAGATGCTGGGCCAGCGCGAGGCTCCCCCCACCGTCGCGGCCGTCATCCTGAGCTTGGAATCCGTCTTCGCCGCCCTGTTCGGCGGGTTGTTCCTGAGGGAACGGCTCGCGCCGGTCCAGTGGACGGGCGGCGGCTTGATGCTGGTCGGGATGGTGCTGGCGCAGGCGCCGGTCAGGCGGCCGTCTTGGCCTCGCCCTTCGTCACGCCCAGCATACAGAGAATCGCCAGCACGAAGAACGCCGGAGTGACCAGGAAAATCATGTTGTAGTTGCGGCCCGTCAGGTCAATCACCCACCCGTTCAGGATGGGCCCCACCACCGCCGCCAGCGTCCCCGCCACGTAGTAGAGCCCCGTGTAGGTCCCCAGCACCTCCTCGGAGGTGGACGTATCCACCACCATCGGCAAGCTGTTAATGTTGACCAGCGACCAGGCCAACCCGCCGACCGCCAGCAGCCCGATAATCACCGGCACCATCGGCGTGAAGAACGCGACCACCAGCACGACCGTGAAGACGGCCAGTCCGATAAGGATGGTGCGCTTCCGCCCGATGCGGGTGGCGATAATGCCGCTGGGGATGGAGAACAGGATAAAGGTGACGTAGGCGATGCTGAGAATCATCCCGGCGGTAGACTCGCTGACGCCCAGGACCGCCACGCCGTACGAACTGAAGAAGGTCTCCACCGCGTTGTAGCCGACGAACCAGAAGAAGATGGCCAGGATGAGGAAGGTCAGGCTGCGGACGTTCTCCCGGGGGATATTGCGCAGTCCCCGGAAGACGCCCAGCCCTTCTTCGTGACGGGCCGCCTCCACCAGTTCCTTCGGCTCCTTGACCTTCCAGAAGAGGATGGCGACGGCGATGAGGGTGAGCAGTCCGCCGAACCAGAAGGGGAGAGGACGGTAGAGTGTGTAGAGCAGGCCGCCGATAAGGAAGGCCAGAATCCCGCCGAGACCCCCCATCAGGTTGATGACGCCGTTGGCTTGGGAGCGCAGGGGGGAGGGGACCAGGTCCGGCATCAGTGCAATGACGGGCGTCCGAAAGACGGCCATCGCCAGCAGCATCACCATCAGCGAGGCGACGAAGAAGGCGAAGAGGCCGCCCAGTTTGTCTACCTGCCCGTTCAGTTCCGGTGGGATCATCTGGGGGGCCAGCGGGATCAGGGCGAAGGCCAGGACGGCGATGGGCGCGCAGGTGATAATGTACGGCATCCGGCGGCCGATGCGGGTATAGGTACGGTCGCTGAGGGCGCCCATAATGGGCTGGATGAAGAACGCGGCGATGTTATCCAATGTCATGATGAAGCCCGTGAGCGTGGCGCTGAGGCCGAAGCCGAAGGTCTGCACGGCCAGTTTGGCGTCAAAGGCCGGGTTGCCGGCCTGGAGGAAGATGGGCACGTACGTGTTGTAGACGGCCCACATCACACTGGTGGAGAAGAAGCCGAAGCCGATGAGGAAGACTTTCTTGTAGTCCAGACGCATGGAAGCCTCCTTGAGTTGGGGGGATGGGGAATCTCAGCGGCCGGACGCCGCGTGGGGAGAGTTTAGCATCATCTGGAGAGACTGTCAAGGGGGACACCGATCACAAACTTGCCTCTTATCCCCTCCAATGGTAGAATCTGGGTATAACTGCGCAGGAATAGCACATGCGAATCCGCAAAGCCCGACCCGCCGATATAGAGCCCTGTTTGAAACTGGACCACTCTGTCCTCACCGACCACGCCTGGCGGATGGAAGAGCACGAGCAACAGGGAGGCATCACGCTTACCTTCCAGCCCGTACGCCTCCCGCGAGCTATCCCTGTTCCATACCCCCGCCAGGGGAAGGAACTGGTCGCCGGATGGGAGGAGTGCGACCTGTTCCTGGTGGCCGAAGAGAAAGGAATCATCGGATATGTGACGGCGCGCTCCCTGATGGGGCACGGATTGGCATGGGTATACGACCTGGTGGTGGACCCGGCCCATCGGCGGCAGGGAGTGGGCCGTGCCCTGATGGCGGAGGTCATCTCATGGGCGTCCGGTAAAGGATTGGGCGAGTTGTTGGTGGAGGTACCGACCCGCAACCATCCGGCGATCTGTTTCTATCGGGCACTGGGTTTCTCCTTCCGGGGATACCACGACCACCACTGGCGGAATCAAGATATCGCGCTGTTATTTGGGTCCCATTTGCGTTGAGACGATTGGGATTGTGAACTGGATCGGCGTTCTTCAACTTCTGAACATCCTGCTGACGTCGGGCGTCGTCATCCTCTCTTTCGCCCTGGCGATTTACCTGTTGCTCTATAACTTCCGCAACCGGGTCGCCCAGATTTTCAGCGCCCTCCTCTTTTGCGTCCTCATCGTCTACTTTGTGGAACTGGTCATCGTCGCGGCGCCGGTGGAGGTAGCCCTGGAGTGGCTTCGCTTTCAGTGGGTGGGGATTGCCTTCACCCCCGCCGCCTACTTCCATTTTACCGGTGCCCTGTTAGAAACGACCAACGACCGCAGCCGCCGGCGCGCATGGGCCGTCGGAGTCGCCTACGCCCTGGGCGGCGTCATCTTCTTGGGTGCTCTCCTCACCGACCGCATCGTCTGGGATGGCATCCTGCAAATCGGGACCATCCACCTGCGAGCCGGCCCCCAGTTCTGGTTCTTCTCCCTCTACTTTGCCTTCTTTATTCTCTGGGGGGTGGCGAACGTCCTCCGGGCCTGGGAGCGGTGCCTCACCTCCACTTCCCGCCGCCGGATGGCCTACCTGGCCCTGGCGTCCCTGGCCCCCGCCGTCGGCGTCTTCCCCTACCTGGTGCTGACAGGGTGGCCGCAGCGGCTCCCCGCCGTCCTCCTCTGGCTCCTGCTGGTCCTGGGCAACCTCTTCGTGGGCAGCATGCTGATGGTGATGGCCTACACCGTCGCCTTCTTCGGCGCCCTTACCCCCGACCGGGTGGTCAAGCACCGCTTCGTCCGCTATCTCCTGCGCGGGCCCTTCCAGGCGACCGTGGTCGTGGCCATCATTATCGCCGCGTCCCAGTCGGGCGGGCTCCTCGGGCTCTCCCCCCTCCAACTGACCCTCTTCGGCGTCGTCATCGCCATTCTGCTGATCCAACTGGGCGTGGAATGGAGCAAACCGCTGATTGACCGCCTGCTCTATCGGCGGGACGAGCAGGAGATTGCCTGGATTCAGAGCCTGAGCAACCGGTTGCTGACCACCACCGACCTGCGACAGTTCCTGGAGAACGTTCTGACCGCCCTCTGTGACCTTCTCCGGACCCCCACCGCGTTTGTGGCCGTGGTGGAGGGGGACCAGGCGAGAATAGAGGTCGTCTGCGGGGCCATAGGCTCCGACCTCTCTCTCCCCACCAGGGGAATCGGCGCGCTGGCCGGCCGGCTTCAGCCCTCCGGAGACCTCTACGTCTGGGACGGGTACTGGCTCCTGCCGCTTCGCTCCCGCTCCGACGACGGACTGATCGGCATTTTGGGGCTCCAGGCCCGTTCCCCGGAGGTGGACCTGAGCGCCGAGGAGCAGGACTTCCTCCATTCCCTGGCCGCCCAGATAGAGGCCGCCTTGGAAGACCGGATGGTTCAACAGGCGTTGTTCGGCGTCCTGGAGCGGATTATCCCCCAGATTGAGGAAATCCAGCGACGGCGGGAGATGCTGCGCTACGAGGGAGCACCGGCGCTGGCCCGTCTTTCCGACCCCCTGGCCACGCCGGACTTCCCGCGCTGGGTATGGGACGCTCTGGACCATTACTGGGGTGGCCCCAAATTGACCCGCAGTCCTCTCCTGAATTTACAGGTCGTAGAGCGCGCCTCGGATGACCACGGCGGACCGGTCAACGCGTTGCGGGCCGTCCTCCTGCGGGCGATTGAGCAACTACGCCCGGAGGGCGAGCGCAGCCTGACAGCCACCGAGTGGTTGCTCTACAACATCCTGGAATTGAAATTCATCAAGGGCTACCGGGTGCGGGACGTGGCCATGCGGCTGGCCATGAGCGAGTCCGACTTCTACCGCAAACAGCGCATCGCCATTCAGGAACTGGCCCGCATTCTGGCGGAGATGGAACGGGAAGAGCGGAAAGCACGAGGGGTAAGATGATTCAAGAAATCCGAATCGCCAACTTTAAGTCTTTCGGAGATGAAATCTATTTTCCTCTGTCCCCGTTCAGTGTCTTCATCGGGCCCAACGCAGCGGGGAAGTCCAACTTAATGGACGCATTCCGCTTCCTGCGGGAATGCGTGGCGGAAGGGATGGAAACAGCCGTCGCCCGTCGGGCCGGATGGAGCAACCTGCGCTGCCGTCGCCGCCGGAAAGGCAGCACACTTCTGGGGGTGAGGGGCACGTTAGGGGTGGAGACCCTGAACATAGCGGTGGGGCGCAAGAAAACACAGCCGTTCCGCAACCTTCGGTTTACCTACGACCTGATGTTCCACCAGGAATTGGTCGTTTTGGAAGAGAAGGGAGCACTCATCGGTATCCCTGAGGGGATAGAAGAGGAGCAGGAAATTTCCGCTTTTGAACGGGATACGGAGTACGTCACGATCCGGGAGTGGTCCGACTCCCCCCGCAAACTATCTGTCGGCGAAGCGAACCAGAAAGAACTTTTCGTCCGAACCCGCTTCTTCTCTCTGGCTTCTTCTATCATCAGCGACATGTTTCTGGGATGGCGATTTTACGATCCTCTGACTCAGAGTGCCCGTTTCCCGACAGAGATCCGTACTCCCCATTTCGTCTCCGAAACCGGTGACAACCTGGCCGCCGTGCTCCATGTGATCCGGTCTAATGGAGGGACGCGCGAGCGGATTCGGGACCTGCTTCAGATGCTGGTTCCTGGATTTGAAGATTGGGAGACCGAAGAGCTCGCGGATGGACGAATCACCTTCCGGGTTCGTGAAAGTGGCGTGAGGGGAGCGCTCCCCTCCATCGCGATTTCTGATGGTACAGTGCGTTTACTGATCCTGCTGAGTGCGTTGCTCTGGTCTGACATCCCTCCTGCGGCCATTTTTCTGGAGGAGCCGGAGCGGAACCTCCATCCCCTGGTCCTGGAGCCACTGGTCCAACTGATGCGAGAAGTCTCTGCTCAAACGCAGGTGATTGTCACAACGCATAGTGCGGACTTTGTCCGTCATTGCCTGCCCGAAGAGGTCTATCTGATGGACAAGGTGGATGGCTGTACTCAGATTGTACGGGCCGACAGTATAGAGCAGATTCAGGAATTTCTGCAGCATTTCACGCTGGACGAACTCTGGCTCCAGGGATACCTTGAGAGGGGGAGGCCGTGAATGCGGCGGGTTGGTTTCGTGGTGGAAGGGAAATCGCTGGAGGTCCTCTTCCAAGAGAGTCTTTGTCCCTGGCTGCGCCAGAGAGGAATAGCGGTCAAAGTCGTCAACGCAGGAGGGCGCTCCCTGTTAATCCGGGATGCGTCCAGACATTTGGATGTCCTGCGGCGTTCCGGATTTGAGCGCATCTTTTTCGTTTTAGATCAGGAAACAGACCCATGTCCCCCGGCAACTGCGAAACGGCTGGACTCCGTACGTTCCGAGCCAGACGTTGTTATCTGTGTTGCCGCGCGTATGCTGGAGGCGTGGTTGCTGGCCGATAATGAGGCTATCCAGAGGGCGACGGGACTCCCTGGGTGGTCGGGCCTGACCGACTCTCTTCCGGACCCGGTATCGGAACTCAAGGACCTTTTCTTTCAAAAGTATGGACACTGGTATACTAAAATGGAGATGGCAAGAAGAGTGGGCCGTTATTTCCAATTGGAACGAGCGGCCGATCGGAATCGGAGTGCTGCACGGTTTTGGCGAAAACTGAATGAGTTATAGCGGAGGAGGTGGTATGGTGGATTTTCTGCCCCCTAATGCGCCCTACACGGAAGCGTACTGGGAAGCCCTGCTGCGAGAGGGAGAGCACAGTAGAAGCTCGGCCCCCCCGGCCGACCCCGAGAGCATATGGCTCGGGCTGGGCCTGGAACCGGAGTCGGCGGACGTCGGGGCGCCCCCTTCCCCGCCCGATGATGGACGATGGGCCGCCGCCGTCCGCGCGATGGAGGAAAAGGCCGTCCTGACCCTGCCGGTGGTCGGCTACAATCGGGGCGGCCTGCTGGTGGAGTGGAACGGCACCCAGGGCTTTGTCCCGGTCTCCCATCTGGCCGACTTCCCCCCCTATATGGACGAGCGGGAACGGGAAGAGGCCCTGCGTGCCCGCCTCGGTCAGACTCTTCGTCTCCATGTCATTGAAGTGGACCCGGAGCGCCAGCGATTGGTGTTCTCCGAACGGGCCACCCATTCCGAAGAGCAACGCCGGAAAGCCCTGCTGGAGCAGCTGCAGCCGGGGGATGTCTGCACGGGGAGAGTGACCAATATCTGCTCCTTCGGCGCGTTTGTAGACCTGGGCGGACTGGAGGGGTTGATCCACATCTCCGAAATCTCCTGGAGCCGCGTGAATCACCCTGCCCAGTTGCTTCGCCCGGGCCAGGAGGTCCAGGTCGCTGTGCTGAATGTGGACCGGGAGCGCGGACGAGTCGGCCTGAGCCTGAAGCGAGTCCACCCGGACCCCTGGCGCACCGTTGGAGAACGGTATCAGGTCGGGCAGATTGTCCAGGGAGTCATCACCAACGTGGTGGAGTTCGGTGCGTTTGCTCAGGTAGAAGAAGGGGTGGAGGGTCTGATTCACCTTTCCGAACTGGCCGAAGGTCAATTCCTGCATCCTCGCAACGTGGTCCGGGAGGGGATGACCGTCCGGCTGCGGGTCATTTACGTGGACGCCGACCGCCGCCGCCTGGGCCTCAGCCTCCGTCAGGCGGCCGAACCGGCCCCGGCGTCTTGATAGGGAACTGCAGCAAGCGCGGGAACACATTGCCTCTGCGCCCTGCGTTCTCTGCGGTGAATCTGTAGAAATGAGCGCACGTCCAAAGGGAACATCGGGACAGAAGCCAGCCCCCCGGCCGCCGGGTCGGCCTTGGTGGGCAGTGCTCACCAGCCCCATCGCCCAGCAGACCCTGGCCGTGGGCCTGATTCTGCTATCTATCCTGACGTTCCTCACCCTCCTGCGGGTGACCTCCGGCCGCTGGACCGATGCCTGGCTCCATGCCCTTCAGTTTGTCTTCGGCTGGGGGGCGGTGCCGGTCGCGTTCGCCATCGGATGGGGCGGGGTCCTCATCCTCCAGCACCATCTGGACCGTCCTGTCCTCTGGCGGTGGCGGCCGGTGGTTGGGCTGGAACTGCTCTTCTTCGGCCTGCTGGCCCTCACCCACCTGCTGCTGGGCCGCCGGGACCCCTGGGCCCTCCTCCAGAGCGGATGGGGCGGAGGGGTCATCGGGTGGGCCCTGTCCCATGTCCTTTCCCTCTACCTGGGCCCGCCGGTGGCCGGGGTCCTGCTGACCATCTTTACCCTGCTGGGACTGGGGCTGGCCCTGGATTGGACCCTGGCCGATATCCGGGAACGGCTGGGGCGACGCCGCGCCGTTCCCCCTCCGGCCCGCCCCCGTGCGGCCCGGCCTGCCCAGCCCGCCGCCCGACCATCCCCCCGCCCTGCTCCCTCGGCTCCCTCTCCCGCCGAACGTCCGGCTCCGGCCGCCCCCCAGCCGGCGCCCGCGCCGACCGCGCCGGCCCGCGCGGTGCCTGCTCCTCCGTCCGCCTCGGCCGATTTCGCCGAACCTTCCCTCCCGCCGCTGGACCTGCTGGATGAAGGGGAGGAGGTCGGCCTTTCCGATGAAGAAGTGCGCCGCAAAAGCCGCATCATCGTGGAGACACTGGCCCAGTTCGGATTGCCCGTTCAGGTCGTGGAGGTCCGGCGCGGGCCGGCGGTCACCCAGTTCGGCATCGCTCCGGGCTTCACCGAACGGCCCGGCCCCGACGGCCAGCGACGCCCCCACAAAGTCCGGGTCAGCCAGATTGCGGCCCTGGCCGACGACCTGGCGCTGGCCCTGGCGGCCCCCTCCCTGCGGGTGGAGGCCCCGGTCCCCGGCCGGTCCGTCGTGGGGATTGAAGTCCCCAACGACCGGGTGAGCCGGGTCCCCCTCCGTTCGGTTATGGAGAGCGAAGCCTTCGCCGCGATGGACTCTCCCCTGACCGTCGCGCTGGGGGAGGACGTCGCGGGGACCCCGGTGGTGGCCGACCTGAGCACCATGCCCCATCTGCTCATCGCGGGCACCACCGGCTCCGGCAAGTCCATCTGCATCAAGGCCCTGGCGACCTGCCTGGCGATGACCAATCGGCCCGACCAACTGCGGTTTGTAATGATTGACCCCAAGATGGTGGAACTGGTCCATTTCAACGGCCTCCCCCATCTGCTGGGGCGGACCGAGGTGGAACTGGAGCGCATCGGTCGGGTGTTGCGGTGGGTGGCCCACGAAATGGATGAGCGGTACCGCCGCTTCGCTGCCGTCGGGGCCCGCCACATAGACGACTACAACGAGAAAGTGGGCCGGAGCGACCCCTCCCTGCAGCTTCCCCGCATCGTCGTCCTGATAGACGAACTGGCGGACCTGATGATGCTGGCCCCGGAAGAGACGGAGCGGACCATCTGCCGGATCGCCCAGATGGCCCGCGCCACCGGCATCCATCTGGTGGTCGCCACTCAGCGGCCCAGCGTGGACGTGGTGACCGGCCTCATCAAGGCCAACTTCCCGGCCCGCATCTCCTTCGCCACGGCCAGCCAGGTGGACTCGCGGGTCATCTTGGATATGCCCGGCGCGGAGACGCTTCTGGGCAAAGGGGATATGCTGTACCTGGCGGCAGACGCCGGCCATCCGGTGCGGCTCCAGGGGTGCTACGTGAGCGAGGCGGAGATTCAGCGGGTGGTGGAATTCTGGCGGCAGCAACTGCCGGGTTGGACCAGCGAGGCGCCGTGGGAATCCATGATGCCGGCCGGAGGTGCCGTTCCCCCGTCCGCCATGCAGGAGGAGGACGACCTGCTCCAGCAGGCCATCGCCCTGTTGCGGACCCGTGAGACCATCTCCGCGTCCTACCTGCAGCGCCGGTTGCGCATCGCCTACCCCACGGCGGCCCGGCTGATAGAGCGGTTAGAGGAGATGGGGCTGGTCGGTCCGCCAGAGGCCGCTGGCCGCCCCCGTAGGGTCATCGGCGGGGAATAGGGGATAGGCGACAGACCACAGACGACGGACCACGGACCACAGACCCCGGACGCTGTCGTCTGGGGTCTGATTTGCCAAAATCTGCGCTCTGTGTTATGATTGTGCCCGTTTGTATGCCCGGACGGGCTTTCCGCCTCCGGCGCGGACCGGAGGCAATCCCGTGGAAAGGAGGTTTGAACCGTCCATGCGACAATATGAACTGACCTATATTGTGCACCCCCAGGTGGACTCCGAGGGGCTGGCCGCGGTGGTGGACGAGGTGAAGGGCCTTGTGGAATCCAACGGCGGCACCGTCCACAAAGTGGAGCCCTGGGGGCTCCGACGACTGGCCTATCCCATTCGCAAAGTCCGGGAGGGCCAGTACGTGTTTATGGAGTTCAGCTTGGACGCCAAAGGCGTGGCTGAAGTGGATCGGGCGCTTAAATTCAAAGAACAGATTCTCCGATACCTGATTGTCCGTACTGACGAAGATTAACAAGGAGCAGGGAAGCGATGAGAGGGCTGAATAAGGTGATGATCATCGGTTACCTGGGTCGGGATCCCGAGATGCGGTACACGCCGGCCGGACGGCCGGTGACCTCCTTCAGCGTCGCGACCACGCGCGGGTGGACCAATTCCAATGGCGAGCGGCGCGAAGAGACGGAGTGGTTCAACGTGGTCGCCTGGGGAAATCTGGCGGAAATCTGCAAGCAACGTCTGCGCAAAGGGCATCAGGTCTACATTGAGGGCCGCCTGCAGACTCGGGGATGGGAAGATGCCGAGGGCAAGAAGCACTTCCGCACCGAACTGGTGGCCCAGGAGATGATTATCCTCGGCGGTCGCCCGCAGAATCTGGAGATGGAGCAGCCAGAGATGCCGGAGGAAGAGATGCCGGTGGGCGAAGAAGCTATGGGCGAGGAGTTCCCGTTTTAATCCGGAGGTGAAGATTGGCAGAAGAACGACGGTCATCATCGGGAGGACGACAGACTGGTCGGGCCGTTGCCACCGCGCGCGCGGAAGCCCGGGCCCAGCAGGCCCAATGGCGGCGGCCGGTGCGCCGGTGTGTGTTTTGCGCCGAAAAGGTGGAAAAGGTTGACTACAAAGACGCCGATACGCTGAGCCGCTTCCTGAGCGAGCGGGGCAAGATTCGGCCTCGGCGGCAGACGGGTCTCTGCGCCCGCCATCAACGGCAACTGGCTCGGGCGATCAAGCGGGCCCGCCATCTGGCCCTCCTGCCGTTCGTCGTGGATTACACCCACCCGGCCTGAAACCTATGTCCAGAAGACGGAAAGAAGTCGCCGCACCGCGCCCACTGACCAAAAAACAGCGCACCCGCGCGGAACGGGAAGCGCGGCTGAACCGCTGGATTATCATCGGGACCGTCGCCCTCGGCGTTCTGGTCGTCGGCATCCTGCTCTACGGCTACCTGGCGGAGAACGTCTTTAAGGGCCGGGTACCCGTTGCCACCGTCAACGGTGTCCCCATATCCACCGCTGATTTCCAGGCTCGCGTCCGGCACTACCGCCTCGTCCTTCAAGACCAGCGGAATTATTACACGAGCCTGCGGATGGAACTGGACCCCACCGACCCCAACACCTCCTACATGCTGGAGTATCTGAACGGCCAGATTCGCCAGATAGACTCCATGCTCTCCGAAACCTACGCCGCCATGCTGGGGAAGGAGGTGCTGGACCGGATGGTCCAGGAGGAAATCCTCCGCCAGGAAGCCGCCCGGCGCGGGATTTCGGTCTCCCCGGAGGAGATAGACCGGGCCATTGAGGAACAGTTCGGCTACGACCGGGACGCGGCCGCGGCGGCCCTCCTGACCCCGACGGTCGTCCCCACCGCTCCGGTAACAGCGGAGACCCCGCTGACGGCCACGGCAACCCCGGCGCCGACGCCGGTGCCGAAGGAAGAGTTTGACCGCCGGTATCAGGAGTACGTGAAAACCTACCTGAAGCCCAGCGGCCTCAGCGAGGCCAAATTCCGCGCGATGGTAGAGGCCAGCCTGCTCTACGACAAACTCCAGCAGGCTATGGCGGCGGAAGTCCCCCAGACGATGGAACAGGTCCAAATCCGCTACCTCTCCCTTTCCACCCAGGAGGAAGCCGGGCAGGTGGCGGATCGGCTGAGCAAAGGGGAAAAGTGGGAAGACATCGCGGCGGAGATAGAGGCGGACCAGGAAAGTACCGCGTACGCCAGCGAACCGGAGTGGGTCACCCAGGGATTCCTGACGGAGCAGTTCGGCGAGGAAGCTGCCCGCACGATATGGGATACCCCGGCACTCCAGTACACCGCCCCGCTGACCGGAACGGACGGTCGCTGGTACATCGTGCAGGTCATGGGCCGCGAGGTGCGGGAACTGGAATCCTGGCTGCGCTCCTATGAGGAGCAACGGGTCTTCCAGGAATGGCTCCAGGCCCAGATGGCGACGGTTCAATACAGCGAAGACTGGGCGTCAAAGGTCCCGACACAATAAAGAAGCAAGAAGCAGGAGGCCAAATGCCCCCTGCTTCTTGCTTCCTGCTTTTCTCTC
>JACIWQ010000029.1 GCA_014360895.1 Thermoflexales bacterium | reverse complement strand
GCCCTCATGGACAGTCTCCCAGTCGTCCAGGAGCACCCCGCCAGTGTCGCCGGAGTTGGGATTGAGGGCCCAGTAGAACCAGATGCGGATGCCTTTGGCCAGCAGGTAATCGGCGAAGGCGTCCTGCCAGACCCGGTCGTCGCCCTCGTAGCGACCACCGAATTCGCCGATGCCCAGGGGGTACTTCCCCGCCATCCAGCCGAAGTGCGCGTCCCAGATGGCGGGCATGTTGGCCGGGAAGTCCGGCGCGTCAAAATAGGGCTGACGGTAGACGCTGGGACCGTAGGCGTGGGGCAGGTACAGGATGCGCTCTGCCAGTTCCGGGGCAATCTCCACGTCCCGGTCAGCCATATTCTCTCCCCAAAAAGCGGGCCAGCCACCGGCATCGGACGCGTTGCCCACGCCCTCTACGATAACCAGGACGGAGGGGTTGACCGAAAGGACGGTCTCCGCCCCCTCCCGCGCCAGTCTCTTCCACTCTCTCCAGGTGAGCGCATGCGGCTCGTTGCAGAGGTCAATCCCGAAGATGTTGGGGAATTCCAGGGAGAGTTCGGCCATCCGGCGCAGGTCCGCCAGCCAGTCCCCCTTAGAGTACCCGTCCCCGAAGGGCCGGCCCGGAAGGTTGCCGCCGATGCGGTCAGGAGAATACGTGTGAAAGTCCAGAAGGACGTACAGGCCCACCTTTTGGGCTTCATCCAGGACATATCGGAGCCCCTCGTATGCATCGGCAGGGTATCCCGTGCGGCGGGCCCAGGACGGGGTGGAACGGCCCGGGGTCAGGACCTGCGGGGAGAGGGGTAACCGAATCGCGGTGAAGCCCAAATCCCGCATCTGGGTCAGGAAGTCCCCCACCGTCCGGCCGGCCCAGAGGCCGTGAGGTGCCCGGTCGGCGGTCTCCAGGCCGAACCAGTTGATCCCGTAGAGGGGCACCGGTTCGTCGCCCCGGAGGACACCCTGGACGGTGGCCCGATAAGGGGGAGACACTGGAGGCCGGGCCTCCGGCGTCGGGGAGGAAGTCGTGGTTGGCAGGCCGGTGGCACAGCCAACCAGGAGAGCCAACAGAAGAAGGGGTAAAATCCACAGTGGATTCCGGGGCATTGCCTTGCCTCCTTCACAGTCCATACGGGCCTGGCGGTCGTAAATCAAGATGCTTGGCACGTTATCCGCGAGATCGCGGCGTAGACATCCTGCAGGGGAATGCCCCGCTCCCGGGCGATGCGGGCGCAGTCCTCATACTCCGGTGACGCGGCGACCTTCCGCCCACCCAGCCATTTCTCCTTCACCCGCACCGGCCCCCACTCCGTCTCCACCGATACCTCCCGCCGTTCGGCGACGACGCGCTCCACCGGTCGCCGCCGCACGCCCAGCGTCGGCGTCTCCCGCAGGATGACGGCGGCCAGCGCATCCGCCTGCTCCGGACGGGCCAGCGCGGAGAGCACCACCCCGGGCCGGTTCTTCTTCATCTGGACGGGGGTGAACCAGACGTCCAGCGCGCCGGCCGCAAAGAGCCGCTCCATCGCGTAGCCCAGCATCTCCCCGGTGGCGTCGTCCAAATTGCACTCCAGCAGGCAGACGGTTTCCTGTACGAGGGTCTCCTCGGCGTCCCCCAGCCAGGCCCGCACCGCGTTGGGCCAGGGGAACTCCTTTTCGCCGAAGCCGTAGCCGACGGCCCGCACCCGCATGGGGGGCTGACCGAAGGCCGCCAGTTCCGCCAGGAGCGCGGCAGCGGTGGGGGTGAGGATTTCCGTCTGCGCGGGGTGAGGGCGAATCGGCGCGCCGACTTCCACCAGGAGCGCGGCCGTCGCCGGAGCCGGCACCGGCAGCAGCCCGTGCTCCGTCTGGACGAATCCGCTCCCCAGCGGGACCGGTGATGCCCAGACCCGCGCCACGCCCAGGTACTCCAATCCGGCGACGAACCCCACCACATCCACCAGCGTGTCCACCGCGCCGATTTCGTGGAAGTGGACTTCTTCTACCGGTATGTTGTGGACGCGCGCCTCGGCCCGGGCCAGCCGCTCCAGGACCGCCAGGCTCCGGTCCCGCACCGTCGGGGCGAGGCAGCTCCCTTCCAGCAGGCGCCGGATGTCGGGGAGAGACCGCGCGGGATGGGCGCGGGCCCGGTCCTGCACCCGGAAGCGGACGCCGGAGATGCCCCGACGGACCTGCCGCTCTGCCTCCAGTTCGTAGCCGGAGAGGTCCATCTTCCGGAGTTCGGCCCGCAGGACGTCCAGCGGCAACCCCAGGTCTATCAGGGCCCCCAGGAGCATGTCCCCGGCGGCGCCGGAGAAGAGGTCAAGGTAGAGAAGGGTGGGCATGGTTGGGAAAGTGAAACGTGAAAAGTGAAGCGTGAAACGTGAAACGTGAAGCGTGAAACGTGAAACGTGAAACGCGAAGCGTGAAGCGTGAGGGAGCGTTCGTAGTGCGGCGCGGAACGGAGTGCCGTTCTAACCCTGCTGAACAAGGCTGGCCCCTCGCGCCGTTGCGACCCGGTTGGCGATGAGGGCGGCGACGGCCCCGGCACCGACTCCATTATCAATGTTCACCACCGCCAGGCCAGGCGCGCAGGTCTGGAGCATGGAGTAGAGGGCCGCCACGCCGCCCCCGCCCAGGCCGTAACCCACCGAAGTGGGCAGGCCGATGACGGGGACGTCCGCCAGGCCCGCGACCACCGAGGGGAGCGCGCCGTCCATCCCGGCGGCGACGATAATCACGTCCACCCGCACATCGTCCAGCAGCATCCGCAGCGGTTCCGCCAGCCGGTGGATGCCGGCGACGCCGACGTCGTAGGCGGTCCAGACCTGGCAGCCCATTTCCCGGCAGATCAGTGCGGCCTCTTCGGCGGCGGGGATGTCAGATGTCCCGGCGGTGATGATGCCGACACGCCCGCCGGTCTGCAGGGGGCAGGCCCCCGGACGACGCAGGACGACGGCGCGCGCTGGAGCGACCCACTCCATTTCCGCCTGGCCCTCAAACTCCCGGCGCAGGCGCGCCTCCAGTTCCGGCCCCACCCGGCTGAGGATGGCCCGTCCCGTTCGCTCCAGGAAAGCGCGAGCAATCGCCACCGCCTCGTCGGGGGACTTGCGGTCCGCCAGGATCACCTCGGGCACGCCCTTGCGTCGGGCGCGGTCAAAGTCGGGCTGAGCGAAGGGGAGCCTGACTCTGGATTCCATACTCCGTATTCCGTGCTCCGTATTCTGGGGGGTTGAGGCTGCCGGAGCGAAAGCCCTCCAGGTCCAGGGCCACGTAGCGGTAGCCCAGTTCCCGCAGGCGGCGGGCAATCTCCCGGCGAGCCGGGGGCGCGGCCAGGCGGAGGATGTCGTCCTCCGGAACCTCCAGGCGGGCCAGGGGGAAGTGGTCGCGTACCCGCACCTGGCGCAGGCCCCATTCCCGGCGCAGGAATTCCTCGGCGGCGTCCACCCGCGCCAGCGCCTCCGGCGTCAGGGGGGTGCCGTAGGGGATGCGGGACGCCAGGCAGGCCAAAGAGGGGAGGTCGGCCGTGGGCAGGCCCAACTGGCGGGAGAGTTCCCGGATTTCCGCTTTGGTCAGGCCGGCCTCCAGGAGCGGCGCGCGCACGCCCAGTTCCTCCGCCGCGCGCAGACCGGGACGGAAGTCCCGGGTGTCGTCCGCGTTGGCTCCGTGGACCAGCGCGGAGAGCCCTTCCGCGCGGGTGATTTCCAGCAGTCGCCCGAACATGGCCCGCTTGCAGTGATAGCAGCGGTCGGGGTGGTTGGCGACGATTTCCGGATGGGCCAGGGCCGGGAAGGAGACCTCTATGTGGCGCACGCCCAAGAAACGGGCCAGGTCGGCGGCCCGCTCCCGCTCGGCCGTCGGGGTCAGTTCGGAGTGGAGGGTCAGGGCCAGCACCCGCTCCGGCCCCAGAACCTCCCGACAGAGGGCCAGCAGCAGGGTGCTATCCACACCGCCGGAGAAGGCCACTCCGACGCTCCCCAGGTCGGCGATGATCTGGCGCAGGCGGTCGCTCATTTTCAATAGGACGCGGATGAACGCGGATGGACGCGGATTGTTGGCCCCAACCGCTTATGGCACCTGGATGAACAGAAACACCGGGTCTACCCGGTCGTTCACCTGGGAAATCTCTACATCCTCGTGGATGAGGCCGGCCCAGCAGTACTGGGGGTTGCGCTTCCCCTCCACGCTCACAAAACGGATGCCGCCGGTCACCACGGCGCGGGTGAAGGGCGGCAGGTAGAGGTGGCCCTCCTCATCCTTCACCAGCACGCTCTCATCCCCTACCGCCCAGCGCCAGGGGTAGTTGATGAGCGCGTTCTCGCAATGGATGCCCACCCGAAAGACACCGGATTGGATGGTCTCTCCCAGGGTGGCGTAGTTCTGGTCGCTATTGTAGACGGTGCCCGGGGGCGGGCCGCTGGTGCGGATGGGGACGGCGCTATCGTTTTCCACCGTCAGGGTGAACCAGAGGGTCTCGCCCAGCGCGATGCTCTGGGCCGACCACTCCACCTCGGCATTGAGGATGTAGGCCCGGGGCACCCCGCCGTTCTGGATGGTCAGTGTGGAGGAAGCGACCACCCGTTGCCCGATGGCGTCCTCCACCTCCGCCCAGACGGTGTACGGGCCGTCGGGCGGGGGGTCGGCGCCCTGGTCCACTCCGGCGTCGTAGTCAAAGGTGTGCAGTCCCCGCTCGCCGGGGCGCGCGGGGCTCCGCTCGTCCTCCGCCACGTGGTATCGCACCCCGTCCTCCCCCAGCAGGTAGACCTGGAGCGACGCGTGCGGTTTGGTCACGAAGACGTTCATCCGTGCCCGGTCGCTGATACCGTCCCGGTTGGGGGTGAAGATGGGGGGTGAGACGGTGAAGTTGCGCAGTTCCGGGAGCGCGGTATCCGCCTCGGCAACGGTCAGCGTGCCGGTCACCCGTTCGGTGTGGCCGTTCTCCTCGGTCGCCTCCACCACCCAGGTGTAGACGCCGTCCTGCAGCACCCGGTGGGTGACAGTGAAGCTGTCAAAGGTCTCCCCGGGCAGGGTATAGCTGTCCACGACGCCGGAGAAGTAAACGGAGTACGGCTCTCGCTCCCCCGTCGGCGCGCGCGGCTCCCGGTCCCGGAAGACGTAGCGGTTCCCTGCCGGGTCCAGGAAGTAGATGGAGAGGTCGGCCGCGCGGGCCAGCCGGTAGCGGATAACCAGGACGTCGTCCTGACCATCGGCGTTGGGGGTGATGCGGTCTTTGGAAAACGAGACTTCGGATAGGAGGGGCTGTTCGCCGCACCCCGCCAGCAAAAGGGCAAGGGCCAGGGCCCCAAGGGCCGGAATGAGAAACCGGACGGTTGGGAGAATGCGTTGTCCTCTCATAGCAGGGGAGATTATAACACGAAAATGGACGATTGCCAGTTTGCGAAAGGCGCCCGCCCGTGTAGTAGGTGGACAGGATTGGCAGGATTGACAGGATTGACAGGATTGACAGGATTGATAGGGTGGACAGGATTGACAGGATTGACAAGAATTCCTGTTCGTCCTGTAAATCCTGTCCAAAAGCTTAAATCCTGTTCATCCTGTAAATCCTGTCCAAAGGCTTGAAGGGAATCTGCGCGCGTCTGCGTCTATCCGCGTCCTATCCGATGAAGTTGAACGGACTTGGAAAAATGGCCAATCGCGGGTATAATGAAAGCCGCGTCAGAGATTCACACAGAGGGCAACGGCAATGGAGGAGTCAACGCAGATTCGCATTCGGCGTGCCCGTCCGGCGGACGCGGAGCGAATCGCCGCCTTCGTCAATCGGGGACGACCCCATAAGCCTGTGACACCCTCAGGCGTACTGCAACGGTTCGGCACCGTTGGTTTCCTGCTGGCCGAAGTGGAGGGAGAGGTTGTCGGGCTTCTGGGATGGCAGGTGGAAAACCTGGTAGTGCGGGTAACCGACTTCCTGATCTTTCCGGCCCGTCTGAACCTGTCCGTCGGTCGGGCATTGCTGACGGCGATGGAAGAAGCGGCCCAAGAACTGATGTGTGAGGCCGCTATCTTGATTATTCCGGCCAATGCGCCGCCAGAAGTCCTGCAGTTCTGGGAAACGTTCGGCTATCAGCCCCGGGATATCGCCAGCCTCCCCCGCGCCTGGCGGGAGGCGGCGCGGGAAGCCAATCCACTCCAGGATCAGGTTGTGCTGAAACAACTCCGGACCGATCGGGTCCTGCGGCCCATCTGATCCAGTGTCAGTTGAAACCCCCATCCTTTTGAAGGAGGCCCAATGTCCAGATTGACTGCGTTTGTTCGGAATCATCCCCGGCTGACGGCCTGGATGGTCTTGGCCATCGGCATGGTGGCCATTCTGGTCTGGTCTGCCCGCGATGTGGGCCTGCTGCCCGGGCAGTGGGCCGCACTCATCATCGCCACCATCGGCGTAGCCGGGCTCTGCGTATGGATTATCGGCTGGGAGGACGAAGAGGAAAAAAGCAGCGAGGAATCCGGCACCGAGAAGAATCCGTAATCACGCCGGTGAACAGATGGCAGGAATGAGAGGCAACGGGGTCAGTACCAGACGACAAACGAAGTCGGGACCGTAACGACCTGCGTGCCCGCCTGCACGGTGATCTCTATGATAATCTTCTGTCCCGACGGAAGTCCGGAAAAGTAAAAGGTGAGACTGGAAATCCCTCGGGAATCGGTGGCGTTCATCGGGTAGACGGCCGGCTGGCCGGGAAAGTAAACCTTCGCCGTCGCCTGGATTCCCCGCATCGGCTGGCGGCCGGCATCCGTCACATAGAGGTAGACCGTCTGGTACCCTTCCCGACCAGTGACGGGATAACGAACGAAGGCATAGGCCCGCAGGTTGGCCTTTTCCCCAGGAGTAGCAATGGCGGCCGGCCGGGCTGAAAGGGGCTGCGGTCTTCGGGCATCCTCGGGTACCCCGAATTTCTGGATGTACGCCATCCCCAGCGCCCCCACGACAACCCGGTCCCCACGCGGCCGCTCCGGGTGCCATTCCAGACGAGTACGCTGGAAATACTGGACAATCCGCCCGTTCTCCACCAACGGTTCGGAGATCGGATAACCGAAAACGTCCAGGCCCCCGTTCTGGTCGTAGAAGGTGAGAAACGCGTAAGAGACCGTATGACCCGTCTCCGGAAAATACCGCTGGAGCGGGTTCCCACGCGGGGCCTGATCCGGTGGAATGGGCGGAGTCCTTCGCCCCAGTTCCTCCCCCAGCAGCCCCAACTGGACCCGATAGGGAGCCGGGTTCTCCGGATGCCATTCCATCCGCACGTTGTCAAAATACTGCACCCACAATCCCAGGCGGGGATCATAATAGACTTCCGTTTGAGGATAGCCCAAAATGCGGCTTCCTCCGTATTTTCGGAAGAACTCCAGGAACGGGCCCTTGACATAATGGCCGGTTTGGAAGTACTCCGACTCCCCCTCTGGGAAGGCCGGTTGCCCGTTCGGCGAGGCAGCGACAGGAGCGACGAGCCAGACAAGCACCACCAGCCCCACCAGAACCCCCATCTTCCCTACTTGTGACCTGAAATGACCCGCCATCGCTCCCCCCTCTCAGAACATCTCTGTTATCAGAGAAATTTTATCTCACCCTCCATGCTTTGTCAATCCCCTGAAAGTCCTACATCCTCTACGGAGCAGGGACGATGACAAAACGGTATGCTCCCTGGAACCGGTCTTCTATCCAGATGCGCACCTCATACGTACCCGGGTCATAGCCTCCCGGACGGCGGTAATACAGAAAGGTGAATCCATTTTCCCCAACCATATACGGGCAATCGGGCAACCGGATCCACCACAGACAGGTATTCCCATCCAGATACTCCCCCTCCCGGTACCAGCCATAGGTCCAGGTCGCGCCCCGATTCATCCCTTCGTAGCGGATAAAGGCGTAGACCGGCTTTGGTGCATAAATCGCCTGATAAGGACAGGATAGAGGGGAGGGTTCCCTGATGTGGGACCCCTTCGCTATCGGTTCAGGTGACCGCATAACTGTCTGGCATCCCCAGATGGGTCATTTTGTTCAACGCCCGACAGCGAATGCGAACCTGAGTCCGCTGGGTCTCCAATAAACGAGCTCCCAGAACAGGCCCAAAGATGGTTTTCAGCCGAAAAACGGCCGTCTCGGCCAGCGAACGACGATGATACCCCGAATGCCGCTTCCAGGCGCGGCGACCATGCCGACGAATATAGCGCAAATTCTCGTCCCGCGGATGGGGCGGCCCTTTCTGGTTGCCGTGCCGCCAAATCCGAGCATCTCGCCGGGGAGGGATAGCAATCCGAACCCCCGGACTGTGCTCCTGCAGGGCTTGATAGACCTCCCGGCGGTCATAACTCCCGTCCCCCGCCACACTGGCCAGAGGACGGTCCACCTCCTCCAACAAGGGCCGGACGACCTTGGCATCGTGAACGGGGGCTTCGGTCAATTCCACGGCCTGAATCTCGCCGCTTTCGCTATCCACACCCAGGTGAATCTTGCGCCAGGTGCGCCGTTTAGAGAGGCCGTGTTGCCGCACCTTCCATTCGCCCTCTCCATAGACCTTCAGGCCGCTGCTATCCAAAACCAGATGGAGGGGCCCGGAAGCCCGCTTTGGGAGGTAGACGCGCACCGTTCGGCCTCGCCGGGAGAGCGTGGTGTGGTCCGGAACCGGCAAAGGAATCCCCATTTTCTGGAACAGGGAACGAACGAAGCCTTCGGCGCCCCGGTTGGGCAGGTGATACACTTCCCGGAGCGTCAAGACGGTCTCAATCGCTGCATCGCTGTAGACAAAAGGAGCTCCCCGGTGGGTGGGCCCGTCATACAGCCATCCGGAGATGGCGTCGTCCGAGATCCACAGGGTGACTGAGCCTCTCTGGACCAGAGCCCGGTCATACTCCGGCCAATTCCGTACCCGATAGGGGGCCTTCTTCCGCTGTTGCTTCTTGCGCTTCTGCTTTTCTTGTTGCTTGGGCTGTTGGGGGTGAGAGCGCTTTCTCCTCTTCATACCCCCAATCATACCCTTTTCCCGTCATTTGTCCAGATTTGTGCACCAAAGCCGCGTAGACCCGAAAGTCCCCTGCAGTGAACTCAGTCCCCGGTTGGACCGGGCGGCCGTTCTCCACCCCCAGCGCGAACGTCTCCAGGACAATTCGGGCATCCGGACGGGCCGGGACCGCCCCCGGCAAGGGGGACAGGGCCGTCTCCGGCATCGGGTAGGGAGTGGGTGTGGGCGTCGGCAATGGAGTGGATGTGGGCGAGGGCGGAATCGGCGATGGCGAGGGGGAAGGAGTACGAGTTGCCGTCGGCGACGACGGGACCGTTGCAGTTGGAGAAAGCACCATTGCCGAGGCCGTCACAGTTACCCCAATGGGGGGTTGAATGGTCGCCCGCGAACGCTGATGAATGTAGAAAGTGCTCCCGCCCAGGATCAGCGCCACCACTGCCAGCAGGAACCAGCGAATACCGTTCCGTCGCGCCGCTTCCCGCATAAAGTAGTAGGGAGCCGTCCGGGCATGACGAAACTGCAGGATGCTGACAGCAATCGCCCCCCCAGCGAGGGCCAGCAACGCGATACCGATCCAATACAGGGGAAGGGCAGACCATTGTGGCACGATGATACATCCCCCCTACCCTACCGGAAATGGCGCCTGTTACCGGACCACTTCCGGCTTTAAAACACCAATAAACGGAAGGTTCCGATAGGCTTCGGCGAAATCCAGGCCGTAGCCGACGACAAATTCGTCGGGGATTTCAAAGCCAACAAAATCCAGGGGAACGTCAACCACACGGCGGGAAGGTTTACTCAGCAGGGTGCAAATGCGGAGACTGATCGGATGACGGGTTCGCAGGTTGCGAGTGATGTAATCCATTGTGCGGCCGGTGTCTATAATATCCTCTACAATCAGCACATGACGCCCTTCTATACTTCGCTCCAAGTCCAGCAGGATGCGTACCACCCCGCTGCTGACCGTCCCACTGCCATAGGAGGAAATCACCATGAAATCCACTTCGTGGCGAAACGTTAAGTGGCGGGTCAGGTCGGCCAGAAAAACGAATGCCCCCTTCAGGATACAGACCAGAAGGGGGAAATCATCATCCCGATACAGTCGGTTGATCTCTTCGGCCAGAGAGCGCACTCGGGCCTGGAGCACGTCCTCAGGGATTAATATCTTTGCCACATCATCATAGAGGCCCATCGTTTTACTCTATCCGGAGTGTTGGCGATACGGCGTACTGATTACTCCTGAAGGACCACGGGGCGCCCCTGTTTAAAGGCCTCCAGTTGGGCCGCCAGTTCGGCCCGTCTGGCCGCCGCCGCCTCCTGACCCTTTTCTATCAGCATCTGGACCCCGGAGCGAATCCGCTCCCGCAATTCCGCTCCGCCGTACGGCGCCAGCAGGATTCCCAGGACGGCTCCCACCAGAGCCCCACAGAGCAACCCGGCCAGAAATCCGATGAACTTCCGCATAGCGCTCCTTTCGTGTGGAATCGGCGATAGCATAGCGGCGAGGTCGCCGCAATAAAACATTCTCCCCGGAGTCGTTATAGCTATGCTTATTATAATCCTTTCAGGTTAATTGACAAGGGCGATGTCGGTCTTGTAAAACGCATCGCGATGGCATTTTGGGCCAACAGGGCTATAATTTCCATCAGGAACCCGGAGGGATGACTATGAAGGCAATGGTACTGCATTCACCCCGTCCTGCGGAAGAGGGCCCGCTGGAGATGAGAGACCTGCCGTTGCCCGAGCCGGGCGCGGAGGAGATTCGCCTGCGCGTCCGGGCCTGCGGCGTCTGCCACACGGACCTGCACACAGTAGAAGGGGACCTCCCCCTCCCCAAACTCCCGATTGTGCCCGGCCACCAGGTGGTCGGGGTTGTGGACGCGGTCGGCGAGGGAGTCCGACGGTTCACCCTCGGGCAGCGGGTGGGCGTGCCCTGGCTCTACCGGACCTGCGGCGTCTGCGAGTTCTGTCGGCGGGGAACGGAAAATCTCTGCAAGCAGGCCCGCTTCACCGGCCTCCACGCCGACGGCGGCTACGCCGAGGCGATGGTCGTCCATCAGGATTTCGCCTACCCCATCCCCGAACCGTTCTCCGACGAGAACGCGGCCCCTTTGCTCTGTGCAGGCATTATCGGTTACCGCGCCCTGCGGCTGAGCGGAATCCGGCCGGGAGAGCGCCTGGGAATGTGGGGGTTCGGCGCGTCCGCCCATATCACTCTGCAAATCGCCCGCTACTGGGGGTGTGAAGTCTACGTCTTCACCCGAGGGGAGAGCCACCGACGATTGGCAAAGGAACTGGGCGCCGCCTGGACGGGAAGTGCCAAAGATGATCCCCCCGCCCCGGTCCACGGAGGCATTATCTTCGCCCCAGCCGGAGAACTGGTCCCCGAAGCGCTGCGGGTCCTGGAGCGGGGCGGGACACTGGCCCTGGCGGGGGTCACCATGACCCCCATCCCGGCACTGGATTACGACCGTCTCCTGTACTGGGAGCGCGGGGTGCGAAGTGTCGCCAACTTCACCCGAGGGGATGCGGCGGAATTTCTCCAACTGGCCGCCGAAGTCCCCGTCCGGACAACCGTGCAGACATTTCCACTGGAAGCGGCCAACGAGGCCCTCCTGGCCCTGAAGGAGGGCCGAATCAACGGGGCGGGGGTGCTGGTGGTGTGATCTACTCCCTCCAGAACGCCTCCCGATAGGCCGCGAACCGGCCCGCCAGGATGGACTCCCGAATCTCGCGCACGATGGTGAGCATCAGATGCAGGTTGTGAAGGGTGAGCAGATGGGCGCCGAGAATCTCGTTCGCCAGAATCAGGTGACGGAGGTAGGCCCGGCTGAAGTGGGTACAGGTGTAACAGGTGCAGTCGGGAAGCAGGGGGCCGGGGTCATCCGCATAGCAAGCATTGCGCAGGTTGAGCCGCCCGTGGCGGGTCAGCACGCCGCCGTTGCGGGCCATCCGGGTGGGCAGGACGCAGTCAAACATATCCACCCCGCGCGCCACCCCCTCTACCAGGTCCTCCGGCGTCCCCACGCCCATCAGGTAGCGGGGACGGTCGGAAGGGAGGAGGCCGTCCAGTAACTCCAGCACCGCGTACGTTTGCTCTTTCGGTTCGCCGACGCTCAACCCGCCGATGGCGTATCCGGCAAACCCCAGGCCGGTGATGAAGCGGGCCGATGCCTCCCGCAGGTCCGGGAAGACCCCGCCCTGGACGATGCCGAAAAGGGCCTGGTCGGCGCGCCGATGGGCCGCCCGACACCGCTCGGCCCAGGCGTGGGTCCGCTCCAGCGCCTGGCGGTTGTACTCGTAGTCCGTCGGCGGCGCGCATTCGTCCAGACAGGTGATGATGTCCGCCCCCAGGTTCTCCTGGATGGCAATCACTTTCTCCGGCGTGAAGCGGTGCTCGGAGCCGTCAATGTGGGAGCGGAAGGTGACCCCGTCGGCGTCCACCCGGCGCATCGGGGCCAGACTGAAGACCTGGAATCCGCCGGAGTCGGTGAGGATGGGGCCATCCCAGGCCATAAACCGGTGCAGCCCTCCCAGGCGGGCAATCCGTTCGTCTCCGGGGCGGAGGTAGAGGTGATAGGTGTTGGAGAGGATCATCGTCGCCCCCAGGTCTTTCAGGTCGCGCGGGGAGACAGCTTTAACGGTCCCCTGAGTACCCACCGGCATGAAAACCGGGGTGGGGACGTCGCCGTGGGGGGTGCGAAGGAGGCCGGCGCGGGCCCGGCCGTCGGTGGCGATGAGGTCAAACCGGAACGCGGTCATCACTCCAGCATCACCAGCGCGCCGAAGCGGCCGGTCCGCCCGCCCTCGGCCCGGTGGGAGAACCACTCGTCGGTATGGCAGGCGGTGCAGATACCGGAGGCCTCTATCCGGTGAACGCCCAGGGCCTCCAGCGCGGCCTGCACGGTACCGGGCAGGTCCAGGTAGAGGCCATCGTCCCGATGGTGGACCCGGTCGGGGGGCAGGTGGACCGCCTGCGCCACCCGCTCTATCACTTCGGGCCCGACCCGGTAGCAGCAGGGGCCGATGGCCGGCCCGATGCCTGCCCAGAGGTCCCCGGGGTAGCTCCCCACGTGGCGGACAAACGCCTCCACTGCCGCCCGGACGACGCCGTTGGCAACCCCGCGCCACCCGGCATGCACCAGTCCCACCGCCCGATGGGCCGGGTCCCAGAGCAGGAGGGGGACGCAGTCGGCGAAGCGGAAGAGCAACATCAGCCCGGGAGTGGTGGTCAGCAGGCCGTCGGTGCTGTTCTGGACGGTGCCGCCGTGCTCCCGCCCGACGGGCCGGATGTGGGCACTGTGGACCTGGTAGGGGCTGACCACCTGCCCCCGGTCCACGCCAAAGAGAGCGAAGACCCGCCGATGGTTCTCCTGGACGGCGGCCAGGTCGTCGCCGACGGTGTGGCCCAGGTTGAGAGTGGCGTAGGGGCCCTGGCTCACCCCACCCAGGCGGGTGAGGAACGCGTGGGTGAGACCGGCGCCGTCCAGCTCCTCAAACTGGTAGAAGACGATGCCGTTGGCGGAACGCCGGTACATTCGTAATGTGTATTCCGTACTCCGTTATTCCCGCTTGGCCGCCGCCAGAATAGCGCCCCCGGCCGCGCCCATCGCGACGGCCCAGAGGAGGCCACAGATACCGCCCAGACAACCGGCCGCCGCCATCCCCCCGGTGGTGAAAAGACCGCTCAGGCCCATCTCCTCCAATGCCCGAAGGGCCTCCGGCGGCATCTGCTGGAGGGCTTGCTGGGCTCCAGCCGGGCCCGTGATCAGCGCCATAATAAAAGTAACGACCGCATCTATCGCTCCGGCGATGACGCCCGCCAGCGCCCCCTCTTTGGCCCCGTCCCCTGCGGTCCGGGGCGGCGTCAGCCAGTAGGCCGCCAGCGCACCAACCCCCGGGTAAGCCAGCAGGAAGGGAATGCAGACACAGCAACTGATGATCCCACTGGCCGCAGGGAACAATGTCCCCACGGACTGGATGATGGTCAGGACGGCCAGGACGCCGCCCCCGATGAGTCCGGCCTTCAGCCACGGTCGCATGGTGTACCTCCTCTTGAGTCCTTGGGTTAGCGGGTAACCTCTGGGATTTCCCCTTCCGGCCCCCAGCCGCGCGCGCAGACCTCGCCGCGCCCACAAAGGGGACCCTGGGATTGTCCGTTCACGATGGCAATCACTCCGGCCCCATTGCCGGTCTCCACGATGACCATCTCCTGCCCCACCCAGGTCTGGGGAGCGCCGGGGGAGAGCATCCCTTCAAAGGCGGTAAAGCCGTCCACCGTCACCCGCACCCAGACGTGCTCCTGCGCCTCCAGGGTCAGGGTGACCCCACTGGTGGAGACGGGAAAAGTCGGGGTTGCGGCAGGGGTAGGGACGACGGTCGGAGAAGCGGGGGTGGCGGTGACCATGGGCGAGGGAAAAGCCGCCGGTCGGGGCACACCGGCCGTCGGCGTGGCCCGGGGACCGGAGAAAATCTGGTCCGAATGGGTCGCCAGCCACACGGCCCCCAGCGCCAGGGCTCCAATCAGAATCAACAGCCCCAACAGGGCCGGGGTGGACATCCCCCGTCTGGAAAGAAGTTCCGGGGACACCGGGCGGGCCACAGGGGGAGAGGATTTGGGAGACGGCGAAGGCGCCGGAGCCGGCACAGGAGCGGGAATCACCGCCTCCCGATGGGTCTCCCGTTCATAAAGGGCGATAATCTCTTCCGGTGGGATGTTCAGGAAGGCCGCATAGCGGCGCAGGAAGCCGCGCACCTGGGCCTCCCCGCCCGGCATCACGTCGTATTTTCCCGTCTCCAGAGCTTCCAGATACCGGGTGCGGATACGGGTGGCGGCCTCTACGTCCTGATAGGAAAGCCCCCGGGCCTCCCGGGCGGCCCTCAACCGGAAGCCCGGCCCCGCCGGTTCGGGGGGCGGAACAACCCGTTGGAGCAGGTCATCCGACATAGATTCGCGCCCTTCGTCGTGGTTTTCAGAGAAGGCTTAACGTGCGCCTTTTTCCCGCCGCAACTGGTTCAGCAGGGCCGTCAGTTCCGGCGGAAGCGGGGCGGAAAGGACCAATTTCTCGCCGGTGGCCGGATGGGTGAAGGCCAGTTCACGGGCGTGGAGGAAATGGCGGTCCGGTAGCAAGGTCTGGCGACGCCGTCCATAGACGCGGTCCCCCACCACCGGGTAGCCCAGCCAGGCCAGGTGTACCCGGATTTGATGCGTCCTTCCGGTGTGGGGACGGACCTCCAGCAGCGTGTACTGGGGGAAGACCTCCACGACCCGATACTGCGTGACCGCTGGTCGGCCCGTCCGGGAGACGGACATCCGGGTCCGGTCTTTCGGGTCCCGGCCGATGGGGACTTCAATGATGCCCTCGCGGGGGTGGACCTGTCCCTCCACCAGCGCGACGTAGGTTTTGCGGACCAGGCGGCGCTTGAATTGCCGCTGGAGAGATGCATGGGTCTCCGGATTCTTCGCGACGACGATGAGCCCCGAGGTCTCCCGGTCCAGGCGGTGGACGATGCCCGCCCGGTCCGGGCCTCCCACGTCCGCTACTTGGGGGCAGTGAGCCAGCAAGGCGTTGACCAGGGTGCCGCTGACGATGTGCGCCGCCGGATGGACGACCATTCCTGCCGGTTTGTTCACCACCAACAAGTACTCGTCCTCATAGACGATGTCCAGCGGGAGTGATTCGGGGCGGACGGTCGGCTCTTCCGGGAAGGTCACCGTGATTCGGTCCCCCGGGGCGAGCCGGTAGGCCGGCCGGACAACCATCTCGTTGACGGTGATGGCACCGGAGCGGATGAGCCGCTGCAGTTGGGCCCGACTGAGTTGGGGAAATCGGGCCGCCAGGGCCCGGTCCAGCCGCTCTCCCGCCTCTTCCGGAGGCAGAACGAAGGTGGTTTCTCCGACCGGGCGTTCTCCCGAGAGGGTCATTCTGCGGCCTCAGAGCTCTCCAGCCCCCTGCTCTCCTCCGGTGCGGGCGCGGGCTGGCGGTCTCGTTCGGTCAGCATCACCAGCAGTAATAGAACGACGCCAGCCACAATGCTGGCATCGGCCAGGTTAAAAATGGGCCAGTGATGGAGGGGCCAGAAGTTCAGGTCTATGAAATCCACCACAGCTCCTCGCGCCAGCCGGTCCACCAGGTTGCCCAAGGCACCACCCAGTTGCAGGCCCAGGGCAATATGCAGAGGGAGCGGGCCAGATGGAAGATGGCGATAGTAGAGGAAAATCGCGCCGATAGCAACGAAAACCACAATCAGGAGGACGTCGCCCATGCCCTGGAAGAGGCCGAAAACGATACCGGTATTGGTCACATAGGTTAGGGAAAACAGGGGGGCCAGCCATGAGGCCACCTCCCTGGATTCCCCCAAATTCATATGAGCGACCACCCAGGACTTGCTGATCTGGTCCAGGGCGAGAGCCACTCCTACAATCGCGGGCAATATCAGTTTTCTGGGACCGGACAACGAAACACCCCTGTGGGCCGTCCCGAACGTCGCCCCTACCGGCGCTGCTCTATCTGAGCTTGGCAATCCAGGCAGTAGAGAGCGTAGGGCAGGGCCTTTAAGCGAGCCCGATCAATCGGGGCGCCACATGCCTCGCAGATGCCGTATGTGCCCATTTCAAACTTCTCCAGGGCATGGTCCACCAGCCAGAGCAAAGAGGTCTCGTTGCGCTGAAGGG
Source organism: Thermoflexales bacterium (assembly GCA_014360895.1). Classification (GTDB taxonomy): domain Bacteria; phylum Chloroflexota; class Anaerolineae; order B4-G1; family DUEL01; genus SpSt-77. Next base: position 15,248 of record JACIWQ010000029.1, on the reverse strand, counting down.
AGACCTCTTTGGCCTGCTCAAACGTCTCTGTGGCATCATCGGCAATATGGTTTCCGTAGCCAGCTCCGCGATACTCGTTCTCGCCCGACCGGGTCAGTTGTTCCAGAAGGTACGCGCGTTCCTGTAAAAGGCGGTCCCGCAACTCTTCGTTTGAGACAGGCATGGGGCCCTCCGACATTCATCCGTTCACCGATGGAAACATATTTTACCACACGTGCCGGAAACCGCAACTGTTCGTTTCGCGCTTCGCGCTGGACGCTGAGAGTACTCCCGCACAACCGCCGCTGTGACCGTATCATTCTGGGGACACAGGGGGTAGGCCGAAGGGGGGTTGAGGCTCCGTAAAAGGGGGCAAGAGCGCCCATCGTCTGCCCATCATGAATTTGAGCCAACCGGCGGAAAGGGGTATAGACCCCATCATTCCCATCCACACGGTTGGCTCAAATGAATTCTCGCACAAAACATCCCATTGGTCAACGGCTGCGGGTGCGCCTGCACCAACTGGTGATAGTCGCAGTGGTCCTTCTGACGCTGCTGGGCCGGATGCCGGAGAGCCAGGCCGGCCGGCCGACCTGCCCGCCCCAGGTCGTCCGGGTCCATCCCCCACTTTGGCGTACTCCCAGTTTTCGGGTATAATCCCTTCCTGGAAAACCCAAACCCTGCAAAGGAACATCGCCCATGCAATCCCTGCTTCTTCTTCGCGACCGTCTGGCCCAGGCCGTTGCCCTGGGCAAAGGAGACGACTTCCCGTATGCCATCCCCGGCCTCTGGGTGGACCCGGCCGGTCCGCCGACCCGCCGGGCCGTCAACCCCTACCGGTTCTACCTGGAGCGGGTGGAGGAAATCCTTCACCATCCTCCCGTGCCGCTCCTGCGGGGGCCCGACGGGGCCTGGTCCCGCCAGGCCGTCGTCTATAACCTCCTGGTCCGGGCGACCACCGCCTTTGACCACGACGGGGACGGCGCCCTCTCTCTGGAGCCGGTCGGCGACGGCTGGCAGGAGACGGGCACGTTCCTGAAATCGGTTGCCCTCCTCCCCATTCTGCGGGCCCTGGGCTTCAACACCGTGCACCTCCTGCCGGTGACCGCCGTCGGTGTGGACGGGCACAAGGGCAACCTGGGCTCCGTCTACGCCATCCGCAACCCGTACCAGCTGGACGACCGGCTGGCGGAGCCGGCCCTGGGCTTGGAGCCGGAGGAGGAATTCGCCGCCTTTGTCCAGGCCGCCCACCACCTGGGGATGCGGGTGGTAGTGGAATTTGCCCTGCGGACCGCGTCGCTGGACGCGGACTGGGCCGCCGAGCACCCGGAGTGGTTCTACTGGATTCGGGCCGACGTCCCTGACCGCACCCCGGACGACCTGCGGGAGGACGCCTATGGCGCGCCCGTCTTCACCCCGGAGGAACTGGCCATCATCAAGGAACGGGTAGCCCGGGGGGAGCGGACCGACCTCATCCCGCCCCATCCCATCTATCGGCAGATGTTCACCCCACCCCCGCCGCCGGAATCTGTCCACAAAGAGGGGGGCCGCTGGATCGGCGTCCTGCCCGACGGGACGCGCGTCCGCATCCCCGGCGCCTTCGCCGACTGGCCCCCGGACGATCCCCAACCGCCCTGGACCGACGTCACCTACCTGCGCCTCTACGACCACCCGGACTTCAACTACATCGCCTACAATACGGTCCGGATGTACGATGCCCGGCTGGCCCGGCCGGAGAACGCGGTGGCGTCCCTCTGGGAGCGCATTGTGGAGATTCTGCCCTATTATTGCCGACGGTTCGGCATAGACGGCGCGATGATTGATATGGGCCACGCGCTCCCACCGGACCTCAAACGGCGCGTCGTACAGGCGGCGCGGACCGTCCATCCGGAGTTCGCCTTCTGGGACGAGACTTTTTCCTATGACGCCGGGCTGGTGGAAGAGGGGTATAACGCCATTATCGGCAACTACTGGTGGGCCGTCTGGAGGCCGGAGCATCTGGTGCGGGGCATCCTGCGCCCGCTGGCGGAGATGGGCCTGCCGCTGCCCTTCTTCGCCGGGCCGGAGAGCCACAACACCCCGCGCGCGGCGGCCCGTCCGGGCGGCCTGGCGGCAGCGCGCACCGCTTGGGCTCTGGGCTGTATCCTCCCGGCCATCCCCTTCTGTCATTCCGGTCTGGAACTGGCCGAAACCGTCCCCGTCAACACCGGGCTGGATTTCACGCGCGAGGAACTGCCCAATTATCCGGCCCAGCGGCTGGCCCTCTTCAGCGCCGTCGCCTACGGATGGGAGAACGAGCCGAATCTGGTGGAGTGGATCGCCCGCACGCTGGACGTGCGCGCCCGCTATGCCGACCTCATCGCCGACCCCGACCCGGCCTCCTTCACCTTGCTGGAAAGCACCGACCCCTTCGTCTGGGCGGTTGTCCGGCGGCGGGGCGACGAGGGGCTGGCCCTGGTGGTCAATCTGGATTTCCATCAGGCGCGGCGGTTCTCCCTTTCCCTGCCGACGGCCCGCTCCACCGTCACCGACCTGCTGGGGGGCGGAACGTGGGCACTGGAGGGGGGCCGTCTGGAGGCGGAATGGCCCCCGGCAGGGTGTGCGCTGTTGGAGTTAGGGCATGAACGTGCCAGGCACTTCTGAACGTGCCTGGCACGTTTTTTATAGCAGCCGCCGCTCCCGGACGGCCTCCAGGGCCATCGCAATGAACGCGTCCACCGCCATCGCGCCGGGCACCTCGCCGTCCCGGCGGCGCAGGTTGACCTCCCCGTTCTGCATCTCCCGGTCGCCCACGACCAGCATGTAGGGGATTTTCTCCATCTGGGCGTCGCGGATTTTAGCCTGCATCCGGTCGGAGGAGTCGTTGACCTCCACCCGCAGGCCGGCCGCCTTCAGCCGTCGCGCCACCTCCCAGGCGTAGTCCACATGCCGGTCCGCGATGGGGATGACGACGGCCTGGACCGGCGCCAGCCAGACCGGGAACGCGCCGCCGTAGTGCTCCACCAGTACACCGAAGAAGCGCTCCATGCTCCCCAACAGGGCCCGGTGGACCATGTAGGGCCGTCGCTCCTGGCCGTCCCGGTCCCGGAAAGTCAGGTCAAACCGCTCCGGCACGTTGAAGTCAAACTGGATGGTCGTGCACTGCCAGGCCCGGCCCAGCGCGTCTTTGATCTTGATGTCAATCTTCGGCCCGTAGAAGACGGCCTCGCCCTCCATCCGCTTGTAGGGGAGGTTACGGGCCTCCAGGGCTTTGACCAGGGAGCGCTCCGCCTGTTCCCACATCTCGTTGCTCCCGGCGTACTTCTCCGGCGTTCGGGGGTCCCGCACGCTCAATTCTATCTGGTAGTTCTCAAAGCCGAAGTCCCGCAGCAGGCTCAGGCTGAAGTCCAGGACGCCCAGAATCTCGTCCTCTATCTGCTCCGGCGTGCAGAAGATGTGGGCATCGTCCTGGGTGAAGCCGCGCACCCGCAGGAGGCCGTGGAGCACGCCGCTCCGCTCAAAGCGGTAGACCGTCCCCAGTTCCGCCCAACGCAGGGGAAGGTCGCGGTAGGAACGAGTCCGGCTCTTGTAGATGAGGATGTGGAAGGGGCAGTTCATCGGTTTCAGATAGTACTGGACCCCCTCAATGTCTATAGGGGCGTACATGTTCTCTTTGTAGAACTGGAGGTGGCCGGACCGTTCCCAGAGGTGGGCCCGCCCGATGTGGGGGGTATAGACGATTTCGTAGCCGCCTTCCCGGTGCCGGGCATACCAGTGGTCCTCAATAATCCGACGGATGCGGGCCCCTTTAGGATGCCAGTAGGCCAATCCGGCGCCGCCCTCCTCGTGGAAACTGATGAGGTCCAGTTCCCTGATGAGCCGCCGGTGGTCCCGCCGTTCCACCTCCTCCCGCCAGGCGAGATACGCCTGGAGGTCCTCCGGCGTCTCCCATGCGGTGCCGTAGATGCGCTGGAGCATGGGCCGCCGCTCGTCCCCTCGCCAGTATGCCCCGGCGACGCTGAGGAGTTTCACCGCGTCCGGGTTGATCTCGCGGGTGTTGGCGACGTGGGGCCCCCGGCAGAGGTCCACAAAGGGGCCGTGGCGGTAGATGGAGAGGACGGGGCGCTCCTCGGTGGGGTTGCCGTCCTCGTCCACCCCGCCGGCCAGGATGCCCTCTATCAGTTCCAGTTTGTAGGGCTGGTCGGCGAAGAGGCGGCGGGCCTCGGCCTCGTCTATCTCCTGGTAGACGAAGTCGTACCCTTCGGCGATGATTTCCCGCATCCGGGCCTCAATCTCCGCCAGGTCCTCCGGGGTGAGCGGGCGGGGGAGATCAAAGTCATAGTAGAAGCCGGTCTCAATCGCCGGGCCGATGGCCAGTTTGGCCTGGGGGAATTTCTCCAGGACGGCCTGGGCCATCACGTGCGACGCGGAGTGGCGAATGCGTACCAGGTGGTCGTTTTGTGTGTGTTCGGGCATTTCTCCTCCTTCAACAGGCGTAAGGATACAAGGATACAGGTAGACCAGGGATAATGAAAACCCCCGCGCCCTGGGGCGCGGGGGTTTCCCACGTGGTTCCACCCAGGTTCGGTCGGCGCGAAAGCCTCGGCCGACCGCCCTCTGAGGCTGTAACGGGCCTGCCCGGAGCTCCATACTCGGGATTCCCCTTTCCGGGGCCCGCTCCCGGGGGGTTTTCCCGGCCGTCCGGCGGGAGAGCTCTCAGCCTCCGACCCTCCCTCTCTGAAGCCTTCGCAGGCCGGTACTCGTCCCGGTCTACGCGTTCGGTTGTCCGATTGTCGGTCTCATTATAACGGGTTTGGGGGAAATTGTCAAATCGGCTTAATCGCCGCCCAAGTAGGCCTCCCGGACGCGCGGGTTATCCCGCAGTTCCGCCGCCGTCCCTTCCATATGAATGACGCCCGTCTCCAGTACATAGCCCCGATGGGCCACCGAGAGGGCCATATGGGCGTTCTGCTCCACCAGCAGGATGGTGACTCCCTCCTGGTTGATCCGCTGGATAATGTTGAAAATTTCCTCCACCAGGATGGGGGCCAGCCCCATAGAGGGCTCGTCCATCAGCAGGAGGCGGGGTTTGGCCATCAGCGCACGGGCGACGGCCAGCATCTGTTGCTCCCCGCCGGAGAGGGTGCCGCCCATCTGCTCCGCCCGCTCCCGCAGGCGGGGGAAAATACTGAAGACGAACTCCATGCTTTCCTCAATCTCCCGCTTATCCTTCCGGGTGAAAGCTCCCATCTCCAGATTTTCCCGCACGGTCAGCGGGGCGAAAATCTTGCGTCCTTCCGGCACCTGGACGATGCCCATCCGCACAATCTGGTCGGCCCCCAAGTTGGTGATGTCCGTCCCATCGTAGACGATTTTTCCCCGGTCCGCCAGGAGGAGGCCGGAGATGGTGCGCAGGGTGGTGGACTTCCCGGCCCCGTTGGCGCCGATCAGGGTGACGATTTCCCCTTTATCCACATGGAACGAAATACCGTGCAGGGCCCGGATGGCCCCGTAGGAGACGTGCAGGTTTTCCACGCTCAAAAGCGCCATAGCGTCCTCCTCAGCGGATGGCCTGGCGTCCCAGATACGCCTCAATCACCTGGGGGTTGCCCCGCACTTCCTCCGGCTTTCCCCGGGCGATGATTTCGCCGAAGTCCATCACCGTGATCCACTCGCAGATGTTCATCACCAGCCGCATCCGGTGCTCCACCAGGAAGATGGTCAACTGGAAGCGGTCCCGGATGAAGTGAATCAGTTCCATCAACTGGTCAATCTCCTGCGGGTTCATCCCCGCCGCCGGTTCGTCCAGGAGCAGGAGACGGGGCTGGGTCGCCAGCGCGCGGGCAATCTCCAGCCGCCGCTGGAGGCCATAGGGGAGACTCCCGGCGATGTCGTTCTGGCGGTCGGCCAGCCCGAAAATCTCCAGAAACTCCTGGCTGCGCTCAATCATCGCCTTTTCTCGCTCCCGGAACCGACGGGAGCGGAAGATGGAATCGGCCAGCCCGTAGCCGGAGTGGGGATGGTAGGCAATCAGCACGTTATCCAGAACGGTCAGGTTGGCGAAGAGGCGGATGTTCTGGAACGTGCGGGCGATGCCCATCTGGATAATCTCGTGGGAGGGAAGGCCGATCAGTTGGACCCCCTCGTAGCGGATGCTTCCCGCCGTCGGCCGGTAGACGCCGGTGATGAGGTTGAAGACGGTGGTCTTCCCGGCGCCGTTGGGGCCGATGAGTCCCACCAGTTCCCCCTCCTTGATAGTAACCGAGAAATCGTGGACCGCCCGCAGGCTGTCAAAGTAGTGCGTCAGCCCATCAATCTCCAGGATGACGGGCCGGGCCTCTACTTCTGGGCTCAGGTTTTCAGGCCGTCCCTTCATGCCGTCACCTCCCCGGCTTGGGGGATCACTTCCTGGACTGGCGAGGCCTCCTTCACCCGCAGCGGGGGCAGGGGACGGCGCAGGAAGGCAATCTCGTACCGTCCCATTAGCCCCTGGGGACGCAGGAGCATCATCAGGAGCAGGACCAGCGGGTAGACGACGAACCGCCAGGTCTCAAACCCCTCCGGCAGATAGAGCCGCAGCAGGCCTTCCAGCAGGAAAATCCAGAAGAAGCCGGTGATGATGGTCCCGGTCATGCTCCCCAGCCCGCCGAACACGATGATAATGAGGGGGTTGAAGGATGGGAGAAAACCGAACGTCGTCGGGTGGAGAAAAGCCAGGTCGTGGGCCCGGATGCCCCCGGCCAGACCAGCGAAGACACTTCCGACCACGAAGGCCAGGATTTTCTGGGAGGCCGTATCTATCCCGACCAGTTCCGCCGCCCGTTCGTCCTCCCGGACGGAGAGGATGGCCCGACCGGTGGAGGAGTGGATGAGGTTTCGCATCACCAGGACAACGGCCATGAAACAGATAAAGACCCAGGGCCAAGTCGTCCATTTGGGGATGCCGACCATTCCCCGCGCGCCCTTCATCTCCGGGAAGGGAAGAATGGTATCGGTGTTATCCAGGAGCACTTTAACGATGATGGTGAAACCCAGGGTGGCGATGCCAAAGTAGTCGGAGCCGAGTTCCAGCACCGGGATGCCGAAGAGATAACTGACGATTCCCGCCAGCGTGGCGCCCCCAACCAGGGCCAGGAAGAAGATGAGTTGCTGGCTGATTCCCGAGGGCAAGGCGTTGAGCGCGGCGTAGATTACTTTCCCGATGGCCGGATTGACAAACCGTACTGCCAGGAAAAAGCCCAGGACGGCGGCCAGGAAGTTGAAAAGGAATTTGGTCAGCGTGGCGACGCCGTAGAAGCGGCGGAGGAACGCGCTGACTCCGAACATCAACGCCAGCGCCAGAATGGAGCCGAAAATGACGACGACCAGCGCCGACGGGTCGTTGCGCACCCAGCGGTAGGTGATGTCGGCAGAGGCGTAGGCCCCGATGGCATAGAAGCCAAATTGTCCCAGGGAGAACTGGCCGTTGAAGCCGTAGATGAGGTTAAGCCCCAGGCTGACCATCGTGATGGCCGCGCCCCAGAAGATGATGCCCTGCCAGTAGGCATTGAGAACCCCCAGGCTGATTAGGGCCTGGACCACTATGAAGACCAGTACGGCCCCTAGGATAAAGGTGAAGTTTGTATTCCGCAGGAGTTGTCGCATCTTGCCTCCCCTCAGGACGACCCTCTCTGCTACACCTTCTCACCGGGCGCTTCGCCGAAGATGCCCTGTGGCCGGATGAGCAGGACGATGATGAGCAGCGAGAACGCGACGGCGTCCCGCATTGGCGAAGAGATGAATCCGGCACTGAGGACTTCCACCAGTCCAATGGTCAGAGCACCCACAAATGCCCCGGGAATGCTGCCGATGCCGCCGATGACGGCCGCCACGAAGGATTTGAGACCGGGGATGATGCCCATCAGGTGATGAATCCGGTTATAGGCGGTCGCGTAGAGGACACCTCCAGCTCCTGCCAGACTGCCCGCCAGCGCGAAGGTGGCGGCAATGACCATGTCCACGTTGATCCCCATCAGCCGGGAGGTCGGTTTGTCGTAGGCGGAGGCCCGCATTGCCTTGCCGATCCGGGTGTACCGGACGATGTATTGGAGAATCACCAGCAGGATGACCGAGATGCCCATAATGATGAGCATCGCGTTGGAAGCGGTCAGGTCAAAGTGAGTGCGGACCAGCCGGGGCGTCAGCCAGATGATGGTGAGCGCCACTCCCAGAAACCCGCCGAAGAGCATACCGAATTGCAGGAACGGGTTGCGTTGCCAGGCCTGGGCCCGGGCGTTCCCCCGGTTCCCCAGTACTTTGAGAATCCCATACACGATCGCCGCAATGCCACACATCCCCCAAAGGATGCCGAGCCAGAGAGGGGGAACCATGTCGGCATTCAGAACAAATACCTCAAAGGGGCGGGGGTATGTGATGTAGTTGTTGGTGAAGACGAAGGGCAACCCGCCAAAGTACTCTAGGAAGAAGGACACACCGATGGCCGTAATGAGCGCGGCGATGCGGGGCATGGCCCGCAGGGGACGGTAGGCGAACCGTTCCATTGTTACGGCCAGCAGCGCACAGGTCAGCATGGAGGCCAGAATCACGGTGACGGTCCCAATTACCATCGCCGCCGTTGGGTTCATCCCGGGCCAGACCGCCAGGGGCCACTGGTGCAGGTTCAGCAGAGAGATGGTGAAGAAACTGACGAAGGCGCCGACCATAAAGACGTCGCCGTGAGCGAAGTTGATGAGTTTCACGATGCCGTAGACCATCGTGTAGCCCAGGGCGATGAGGGCGTAGATGAAGCCCAACTGGAAGCCGTTCAGGACCTGCTGGAAGAAGACACCGAGGTTGGCCGCCGCCGCGCGGCCCACGACGTAAAGTACCAAAATTCCTGCCAGGGCGAACACGACCTGGCTGATCCGGTTCAGGACCACCCCGTTGCGTCGCTGGAGCATCCGCTGTTCTATCCGCCGGGCTTCTACGGTTACACTCATTTCACCCCCTGGTAGATAGATTGGCCGGGGAGCCTTGGCGGCTCCCCGGCCAGTAAACAGCCGCCTCCGGCTGTTACGGGCAGACGGTATCCTTGTAGGAGACCTTGTCCGGGCTGACCTCCAGGAGGACGGCGCACTTCTTGGGGTTGTGCTGGTTGTCAAAGGTGATGTCCCCGGAGACCACCGAGAAGGTCCCCTTTTCCATCGCCTGGGCGACCTTCACCGGGTCATCCGTACCGGCCTGCTGGATGGCCATGAAGAGGATGTTGGCCGCGTCGTAGGCCAGGGCCGCCAGCGCGTCCGGCACCGAGCCGTACTTGGCCTGATACCGCTTCACGAAGTCCTGGACCACCGGCCGGGTGTCCTCAGAGGAGTAGTGGTTGGTGAAGAAGCCGCCTGCCAGCGCTGCCTGGTCCAGTTTCGGGGAGTCCCAGCCATCGCCGCCCAGTTTGATCGCCTTGATACCCATCTGGTTGGCCTGCGCCGCAATGACGTTGACCGTGGAGTAGTAGTCCGGCAGGTAGAGAATGTCCGGGTTGGCGTCCTTGACCTTGGTCAGGATGGCGGTGAAGTCGGTGTCGCCCGCGGTGTAGGTCTCCCAGACCACCACCTTGCCGCCGCCGGCCTCAAAGGCGTCGCGGAAGAACTCCGCCAGGCCCCGCACATAGTCGTTGCCCTGGTCCAGAAGGACCGCCGCCGTCTTGGCCCCCAGTTTATTCAGGGCAAATGTGGCCGCCACCGTGCCCTGGAAGGGGTCAATGAAGCAGGCGCGGAAGACGGTCGGCTTGGCGTTGCCCGCCTCATCAATCGTCACCTTGGGGTTGGTGGAGGTGGGGCTGATCTGGACGACCTTGTTGGCCGTGGCAATCTCGGAGACGGGGATAGAGGCCTTGGAGCAGACCTCGCCGATGATGAACTTCACCTGGTCCTGATTGATGACCTTGTTGGCCGCACTGGCGGCGGGCTCCGCCTCGCACTGGCTATCCTCCACCACGGCCTCAATCTGCCGCCCCAGGACGCCGCCCTTGGCGTTCCACTCTTCAATCGCCAGCAAGGCACCGTCGCGGGTGGAGGCACCGAAGGTGGCGACATCACCGCTCAGGGGAGCCAGGATGGCGACTTTGAGGGCTTTGGGAGCGGGCTTGCAGGCCGCCACCATAGTGGCCAGCACCACCAATACAGCGAGAATTGCGAACGAGCGCTTAGCCATTTCTCTCCTCCTTCGTTTCTTCGTGGAATATCGGGGATAAATGGTGGATATAGAGACGGTTTCGGGAAAGGATATACTCTTCTCCTCCTCCCACCTCCTCCGGCGTGGATTTCTTGCAAAGGGGAGTGGAGTGGTTTCAGGAGGCCCCCCGCAAGATTGTCTTTTATTGTATCGCAAAGTGGCGAGTTGTCAAGTGCCGCTGCTGCATCCGGCGCCCAGACGTTGCTCTGCCTACAATCTGTAGTACAATAAAACGATACCACCATCCTGCATCTTGCTATCTTGCATCTTGCTATCTTGCATCTTGCCCGATGACCGTCTCCGGCCTCCTTTCCTGGCTGAGCGACCTGCCGGCCTACTGGCAACTGCGGGAGGAACTGCGGGCAGGGGATGTTCCCCCGCCCCTGGGGCTCCTCCGCTCCGCCCGTCCGGCGGTGGTCGCCGCGCTGGCCCGCGACCTGGGACGGCCCATCCTCCTGGTCGCGGGGAGCGTGGCGCGGGCGCGCGCGCTCCATCAGGCCCTGCTGGACTGGCATCCGGAACCGGCACGGGTCCTGCGGCTCCCTGAGCCGCCCACCCTCTTCTACGAGCGCGCCCCCTGGCCGCGCGAGACCGTCGCCGCGCGCATGGCCGTCCTGCGCGCGCTCCTGGACCCGCCCCCCGGCCTGGTCGTCGTCGCCTCCGCCCGCGCTATGATGCAGCCCACCCTGCCAGTCCGGGAGTTCCGCGCCGGCACCCACACCCTGCGCGTCGGCCAGACCCTGGACCTGGAGGCCACCCTGCGCCGCTGGGCCGGTCTGGGCTACGAACCCGTCAGCGTCGTGGAGATGCCCGGCCAGTTCAGCCACCGGGGCGGCATCCTGGACATCTTCCCCCCGGGCGACGACGCGCCCGTCCGCATAGAACTCTTCGGCCCGGAGATTGAGTCCATCCGCCGCTTTGACCCCGCCACCCAGCGCTCCACCGACCGGCTGGAGGAGGTGACGGTCCCCCCGGCGCGGGAAGCGCTCCCCCGCCATGGGCCGCGTATCGCGGCGCAGGTGGCCGCGCAGGCCGACAGCCTGCGCTACCCCGAAATCGCCGGGGAACTGGCCGCCCACCGGGAGGCCCTGGAGGCCAGTACCCCCTTCCCCGGCCTGGAATTCTACCTGCCCCTCCTCTACACCCACCCCGCCACCCCGCTGGACTACCTGCCCGCCGACGGACTCCTGGCGGTGGACGAACCGGCGGAGTGTCGGGACGCCTGGGCGGAACTGGAGGAGGAAGCGGTGGACCTGCGGCGGACGGCCGAAGAGGAGGGCCTCATCCCCCCGGATTACCCCATCCCCTACCTGACCTGGGACGACTGGCAGGAGCAGCTGACCGACCGCCCTCACCTGGTCCTGGGACACGGCGAGGAGGAGGTGGCGGGCGACCTGGCCGCCTGTTTCCACCCCGCCCCCCGCTACGGCGGCAACCTGGGCGACCTGATGCAGGATATGGAGCGGGCCCTGCGCGCCGGCCAGTGGGTGGTCGTGGTGAGCCGGCAGGCGCAGCGGCTGGCGGAGGTCTGGAGCGACCACCACGCCCCCACCCTCCCGGCGGAGGGGCTCCCCGAGTCTCCCCGCCACCCCCTCACCTTTGTCCACGGCTCCCTGGAGGAAGGGTTTGTCCTCACCCCACCCCCTGCCGGCGCGGCCGCCGGGGAAGGGGTGAAGCTCCTCACCGACGCCGAAATCTTCGGCTGGCGGATGCCGGAACCCCGCCGCCCCCTCTACCGCCGCCGCGTCGCCCCCGAATCCCTCTACGCCGACCTCACCCCGGGCGACTACGTCGTCCACGAAGACTACGGCATCGGCATCTTTCGTGGGCTGGTCACCCTGAAAATGGAAGGCGAGGAGCGGGAGTACCTGCTGGTGGAGTACGCCGGACGGGACCGGCTCTACGTCCCCATCTACCAGGCCGACCGGCTGAGCCGGTACGTCGGTACGGACGAGGCGCCCCCCGCTCTCAGCCGCCTGGGCAGCGCCGAGTGGGGCCAGGTGAAGGCGCGCGCCCGCCGGGCTGTGGAGGAAGTGGCGCGGGAACTGCTCCAACTCTACGCGGCACGGGAACTGGCCCCCGGCCACGCCTTCAGCCCCGATACCCCCTGGCAGGCGGAACTGGAGGCCGCCTTCCCCTACGTGGAGACCCCCGACCAGGCCCGGGCCATCGCCGAGGTCAAGGCCGACATGGAGCGCCCCCGCCCCATGGACCGTCTCATCTGCGGCGACGTCGGCTATGGCAAGACGGAAGTCGCCCTGCGTGCCGCCTTCAAAGCTGTCATGGACGGCAAACAGGTGGCCGTTCTCGTCCCCACCACCGTCTTGGCCCAGCAGCACTATACCACCTTCCGCCACCGCCTGGCCCCCTTCCCCGTCGTCGTGGAGCACCTCTCCCGATTCCGCACCCCCGCCGAACAGGCCCGCATCCTGGAGGGCCTGCGGGACGGGACGGTGGACATCGTCATCGGCACCCACCGTCTCCTCCAGAAAGACGTCGCCTTCAAAGACCTGGGACTGGTCATCATAGACGAGGAGCAGCGCTTCGGCGTGACCCACAAGGAGCGGCTGAAGAAACTGCGGACGGAGGTGGACGTCCTGACGATGACGGCCACCCCCATCCCCCGCACCCTCTACCTCTCCCTGACCGGTGTCCGGGACATCAGCATCATAGAGACGCCGCCGGAGGAGCGGCTCCCCGTAGCCACCTACGTGGGCCCGTACGACGCGCAGTTGGTCCGACGGGCGATCCTGCGGGAACTGGAGCGCTCCGGGCAGGTCTTCTACGTCCACAACCGGGTGCAGACCATAGAGGGCGTCCGCCGTCACTTGGAGCGACTGGTCCCGGAGGCCCGGGTCGCCGTCGCCCATGGGCAGATGCCGGAGCGGGAACTGGAGGAGACCATGCTCCGCTTCGTCGCCGGAGAGGTGGACGTCCTCCTATGCACCAGCATCATTGAGAGCGGGCTGGACATCCCCAATGCCAACACCCTGATTGTGGAACAGGCGGAGCGGTTCGGACTGGCACAACTCTACCAGTTACGGGGTCGGGTGGGACGGGGGGCCCGGCGGGCCTACGCCTACTTCCTGCACTCCCCGGGCCGTCTGACGGAGGACGCGCGCCAGCGGCTGGAGACGATTCGGGAGTTCAGCGACCTGGGCGCGGGCTACTCCATTGCGATGCGGGACCTGGAACTGCGCGGGGCGGGAGAAATCCTGGGCACCCGTCAGAGCGGGCACATTGCGGCGATTGGGTTTGACCTCTATACGCGCCTGCTGGCGCGCGCGGTGGAGGAACTACGGGCCCGGCGGGAGGGACACCCCCCGCCGCCGGAGCCGCTGAGCAGCATCCACATAGACCTGCCGCTCTCTATGGGCCTGCCATCGGACTACATCCCCGACGAGCACCTGCGCCTGCGCCTCTACCGGCGCCTGGCGGCCCTGACCGATGAGCAGCAGATTGCCGAAATGGAGGCGGAACTGGCGGACCGGTTCGGCCCGCCGCCCGCTCCGGTCCGCAACCTTTTCCTGGGCCTGCGGCTGAAGGTGCTGGCCCGGGAGGCGGGCGTGACCCGCATCATCGCCGAGAACGGCGGCCTGACCCTGCAGATGGCCGGGCTGGATGGCCCGGCGCGGGAACGGTTGCAGCGCCGCCTGGGCGACCTGGCCCATGTCGGTCGGCAAGCTGTCTACCTGCCGCTGACGCGCGGCTGGCCGGAGCGACTGCGGGAAGTGCTGGAGAAACTGCGGGCCTGAACTCAGTTTCACGTTTCACGTTTCACGTTTCAAGTTTCACGTTTCACTTTTCACTTTTCACTCGGAGGCACACCGTGCAAGACGCTATGCTCACCCCCCAACAGCGTGCGCTGCGGGACGAAGTGCGAGAATTCGTCCGTAGCGTGCCCAAGCAACTGATCCTGGATATGGACGCCGACCGCGTCCGCTACCCGCGGGAGTTCGTCCGGGAGGCCGGACGGCGGGGCCTGCTGGGGCTCCGGTTTCCGCCCGAATACGGCGGACGGGGCCTGGGCTGGGAGGACGAAATCATCGCCATTGAGGAGGTCGGCGTCCTGGGCACCGCGCTGGCCTGTGCCTACGTGATGCCCAGCATCGTGGGCGAGGCGCTGAACGTCTTCGGCACCCCCGAGCAGAAGGAGCGCTGGCTGCGCCCCCTCATCTCCGGGGAGAAAATCGCCGCCGAGGCCCTCACCGAACCCCGGGGCGGCTCCGACTTCTTCGGCACCACCACCGAGGCCCGCCGGGAAGGGGATTGTTACATCCTGCGGGGACAGAAGCGGTTCATCGTCGGCGCGGCGGAGGCCGATTTCTTCCTGGTCTACGCCCGCACCGACCCCACCGCCCCACCCCACCAGGGCATCAGCGCGTTCATCGTGGAGCGGGGGCCGGGGGTGGACGTGGCCTACCTCTACGGCCTGCTGGGCACTCGCGGCGGCGGCACCGGACGGGTCGTCTTCCGGGACGCGCGGGTCCCGGTGGAGAACCTGGTCGGCCCGGAGAACGGCGCGGCGGAGATTTTCTACCGGATGATGATCCCCGAACGAATGACCAGCGCGGCGGGGGCCATCGGGATGGGCCGGGCCGCGCTGGAGGTCGCCGCCCGCTACTCCGACCGCCGCAAGGCCTTCGGCGAGAAAATCCGCCGCTTCCAGGCCGTCAGTTTCAAAATCGCCGACTCCATCACCCTGCTGGACGCCGCCCGGGGCCTGGTCTACAGCGCGGCCCGCTGCATAGACGCCGGGGACGACCCCAACCGCACCCGCCGCCTGGTCTCCGAGGCCAAGAAGTTCGCCACCGAGGCCGCATGGCAGGTCATCAACCACGCCATGCAGGTCGTCGGCGGCATCGGCTACACCAGCGTCTACCCCATAGAGCGGCTGCTGCGGGACGCCCGGCTCATTATGATCTGGACGGGGACCAACGAGATTATGGACCTCATCATCCAGCACGAGTACTACCGGGAAGTCCTAGCTCCCCGCCCCGACGTCCGGGACGTGGAGGCCGACGCGCCGGAGGCGGAACAGACGGAGGAGAAGGTGTATGAGTAGGGCCCTCACCCCTACC